>CATKZK010000005.1 GCA_949841325.1 uncultured Bacilli bacterium
ACTTACCTACAATAAGATAAGTCTCTTTTTACAATATAGTCGACATAACTATTTGGTTATATTTATTGCTCTTTTTCTTCATATTTACACATTTTTTTAAAAGGACAATTCTCACATAAAGGTTTTCTTGCTGTACAAAAGTGTCTTCCAAAAAGTAATAGCTGATGATGAAGTTTTAAAAAACTTTCTCCTTCAAAATAAGCACATAGTTTATTTTCTACTTCAACAACATCATCAGATACTAACGCTAAACCAAGACGTTTTGCTACTCTTTCAACATGCGTATCAACAGCAAAGGCTTGTTCATTAAAGAGATTTGAAAGGATTACATTGGCTGTTTTCCTTCCTACACCAGGTAAGTTTTCTAAAAACTCACGATTATTTGGAACACTTCCATTACACTCTGTGACTAGTCGCTTTGCTATTTCAATCATAAAGCCACTCTTTTTGTTCATATTTCCACAAGGCCTTATAATATCAATAATATCTTCTTTGTTTGCATGGGCTAAAGTAAAAATGTCATACTTGGAAAAAAGGATAGGAGTTACTTGATTAACTCGTTCGTCTGTGCATTGAGCTGAAAGCATAACAGCAATTAATAATTCATAATCTTTTGTATAATGAAGGGAACATTTTGGATCAGGAATTAAAGTGTCTAATATATTTAAAACGTCTTCCCTATTCATTTTCTAACCAATTATAATCAAAAAGATCTGCTGAAGCAGAAGATTCTGACTCTTTCTTATATCCACGCACAATATCATGTTTGCTTTTGTATCCCTTTTCTTGCCATGTAAGCAATATCTTACTGATATAACGAAGACTCTTAGCATTATTTAATGTAGCTTCTCTCAAAGCTTCTTCAATTAACTCCTCATTCATTCCTTGTCTCAACCAATCATCAATAATTTCATATTCCATAGGTGATAAACCTCTTCCAAATTCACTTTCAAATATTTCAAACAAATTGCTCTTTTTTTCCTTTTTATGCTCTTTTGCAAGTTCACTCGAAACATGTTTAATCACATTATCACAACTGATAATTTCGCTTCTCGTTCCATCTTTTGCTTTGATAACATTCATGCTAATTAAATTAATCCCAACAAGTCTTGTAAACGCCTCCATTATTTCTTCTTCACTTAAATAAACACTGGAAGAGATATTTTCAATATTTAAAGTAGGTTCCTCTTGATTCATAAAATAAATCAAAAGAATCATTTCATTTAAAGAGAGTCTTAATTCTACAGCGACTTTTAAAAGATAATTTTTTACAATAAAATCTTTCCCTTTAAGGGTCTTAAATACCACATCATTCATGCTCTTCCCTCCAGTTTACTAAAATATAATCTTTAATTTCTTCATAATCATTATGTAAACGGTTTTCTAAAATGGACAATTCAACATCATATAAAATCTTTTTTATTTTTTCACTGGGTTCTATCTTTAAAAGTTTCATAATATCATCCCCATTTATTACAATATCTTTTGCAGAATAAATAGGCATATTCTTATAGACTTCACTGACATCACTATGAGAGATATTTAAAATATCAGCAGCTATAATAGAAAGATAAAGTCCATACTCATATAAAACCATACTATCAATAATGCCATAATGAAGAATCTTTTTTATACTCGCGATTTCTTCCTTTTCCTCTTTCGTAAATGGATATTTTTCACTATAGTTAATCTGAGCCCAAATGCCAAGAGGATGACAAGATACATTTAGTTCTTTAGGTATTTCGATTTCAAGAACATCTTCTAATTTGTATTCTTGAATATAAGAAAGTGCTTTATCTGGTGTTGATCCTGCAAAAATAGCATTTAATTCTTCTTTTTTACGTGTAAAGCTTAGTGACACTAACAATTGTTTATTTTGTATAATAAATTGAGTTAATTTGGGATCTAAAGAAAAATTTAAGGAAGAGGCAAAACGAATAGCACGCAGAATTCGAAGAGGATCTTCAATCATTTTCTCAAAAACATCTCCAATGACACAAATTGTTCTCTCCTCTAAATCTTTTTTCCCTCCTAAAAAATCATGAATATTACCATCTTTATCCATATAAAGAGCATTAATTGTAAAATCTCTTCTCAATAAGTCCTCTTCTACAGTTTCTGTAAATTCAAGTTCAGTAGGTCTTCTATTTTCATATTTTTTTTCCACACGAAAAGTTGTAATATCATAATTATAAAGAGAGTCTTTCATGCTAACTGTGCCATAAGATTCTTCCCCTTTTAAGTCAAATATACGTTTAACTTCTGCAGAGGATGCCGATGTTGCAATATCGACATCGTAACTTATATTCCCTAGTAAATAATCACGAACAAAGCCTCCCACAACATAAGCAGTATAACCCTCTTCTTCTAATTTTGTTAATACATTTTTAATCTTATTATTCACAACTTTCACCTATCAAAAGTATAACATATTATAGGCATAAAAAAAAGAAGTTCAATGATATTTCATTCATTGAAACTTCTTCATTCTTAGCATTTCTTTCGAGAAACACCATAGCGAATTGCACTTCCAAAAGCACGACCTAAATCCATCATCACACCTACTACTTTACAAACAGAATTGATAAATGAATTATTGATTTGAAGCGCTCCGCCTATAACTTGATCTAGTTCTTCATATCTTAGCTCCATTACTTATTGCACTTGAGTGGACGAAGATACCCATCAATTGCTCCGATAAGGAAGCTAACTAATCCACCAATTGCAACAGCTAATCCAATTTTAAAACCGCCACCTACAATTTGGTTTAATTCTTCATGGTTTAGTTCCATCTCAATCTCCTTTCTATATCTTAATGATTCGTTCAAATAAATCTTGCCCATTTTTATGAGAAATATAAAGAATAGTTTGTTCTTTATATTGAATAAACAAATTTTTTAAAATCTCTCTTTCTAAATCTTCACTCACTTCTGATAAAGTCTCGTCTAATAACAAAATATCTTTTTTCTGAAGAAGGGTTCTTGCGAGTATAATTCGTTGGCGTTCTCCACCTGATAGCTCTTCTCCCCCATTATAAAGAAACGTATCATATTGAAAAGGTCTCCGTTGTGTGATTTCTTCTATTTTACATAGAGAACACACCTGATCAAACTCTTTCTTTGAAACCATTCTTCCCATCAAAATGTTTTCTCTTATTGTTCCTTTAAATAAACTTTCACTTTGTGAGGCATAGCTCAAGTGTTCCCTTAAAGAAGTTTTCGATAATTTCAAAATATCTTTTTTGCCAATAGAAATAGTTCCTTTGAAATCTTCATATTCACGATTTAAAAGTCTACAAAGTGTTGACTTACCACTTCCACTTTTTCCTTGAATAAATATCTTTTCTCCTCTTTTAATCGTTTCATTTACATTTTCTAAAACGATATGTTTTTGACCATAAGAATAAAACACGTTTTGAATCAAAATATCACCATTTTGAAAAGTTTCGCCTTCCTTTTTCTCTTCTTCCAAATCATAAAATTCATTTACCTGCATAATAATGCTTTTATAATAAATTAAACTAGGGATAAAATTTGCAAGCCCTTCAACAGAAGAAGTCAATAAAGCATTAAGGCTACTTAAAGCTAAAATAGAAGTAAAAGCGAGCTCTCCTCTTTGGTAAAGAAGAATAAGTAAAGTATAATGAACGAGTTCAAAAAATGCCAGTAGAAATCTTTTTACCGTTTTTTGTTTTGCCATATAGACTTCACACTTTTTAGAGTCTTTCAAATAATGATGAATAAACTCGTGAAACTTCTTAAAAACAAAATGTTCTGCATTAGCATGATGAATACTCGTTAATCCATGAGAAAAATCAATGATTTCAGCATGATAATTCGTGTCAGATGAAATAACTTCTCTAATATGTTCTCCTATATCTCGACTACTTATTCCAACATAAAGTAAATACACAGTTGCAAAAAGAAAAAAAACAATAGCCGATGCAAAGGAAATAGTAAAGACAATAAAACAAGCAAGAATCAGAATAAGCAGTTGGATACTTCCATTGATGTAAAAATCAGTAAGTGTTCCTTCTACTTCTTCAATATCTTCCATTTTCTTGACCAATTCTCCTGAATCTTTAAGATAAATATAATTTAAGGGGAGACATAAGATATGTTTGAAAAAATCAGGTAATATGCGTTTTGATAAATTGTAATGAAGTTGACTTTTCATACATTCAGTTCGATAATCAATAACAGTCTTCAAAAGAAGAAGAATTAAAAAAATACTCAAGATATGAATCATGTGATTACTTTGAAGTAAAATATTCATATAAAGACTAAGTAGAATGGTTATTATAATAGAAAATAAAATAAACAATATCATGTTTAGAATTAATCTCAATTCCTTCTTTCCTGCTGTTTCAATCATTCTCTTTAATTTTTTTAAGTCTGTATGCTCCACGACAACATTCTTTGGAAATAAAGCAATAACATTGCCCGTAAATATTCTCATAAATTCATCTATCTTTACTTTTCTTATTCCACACGCTGGATCCATGAGAGTACAAACACCTTTTTCTACTTTGTAAAGTACTAAAAAGTGAGAAAGAGATTGGTTTATTTTGACATGAGCAATAACGGGAAGTAATTCCGATTTTATCTCGTCAATTTTAAGTCCTTTGGCTTCAAAACCATATTTTTTAGCACATTCAATTAGATTTAAAGCGCTTACTCCTGTGTGTGTTGTTGATGAATGAAAGCGAATATTTTCTAAACTAGCATTTCCACCATAAAAACGCATAATCGATAATAAAGAACAGGCTCCACAATCACTAACTTCGTTCTGAAGCACAATCCATTTTTTCATCTATCAAATACCTCCTCTCACTTATTATGTTACCGAAAAAAAGTGAAATTACTTTTTTTTCATGCTATTTTTTTAAAAAATTTTTTTAGAAGAAAAAGTAATTCACGTTTTTTATGTGTATATAAATAGTAGAGAAAGAGATTTAGAGAGGAGATTTGTATGTTTCGTCTACTTCGTGCATTCGTGCATCTTCTTTTAACTGTCATTTAGTCATAAAACAAAAGTTATTCCATATAATGTAACAGTTATGGGAGGACATATGATAAATAAAACGAATTTATGGTTTTTAACCCTATCAAGCATTATTTTAGTTCTTGCAATCTATTATATTGCAATACCATCAAGTGAAACGAGTTTAGTTTTTTCATCAAATCCAGAAAGTGAAAAGATCGAAACAAACATCCAAGAAAGTGAAGTTTTAACCGCAATGCGCGTAACGAAGGAAGAAGAACATTTAGAAAGCATTCAAACCCTTCAAGAAATACTATTAAATACTTCAAAGTCTGTTGATGAAAAAAATGAAGCCTATGAACAAATTCAATATTTAAATTCGACAAAAGCATTAGAAGAAAAATTAGAAAGTACAATTAATAACACCTTCAATGTTTCCTCTTTTGTTGAACTAAAAGACAATAAAGCAAAAATTGTAATCGTAGGAAAAAAACACTCTTACACACTAGCAAATGATATTATCAATGAAGCAAACAAAGAATTAAATAATGCTTACTATGTTACAGTAAAGTTTGAATAACCCACACGAAAACATATATTTAACATAAAATATAATGGTTAGATATATGAAAGTGAGGTTATCATGAAAACAAATCTTTTAACTCCAAGAGAAAAAGAAATATTCAATTTATTAATTGTAGGAAAATCGACAAAAGATGTAGCCGTTCAACTAAAAATCAGTGAGAAAACCGTTAGAAATCATATCTCTAATGTCATGCAAAAGCTTGAAGTTAAAACGCGCTATCATGCAGTCATTGAGCTCTTAAAACTTGGAGAGTTAAATTTAAAATAAGTCACATTTTGTGACTTTTTTTAATGCTTCTATCATATATTTAGTAGGTGGTCTTAAATGTTAAAAAGAAAAGCTTTTAAAAAAATATGCCTTATTATTTCCTGTCTTTTAGTCGTCGAAATTATCTTGCTTTTTCCAAAAGAAAAAGAAGTTGGTTCTCTAAATCATACTATTGATACAGGCATTCTTTATCTATTAGATGACAATAATTATGTTTCAAGAGTTGATTATCTTTATAATGCTCAAAAAACCGAAGATCTCATTCGCGAAATGGTAGAAGCTCTTACGATAAATAATGCAAAATCTTTAAAAATTCGTTCTGGATTTAAAGCTGTATTGCCAGAAAAAACAAAACTACTCTCTCTTTCTATTGAGGGAACTTGTGTTACCTTAAATTTTTCTAAAGAACTTTTAGAAATAGACTCAAAAACCGAAGAAAAAATGCTAGAGGCATTAATCTACAGTATTACAACGATTGAAGAAATCGACTCCATCATTTTAAAAGTAGAGGGCAATCAATTAGAATATCTTCCTCATTCAAAGAAAAAACTTCCTGCCATTTTAGACCGAAGTTTTAAAATTAATAAAGAATACAATCTCAAATCTATGCAAAATATTACAGAAACGACGATTTATTATCTTGCAAAGAAAGACGATTATCTCTATTACATTCCTGTAACAAAATACACTAATAGCAATAAAGAGAAAATCGAAATTATTATCGATGAATTAAAAAGCTCTACAACCTATAATACAAATCTTATCAGCTATCTTAAAGAAGAAACTGAACTGATTAACTATGAACTTTTAGACAAATCCCTTCTTCTAAATTTTAATGATCAAATTTTAAATGATATTAACACCAATAATATCATTGAAGAAGTTACTTATGCGATTGATTTATCCGTAAGTGAAAACTATCAAGTCGATACAGTCTTTTATTCTGTCGACGATCAACTATTAAATCATTCTTTCTTATTTCTTGGATGAGCATGTAAATAGATATCCTTAATACGATCATTGGTTAAATGCGTATAGATACTTGTTGTACTTAGATTAACATGCCCCAAAAGCTCTTGTACACTTTTCAAATCACATCCCTCATTTAAAAGCATTGTAGCAAAAGTGTGCCTGAATGTATGTGGAGTAACTTTATTCTTTAATGTGCATTTATGTAAAATTTTGTCTAAGATATCGCGAACACCCCTGTCCGTCAAATCTCCTCCAAGATGATTGATGAATAGACGATTACTTGTTTTATTTTTTAAAAGAAGAGGTCTTGCATTCTCTATATAACGAAGCAAGGCCTTTTCGCAATATTCATTAAAATAACAAATTCGTTCTTTATTCCCTTTTCCTAAGACCTTAATTTCTCTAGTACTAAACTGTATATCTGAAATCCTAATCGCAATGATTTCTCCAATACGAGCCCCCGTTGCAAGAAGAAGTTCTAAAAGTGCTCGATTGCGAATGCCAAGTGGTGTTTCATCACAAGTTTCAACAAGCATTTCAAATTCCGAATATTTCATATAATTAGGCAACTTTTTTTCATTCTTTGGTCCATTAACCAATGAAAAAGGATTCGCCTTTATGACATTTTCTCTTAATAAATAGTTATAAAAACTCCGCAAAGAAGATAAATGGCGATTAATGCTAGTACTTTTTAATTTTTCTTTTTCCTTTAAATATTTCACATATACCATAATCTCTTTATACGTTATTTTTTTAAAAGAGAGATGATTTTCATAGAGGTAATTAGAAAAATCTTCAACATCGAACAAATAATTCTGTTCTGTATAATCAGAATA
This sequence comes from uncultured Bacilli bacterium, assembly GCA_949841325.1. GTDB lineage: Bacteria > Bacillota_I > Bacilli_A > RF39 > UBA660 > CAG-582. Next base: position 7,645 of record CATKZK010000005.1, read on the forward strand.
ATTTCTTTCTGTCCGAAGATACTGCAAAAAGCGATTAACATACTCTTCCATATTATTTCACCAATAGACTTGGTCTACCATCACTATAATCTGCGGGATCGAAATCATCTCCTACTTCTTCTGACATACTGCTCTTACACTTTTCATAATATAACGCCATATCATAATGATACAAAAACATACCCAAATCACATAAATTGCGCTCTTGTACTTTGTAAGTTCCATTTTCAACTTTAAACTCTTTTGTTTTACGATCATATTGGTAAAGCAAAAGCGCTAAGAAATCTTTTGAGTATTTTATATAACTCTTTTCTTCACTGCTAACAGTATCTAAATAGCAAAGACCTTCCTCTTCTATTTGATGAATAAGCAAATGAATCTCCTTTAAATAACGTAAAGAAGGAATTTTAGCTTTATCAGGATAATTATATTGAAACAGTAAAATTAAATCGGCTGGTGAACTAGACAATTGATCATGTAATTGCTCTAAGAAATGTGTGCAAGACTCTCCTGCTTTAAACTGCTTTCTAAGTTTAAGTAAAATTTTCTTCATTTCTTCTGTAAAAGGTTTTGAAAGTAATATTGTAATAAAGGATTCAAAATTCTCATAGGTTCTACGATATTCGATTGAATACATCAGCTTATTTAGAAAATCATGTTTTTTTAAATAATAAGCGTATAAGGCATCAATAAACGCAGTATTGTATTTTTGTCTTTCGATTTTTTCCTTTACTTCTTCTAACGAAAAGTAAGAAGTACTGTCTTTAAAATAGAGAGTATGCCCATTTGTAATGCGCTCATATTCACGATTTTTTAAGCTCCCTTTGATATATCCAAATTCACTTTCGCTTTCTTCGATGATCTGATGATCTATTAAATATTTTAAAAATGCATCCCTGTTTTCAAAAGAAAGAGTAAAACGAATAATGTCCATAATTTCATTTGGAACATCATTCCCCCTATCGTCTACTAACTTTAAAGGTTTCCATTCAATTCCCTTTTTAATTCCTAAATAATATGCCATATCTTTACCCTCCATTTATTTTATTATACAAAAAAAAGAAAGAACATAGCAATACATTCTTCCGTTTTTTATTTCATTTGCTCTGTTTGTTCATTGGTCTGTGTTGGCGTATTCAAAGGTTGTACAACTTGTTGCCCCTGCTCTTGCATCATCTGAGGCACTTGTGTTTCTATATTCTGAGATGGAACAGGAACCTCTCCTACATTAAGATTTATATTTTGAGGAGGAACTACATTTATAGAGGTTTGATTCATTTGTTGTATGGGAATCTGTCCATTCTCTACCGTTACTTGTGTCGTTGGTTGTATATTTTCTCCTCCATTAGGTATGGATTGTATAGGTATATTTGTTATCTCTTCTGTAGGAAGCGTTGTTCCTTGATTAACACTCACCCCATTATTTTGAATCATCTGAGTATTTTCCGTAGAAGAAACTACATTAACTTGACTTTCTGCTTCTGGAACAACAGTAGCATTAAATTTTTGGCCTTTATTTTTTCGCTTCTTTTCCTTCTTTAAACGTAATACAGGATCATTCTTATTCTTTTTACTTGTGTAGACAATAAGCCCTATAATTATAAGGATAGCTCCACCAAGACCTCCCAGAATAAAATATTTCATATTCATCTTCTTTGGAACATCTTTCGTCACTTTAATTTGATAAACTGTCGTACTCGACTTGTCTTTACTTGTTACGGTAATGAGAATACGATCCCCATTTTGAATATTCTCTGTTTTATTAATAGAATACGTAGCTCCCTCAAAAGAAGTTGTCGGTTCTATTCTTAAAGATGAGGTATTTTGATCAAGATGAATAGAATATTCTAATGTTTCTTTTTTAAAAGGTATAGAATGACCAATAATCGTCAAATTAGATAATGTCGAATCCCCATCTGTGTTATAGATGTTCTTTCCCTCTTCAAGACGAGTAATATTCAAAGTATAACACGTTCTAGCTGCTCCATCTGGACTGGTTACATAGATGTCAATTGTATTCTTTCCAACTGTCAAATTCATATTTCCAACAGTACGAATAGATGCGTCTTTATTAAAGGGCTCTATTTTTAAATTTAATCTTTCCGTTTCATAAGGAACTTGTATATCATATTCTGTTTTAAATCCCGAAAAATTAAAAGTAAACGATGGATCTGTAATACTCTTTAAACGAGCATTACTATTAGAAGTATCACGAGGTTTTGTGGTCGTCGTTGTTGTAGGTTCAATATATTGTGACAATTCAATCGAATCACTTCGCAAAACTTCCTCTTTGAAAGAGGCTTCCCCATCAAGCTTATATTTAAAATCATCTATTTGTAATTGAATTTGCATATCACTTGCAGGCTTTTTGATGACTTGACACTTATACTGCGTAATAATCTCACTCAGTGCTCTTCCTTTATAGGAAAATGACTTCCCTGCAACAGCATTTAACTCATTCGTAAGTCCATTGCCATGATAACTTACAACACATGATGCATATTCATTCTCTTTCATTGTTCCCGATATTGATTCATAATTTAAATTTTCATCTCCTAATACACTGCAATAAAAGGTCGAATTAAATTTTAAAGGTCCCTTGTCACAATCAAGTTCATAAGCATGCACATGAAATGGTATTAAACATAATAATAAAAAATAAAAAACATAATTTCTTTTCATATAGACAATCCTCTTTCTTATTCTTACTACTTTATAATAGTATCACAATTTTTTTAAATAGTCACAAAAAAAGAAGAAAGTTTTCAAGTTTTTTTATCGTTTTTTCTAGTTTTATTTACAAACTGTATAGAATACACGTATATACACCCATTCGGTTATACAAAAAATTAAGTCTTCGCTGATATAATCATAAGTACTACTTATAATAAAATGTCCATTAGAAAGGAATATAAACATGCACTATACCAAAAGAGATTATCATTACTATAATATCATCCGGAAAAACATCCGGAAAAATCGGCTTTTAAAAGGAATGTCTATCAAAGAGTTAGCAGACAAACTCTCTGTTTCTTCAGATTATTTAAATGAATTAGAAGAAATAAAAAAAGAGATGACTTTTTCCCTCTCTTTCGTATTTAAAGTGGCCTTCGTTCTCAAAATAGAAGTATCAAACCTTTTAGAAGAAGAATTATAAAACGAGATTTCCCTCTTTCATGATTGTAACTTCCATTCCATCGTAAGTAACACCAATCACTTCTAAGTCATCAGTTCCAATCATAAAGTCAACATGAGTCTTTGATTCATTGATACCTACACTTCGCAAATCTTCGCCTTTCAATTTCGTTTGCACACATTCTGCAAAGCCTCTTCCTAACGCCAAATGACAAGCCGCATTTTCATCATACAAGGTCTCTTTAAATAAGACTCCTGTATTACTAATTGAAGAATTATAAGACACAAGAGCACATTCTCCTAAATAACAAGAAGTTTCATCGGTTTCGATAATATTTTTTAAAATCTCTTTTCCACTTGAAGCATCATAAGAAACCACTTTTCCCTCTTTAAATTCAAGATAAAAGTCTTCTATCATAATATTATTATAGAATAATGGTTTACTCGCATAGACAATTCCTTCGACTTTATCATATTGAGGAGAGGAAAAAACTTCTTCTGTTGGCATATTGACAATTCTTCCAAACTTATCTTTCCCCGATGCAAAACAGTAATTTTTAGGCAAAAAAACTTTTAAATCTGTTCCTAACTTATTCTTATATTGCAAGTATTCAAAATTATAATGGGTTAGCTTTTTGGCAGTTTCATCAATTTGATCTAGTTTTTGCTGCCATTTTACATAAGGATCATTTTTTTCATCAATTAAACACACTTTAAAAATGAGACGCCACAAGTCATCGACTTCCATATTAAGACCCTTTTTAGCCCATACCTCATTAGGAACTCCAGCAATACACCAATTCAATTTATCAGCTTCATATAGTTTGCGAAAATACTCTTCTGTACTGCGAATATATCGCGCTGTCTCTTTTATTTTTTTAGGTTCTATATCATTCATTAAATCGGGAATCATGCTTTGAATGAATAAGAAAGCTGCATCTAATTTCGCATATTTATTATATATGCTGTGATCAAAAAATGGATGTTTATTGATATTTTCCTGATCTAAATGTTTCATCAATTCATGTTTTTTTAAAGGATCTGTGACATCAAAATAAATGCCCTTTAACGCATATTCACTTGCCGCTTCTTCTAAATACTTTTTAAAATCACTTAAGTAATTGGGAAGTCGTACAAACAAGTAGTCTTTTTCCTCCAAACATAAACATTGAAGTAATAATTTTGCATATTTCTCTTTTAATTTTTTCATTTTATTCACCTTACATGACTATATCATAAAATATCACTATTAACAATTCGTTATTTTATAAATGCGTACTTTTTCTATTCTATGTTTTTGATAAAGTAAAGATTTTGCAGGAACAAAACCATCGAAAACTAAAACACCACCATTATGTAAAGCAACTTTAGAAGAGGCTTCATTTTCTGGTAAAACCGAAACATATAAATCTTTATCGCACTCTTTAGGAGATGCGAAAACGAATTCTTTTACTAAAGAAAGAGCTTTCGTCGCATAACCATTTCCTCTAAAAGGCTTCCGAATAAGATAATGTACATTTCCATCATAGTCAAAATTAGTATCCCCCAGTTCAAATTCAATATACCCCATATCTTCATGTGTTTGATTATTTTTAATTTTAAGACTTACATTTATATCAAAAGGATCTTTATATTTTGATAAAACAAGACTTATCTCTTCATCAGATATAATCGTCTGCATATTTGCAGAAATTAAATGCGTATTATACTCAAGACCTCCAAAGTTTACTGGAAAAGAGGGAAAATACGTCTTTAACGATAGAAAATCTTTTACCAACGACTCGACACGCGCAATATATTTTTCTCTTGCTAAAAGGGTATCATAAAAATGGAAAGAAATCTCATCATCTTGATAACCATAATCTTCCATACGATTTAAATTAACCAACGTCTGATTTTTTTCACTACAATAATATAAAGACACTTCTATCGTATAAAAATACAAATAAACGCGATTGTTCATTCGCAAAATAATCCCGCTTCCTTTTTTTATGGAGGAAATATCAAAAGAATGAAAAAAATCAAGTTCATTAAATCCTAAAGAGAAAAGAAATCCCCTAAATTCTTCAAGAGATATTTCCTCTAAAATATCAAACAAATAAAAATTTTCAAGATATTCTTTCCAATTTATTGTGCTATTTTCGTTTTTCATTTTTCTCCCGATTGATAAAATAATGCAATCCTTTCACTAAAAAGGCACACAACAAGACTAATGCAACTAAAAGAACAAAAATGCCTGCTAAAATGTTTTTCTTACAAATCGCACCTCCAAGTATAAATAAACTTAAAAGAAGACCTAAGAGAAATAACCCTAAAACAACGGCGATAGGGTAACGGACCCATTTACTGATGCGCCTATTTCGACTTATTTCTACAGCGCCTTCAAAAAGTAATTCGATAATCAGTTCAAATAATATATCCATAGAAAACCCTCCTTTAAAGTATTGTACCCTATTTTATATAGAAGAACAAGAAAATAAAAGAAAAAGCCACAACATGTGCCGCTTTTAACTTTCTTTAATAATTTCAATCGCTTTACGCATTTTTAAATCAAATTCGATATTTTCTTTTCCACCAATGGCAGCTAACATCTCTTTTTCTTTCATATCATATTCTTCACAGATCTTTTTGATTTCTTCTTTTACTTCGTCTTGACTCACTTCTATTTTTTCTGCTTTTACAACTTCTTCTAATAAGTAACGCGTTTTAATACGAGCTAACGCTTGAGGTTCCATCATGCTTTCAAGTTGTTCTCTATTTCCACCTGTAAAGCTTAAATATTGATCTAAAGTAATTCCTTGAGAAGCCAATTCATGTTCATATTGATGAATCATTCTATGAATCTCCTCATGAATAATCTCTGGATTAATCTCAACTTTTAAATCATCTGTTGCTTTACGTAGTAACTCATCAATATATTTATCCTCTGCAGCATGTTCTTTTCTCTCTGTAAGTTCTTTTGTCACATGCTCTTTTAATTTTGCTTCAGAATCAACACCTTCAATAGCTAAGTCTTCAAAGAAATCTTTATCCATTGTAGGCATTTTTCTTACCTTAATTTCATTTACTTTTACTTTGAAAGTAACATCTTTTCCTTTTAAATCTTCTTGATAGTCATCTGGGAATTTTAAAGCAAGTTCTTTTTCTTCGCCAAGTTTCATTCCTTTTACACCCTCTTCAAATCCAGGAATAAAAGAATGACTTCCGATTTCTAGAGAATAACCTTTAGCACTTCCGCCTTCTAATGCTTTTCCATCAACGATGCCATCAAAATCGATAATGGCAATATCGCCCTCTTCTACTTTTCCTTTTTCTTTTACTTCTATTTCCGCCATATGTTCAACTAAGTGAGAGATCTCATGTTCAATTTCTTCATCACTTACAGTTACCTTTTCACGTTTTACTCCTAGCTTTTTATATTTTCCTAAAGTCACTTCTGGACGACTAACAAGAGTAAAGACAAAAGTAACACCACTCTTATCAATTTTTTCTATTGACACATTAGGCTCTGCTACGACATCTTCTTTAAACTCTTTCAAAGCTTTTTGATAAGCAGTATCCATAACTAAATCACAGGCATCCATAAACAAAGTTTCAACGCCAACTTTCTTTAAATAGATGTCTTTTGGACAACATCCCTTTCTAAAGCCATCCACTTTGATGTCTTTTTTCTTTTTATCAAAGGCTTTATCAAGTGCCGCTTCCCACTCTTTTCCTTTTATTTCAATTTTAATTTCTTTTACATTTTTCATAAAATCATCTCTTTTCATCTATATCGTATTATATAGTAAATAGTTCTCTAAATCAAGAATTTTGCGAAAAAACTGTCTTTTAAATAAGGAGAATTCGATAAGTGATATTTATATTAGTTCCCCCAGGTTGACAACCCGCTGTAAATTGACTTCCCATTGAACCATAATAGTACGCTCCACCTCTCACAAACCAACTATCTGATGCACTAATAAAAGTTATGTTATCTTGATACCAACGACTATGACGATAGTAACTTCCGTTTGCCTCTTGATAAAAGTATATAGGTCCCATTTCTCCTGTTGCATCTCCTAGGATTCGATAATAGTAAGTTCCATTTGTACTATCTTTATGATAGAGATCAAAGTATTTACCGTTATAAATTTTAAAAGATTTCTCAGTAAATCCACTTGAATTATATTTGTCTGTTATAAAACTGCTTACATACTCCATAGACCCACCACTCATGTCATATACTCCTGTAATGTTTCCTGTTGTACTGGCATTTACACCGACTTTCGTCTGATAAAGTTGCACTTGCAAAGGATCTATACTAAAGGGATTACAAGTGGAAGGAGTTGTTGTACTCCCATTATAACAAGTATGATCGACAACAGAAGCATATCCTGTTTTATAATTATAATAACTGTTAATTTGCACTTTTTTACTAATACCATATTTAGAGTGTGATAGATAAGCAACGGCTCCCCATTCTGTATTTTTCATCATGTGACTATTCAATTCTCTTTTATAAAGATAGGCATTTTCAAAACTGTTTTTAGCAGTAATATAACGCCAAGCATATTGATCAGGTTTTATGATAATCTTGTCCACATTTACTTCATTTTTTCTAGCTTCTTTATCTGATAAGGCATCTTTATAGCCTGTTTCAAATTTTCCTACCCAAAAACCATTTGCCTGAAAACTTTGGAAAGCTGGATGCGTCATCCACTTTCCTACTTCACAATTGCCAGATTCCCCTGATTCTTTTGGTGATTGACAGGAATTGTCTGAATCAGTAGTTTCTTCTAATGTAAATTCAATTTCAATCACTTGAGCATTCGAAGTATCCGGTTGTAAAGAAATTGTACTAGTATAATTTCCTAAATTAAATAGTTTATACTTATACTTTGGTATCCACACAAAATAGGATTCGATATCAATTTCTGGTATTGTATCTCCTACTTCATATGTTGCTCCACTTTTTAAAATAACCGCATTTGCCCATTTCTTTTCTTCATAGTTATACCACTCAGTGTGTGTATCAGCGTAGGTTACACTTCCATTATCAGCTATTGTTACTGGAATGAGTTCTTCTTTTAATACAGGATCTGTTCCATTTAAGATATTTTCTTTATATACTGTTTCACTTCTTATAGTGTCACTTCCTAGTGTTGTTCTTTCTACTGCATTTACTGTTATGGTTATCTCTATTGGAAACTGTATTTCTTCTGTTACTCCTTTGATGACTTTAAGCGACAAGATTCCTTCTCTTGTTGTTCTTGCTAAAAGGTTACTTGTATCAAAGTCATTGGTGACTTGGAGGTATTCATTTCCATTTGGTACATTGATACTTACACTTACATCATAGTTCTTACTTGCATTTGTCACTTCATATTTTAGTTCATATACTTCATCTATTTCTTTTAAGTTAGCTGTAAAAGTAATATGGGTCTTATCTTGTATTAATGTATTATTCTCAATTCCATTTTCATAAGCCTTACTGAAGTATACATCAAAGTCTTGTGTATTACTTGCTACATTTGTATTTCCATTTAGAAATAGCGTCGTACTTACTGCGGCAAATCCTATCGACATCAAGATAATAGATAATACTAAAATACTCTTTCTTTTCATATAGAGACCTCCTAAAGGACGTACTTTCCTCCTGTAATTCTACCATTTTTTTTTTTTTTTTTGTACATATGTTTTGGTAGTGCCTATGTAAAACACATCAATTTGTACAGTTTCTTTACAGAAAAAAACACCCAAACAAGGTGTCTACATGCCTCTTCCACGAGTAAATTCATTATTCAAGCGATTATGATAGCTGATAATAGCAAGTTTTTCCCTTACTTGTCTATCTAAAAAGGAAAGTTTTGCTAAATAATCCTTATATTCTTCATTTTTTAAATGCTTTTTATATTGAATTTCCACAACGGCTTTTAATCTCGCCACTTCGTCTAATAAAATGAAAAAATCCCCTTCATCACAGTCATCATCATCTTGATATAAAAATTTTAAAATAATTTGTGAAAGACGTTCAAACTTTTTTTCAAATTTTCTTCTGAGTACATGATTAATCATTTCAGGTTTATAGAGTGTAACACTTTTGACACTAATATAAGGTTTATCACTGGAATTTTTTGGATTAAACTTATAGCCTTCCAAGTCATACTCCATATAGACAATTTCTCCTGTTCTTTTGTCTTTTTTAATTAAATAACTACTCATGTCACTCACTTCCTTACTTTAATAAATCGGGGCGATTCTTTTCTGTTTTTTCTAAAGCACTTTTTTCTCGCCATGCGGCAATTAATTTATGATTCCCACTGATTAATACATCAGGAACCTCATGTCCTTCAAAGACTGGAGGTTTTGTAAAAACGGGATAATCTAAACCTTTTTCATTGAAAGACTCCTCTTCTATACTTTCTTTTCTTATTACACCATCAATAAGACGAACGACTGCATCAGCAACAACCATCGAAGGAAGCTCTCCTCCCGTCAAGACATAATCACCTATCGATACTTCTTCGTCAATATAATAAAGAATACGCTCATCAATTCCCTCATAATGACCACAAATTAAAATAAGATGTTCTCTTCGAGCATATTCTTTTGCTTTACTCTCCTTAAAGGTTTTTCCACTAGGTGTCAAAAAGATAATATGTGATTTTTCCGTCTTTACAGAACGAATGGCTTCGACAACTGGTTCTACCATCATCACCATTCCTGGGCCCCCACCATAAGGGGTATCATCGACTTGCTGATTATTCAATTTAGAAAAATCACGAATATTCACAATATCAAATTGAACAAGCTTTTTTTCTATTGCTCTTTTTATAATAGAACTTGATAAAAAGCCCGTAAACATTTCAGGAAAAAGAGTTAAAATACTAATTCTCATAGCATCAACTCCTTCACCTGTATCGTCACCTCTACTTGTCTTTTCTCTTTAAGAATTTGCTTGATAAAAGATCCATTTCTCGGAATATAGTAATGAACAGCGTCATCTTTTACTTCAAACAAAGGATTCCTTCCCTCTTGATAATCGACAATTGTTCCCAAAAACTCTCCTTCACACACAATCTTGTATCCTATCATTTCTTGAAGAAGTACTTCGTCTTTTTCTAAGGCAAGTTCCTCTTTATCGATGTAAACATCACACCCTTTTAAAGGAAGAACTTGATTAATATTATCGTAGCCTTCTAGTGTAAGCATATCAAAATTTTTATGTACTCGATAACGTTCAATTGTATAGTTTTCCCCTTGAATAAGAATAGAATTTCCCAAAGCAAAAGCGAGATCTTTTCTCTCAAAATCACTCATAAGACGAATCTCGCCTTTTATCCCATGTGTATTCACAATTTTTCCTATCCAAATTTTTTCCATAACATGCCTCTTATTCCCTTTATTATAATATTACTCAGGATCGATTTCAAGTATATTGTTGCAGACTAAATTATCATAAATATTTTGCTTTAGCGCGTATTCTTCCTTTGTATTAATCGTATACCCAATAACCATTTTATCCTCTTTTAACTTTTTTACACGACGATCACTTAACAACTTGATATTGATATTAACAAAATCATACTTTTTAAAAAAATAATTCTTAGTTAAATTTTTTCGATTAATTAAATAACCCGTAATATAGTTAGGACGATTTTTATAAAACCATTTAAGGGTACGAATATGAAACGATTGGACGGCGAAATCCCCCTTGTATTCATCTAAAATTATCGCCACTTTTTTTTCTAAAAGCCTTTTTGAAGTGATTGTCTTTAAATCGATCAAAACAGGTACACTTCCAGCAACAAGATCTAGCACTTCTTCTAACGTAGGCACTTGATATTTAGCAATATAACATAACTCATCATACGTAATTCGTTCAATATTTCCCTCAACATGTAAAAGTCTTTCCATATTTTGATCATGAAATACAACACATGTCCCATCACTTAAAAGACGAACATCAAATTCGATTATATATTGATGTTTAATAGCTCTTTGAATGGCACTAATTGTATTTTCATAAATTCTTTTATTATCATAAATTCCCCGGTGGGCAATTAAACGTGTCTTTAAAAAATGTAATTCTTTCAATTTTCTTCACCTTACCCATTATACCATGTTCTTCCCATCTGAGTAAATGAAGTTTCCCTTTAAATTTAATGAAATAAAAAAGAAAAATCAAAGGCCAAAGATGCTTTGATTTCTATTCATAAAAATGATGTAGAAGAATACTGGTAGCCATTGCTACATTTAAACTTTCACAAGCAGGATTCATAGAAATGTGAATTTTTTCATGAGCATATTGGGAGACCTCATCAGATACTCCTGCCCCTTCATTACCAACAATTAATCCAAAAGGCTTTTTTACTTTCACTTCTTTTAGTGAAGTTCCCTCTAAAACATCCGTTGTATAAAACGTCATTTCCTGTTCCTTACTTTTTATAAAATCTCTTATATCAGTCACTATATAATTCATTCTAAAAAGCATACCTTCACTGGAACGCAATACTTTCGTATTATATACATCCACTGTATGAAAAGAGGCAACAATCGTATCGATTCCAAAGGCAACAGCACTTCTAATAATAGTTCCTAGATTCCCTGGATCTTGAAGACCATCAAGAAGCAAAACATTTCCTTTTATCTCCCGCGAATCCATCATTTTACATACAGCAAGAACCGTAGGTGGTGTTGTAAGTCCTGAAAGCTTTTTCATCACTTCACTACTTACTTGTGTGGCATTTTCACGTTCCTCTAATGAAAAAAATTCTACAACTTCTCCATGTTTTAAAGCTTCTTCAACCAGATGTTCTCCTTCGATGATAAACTGATGCATCTTGTCTCGATATTTCTTCATCTGCAATTTAGCAAATTCTTTTACTCGTTCATTTTGTACAGATGTAATCATTCTCTTAGCTCCTTCCTTGCTTCTTTATATCTTGGGTAATGAGCTTCTACACATTCCCAAAATTGTTTTGAATGGTCCATATGGGAAAAATGCGAAAGCTCATGAACAATTACATAATCAATGAGATAAGGTTTCTTATGAATTAAAAGAGAATTTAAAGTAACAGTCATACTCCCTTGATTACAAACACCCCATCTACTTTTCATCTTCCGAATTCGAAGGCGAAATTTAGGAAGAGAGGCAAAGGAATTTTTATATAAATCCAACCGACTTTGAAAATAAGGGAGTGCATGTTTTTCTAAATAGGCGTTAATATCATCTACAGATGGTCCAAATGCCATATTCCCTTCAAACATAACTTTTTTATAATAGACAAAATCCATCTCTTCTCCTAAATAGAGGACTTTTTCCACCCTTTCATTTCTTTTTTTCGCTTTTTCCCACATTTTCTCAAGAGATTTACGATTTTTTTCTAAGAGTTCATCGATCATCTTTTTTGTCACTTTCTTTGAACAAGTCACATAAATTTGCATTTCCTCATTAATCCGAAAATAGATATTTTTTATTTTCTTATATTCAACGATTACTTCTACTTCATGTCCATTTAATTCCATTCTCTTATTCTCTCCATAATTCATACATATTTTTTAGTTCTTCTTTTGTCTTCCCCACTCCATACTGGAAGGTTTCTTTTACATTCTTCCAGGAAATATCAAGTTCGCTTTTAATTGAATCAAAATCTTTTTTTAATGTTTCACATTGCTCTTTATCTTCCTCACAAAGGGTATTAACAAATTGTAAATACTGGGCAATTAATTTTGTCTTCATGGAAGTAATTTTTTTATCCACTGTTTGCTTATATTTTGGAAAGTGTTTTTCAATCTTATGATCTATCAATAGTAGATAATATACCACTTTCGCTTTTGAAGTATCTTTCAACTCAGCAAATGTTACACCATTGATTTTTCCTTCAAAAAAAACAAAATCAATCATCTCATTTACAAAGGTTTTCGCCTCTTTAGATATCTTTTTTGAAGAGCCATCAAAACTTTTTTCAAACTGCTTGATTTTGGCAAGAAGATTTTCTTCTTGTTTTAAGGGAAGTGTCGTATGTATTTCTTCTTTCTTTAAAGATTCCTCTGATACGACCGTTTTTTTCATTTCTTCAGCACCCACTAAAACTCGCACTTCATTTGGCGTAATACTCTTGAATTCATCATCAAAATAAGTGACTAAAATAAAATCTCCCTTTTCTAGTGGTTCTCTAGTATTGATTAACCATTCTTCTGTTTCTGATACAGGAATCACTTTTACATATTCCTCTGTTGTCTCTAAAACAGTGGCATAAAGTGTATTTACAGTCTCTTTCTTTTTATCTGACTGAAAGGAAACTTGATGAATAAGAAAAAAAGCAAATCCGCCAATAAGAATAGTAAAGAAAAAGAGAACACTAAATGTTCGTTTTTTCACTTTTCTTCGCCCCGATTCTTAAATTGTAAAATGATTGGACTACCTTCTAAATCAATCGATTCTCTTATCTTATTTTCTAAATAACGTCGATAAGAAAAATGAACAAGAGATTTTGAATTCACATGGAAAGTAATTTTAGGTGGCTCACTGCCTGTTTGATTGACAAAATAAATCTTTAATCTTCTTCCCTTGTAAGATGGTGGCTCGTGTAGCGCAACGGCATCCCTTATAATATCATTTAAAACACTCGTTTTTATTTCCTTTGTATAAGAAGAATGAGCCTTGATAACGGCAGGCATAAGCGTATGAATACGAGTTTTCATCATTGCCGATAAGAAAATAACAGGGACATAAGGAATAAATTGAAACTCATTTTCGATTTTTTTCTTCCATTCTTTCATAGCTTGATCTTTATTTTGAACGGTATCCCACTTATTGACAACTAAGACAATGGCTTTTCCAAGTTCTAAGGCGTAAGATACAATATGCTTGTCATGTTCAATAATTCCCGCATAGGCATCTAATACCACTACACAAACATCACTTCGCTCCATTGCTTTAAGACTACGAATTAACGAATACTTTTCAATGTTTTCATAAATTTTTCCTTTTTTACGCATTCCTGCAGTATCAATGACTAAGTAATCTTGATGTTCATAGGTAAATCTAGAATCGTTGGAATCTCTTGTAGTTCCTGCAATATCAGAGACAATTTGTCTTTCACTTCCTAAAAGAGCATTGACTAAACTACTCTTCCCCACATTAGGTCTTCCAATCACCGAAAAGCGAATTGCTTCATCTTTTGGTTCTGTAAGGTAAGGAGAAAAGTCATGTACTATCTCATCTAATAAAACATTGATATTGCGTTTATGTTCTGCAGAAACAGGAATAATAGGATCAAAGCCTAGTTCATAATAGGCATATACTTTATCTTCATGTACTTTATCGTCAATTTTATTTAAGGCAACAATGACTCTTTTTTTACTACGTATAAGTAAATCTCTTACAGCTATATCATTAGACGTAATTTCTTCTTTTCCATCGACGACAAAGACAATCACATCTGCTTCTTCTATCGCTATTTCTGCTTGCAAACGAATATTTTCATTGAATGTCGCATTTTCTAAATCAATTCCTCCTGTATCAATAAGAGAAAATGATGTATCTTTATAATTTACAATTCCATAAAGTCGATCTCTTGTTACACCAGGTAAATCATCAATGATGGCTTTTTTTTCTCCAATAAGGCGATTAAAAAGTGATGATTTTCCCGTATTAGGTCGTCCAATCAAACATACAGTTTTTCGCATTGTTCTCCCTCCTTTTTATTGCTCTTATTTTAACAGAAAAAATCCCGTTTGGCAAACGGAATTACTTGCGAAGTCTAGGATATTCTTGCCCAAGTGTTGGAGTATTGCTTACGACATCACACTTTGCTTTATCAAATGTCGTATAAACACGGTTATATTTATAATAAACGTATACATAGCACTGATTAATAATATTGTTTGTATGAGGATTAATGACAATATCATTGTAGTTTTTCTTTTCTTCATCTGTCGAACAATTCAGACAGACATCTTTTTCATCATATTCTAAGTCATGACTGCCAATTAAATCTTCAACAGTTGTTCGAATACACCAGTACTCGTTTTCTGAAAGAGAGGCAGATTCACTATAGGTTTTAGGAATATAATCGATGCCCTTAATTGTATCTCCTTCAATTTGTAGTTTACAAGTATGATGACTTGATGTGTTTTCTATATCCATTCCTGTTCTTACAAAAGCCAAATTGGTCTGTCCATAACTTGAAGCGGCTTGTTCAATTAATTCAATCTTTGTGTCATAAGCTTTCTTTTTCACATTTCCTGCTAGTTTTAAAGAGGCTGGAAGGGCAATCGCTAAAAGTAAACCAATGATAACAATAACCGCTAATAATTCTACTAATGTAAACGCATTTTTCTTCTTCATTTTTATCTCTCACCTATTATAAATTCTAACAAAAAACAAAAGAATTGTCTATAAATTCTCTTGTTTTCAAAGTGGGCTTGACAGAACCTTTTTAAACTTCTTCTAAATAAGAGCTTAGAATCGAATAAAGTTCTTCTCTTCCCTTTTTAGTTACAGAGGAAAAAATTACAAGTTTATCATTTGGCATTAATTTTAGGGATTCCTTTAGATTTTTCTCACATTTGTCTTTTTGACTGGCCTTCACTTTGTCAAATTTTGTTGCGACGACAACAGTTGGCAGTTCATAATATTTTAAAAAATTATACATTAAGATATCATTTTCTGTTGCTTTATGACGAAAATCAATAAGTAAAAAGACACATTTTAAATTTTCTCTAGTGGTCAAATATTCCTCAATCATAAGACCAAACTTTCTCTGCTTTTCTTTAGAAACATCGGCAAATCCATATCCAGGAACATCTACTAAATAAAAAGCATTGTTTACAAGATAAAAATTAAGAGTTTGTGTTTTTCCTGGTTTTCCTGAAGTATGAGCATAATTCTTACGACCTAAAATTGTATTAATAAAACTACTTTTTCCAACATTACTTCGTCCACATAAGACAAATTCTGGCAAACCATCTGTTGGATACTGACTTGTTCTAACCGCGATAGTCTCTAAATTTGAAGATTCAATTTTCATAATATTCTCCCCTCACTTGTCCTTATTATAATAGATTTTTGTTTTCTTTTCAATTCATACATCACATTATTTTTATCAAAAGGCTTTCAAAAATAAGGAGAATACGTTATAATGGAAATGGTGATACTATGTTTTATCCAGGTAATAAAACAAAGGAATATAAAAAGAATATCAACTATGCCAATCGTGGAATGGATCTAGAAGATATGATTAACCAAAGTAATACTTATTACTTAAGTGAAAATCGAGCAGTCATCTATAAAAAACCGACACCCATTACAATCAGTGAAGTGAGGTATCAAAAAACAGAAAGAGTCATTACGAAGGCGTATTTTAGAACCCCTTCTACACTAGATTATAATGGTTTATATAGAGGCATATATTTGGATTTTGATGCCAAAGAGACTAAAAACAGGACTTCATTCCCTCTGAGTAACTTACATCACCATCAATATGAACACATAAAAAAAGTGATTGAACATGGGGGTATTTCTTTTTTAATTATCTACATGAATGGCTTATTTTTTTATTTAGATGGGCATGATATCATTGATTTTATAGAAAATTCGACAAGAAAAAGCATTCCCTATTCGTTTATCGAAACGAATGGACATCCAATAAAGCAAAAAATAAGACCTCGTTTAGACTATTTAGAAATTATTGATACACTTTATTTTAAGGAGGGATCTCATTGACAACAAAGAAAAAAACAACCAAGAAGAAAACAAACTCTTCCCCAAAATTGCCGCCAACAAAACAAAAAAAGAAACTAAACCAAGAACTTATTTTAAAATATGGGCAAATCTTTTTACATTTTATTGTCACTTTTTTTGTAACTTTGCGTAAAGTTTCCTTAAATTGTGTAAAAAAGATTAAAAAAAGGAAGAGAAAACAATATAATACTGTTAGACAACGCACGGATTATTCAAAAGAAAAAAGCAATACCCTAAAAGATAAGGAAGAACAAACACCTGTTTTGCTCTCCTACCAAGGGATTAAAGGAATAAAGAAAATTCCTATTTTCTTTAAAAATAGAATAAAGGTGATGAAATACGATATGAAAAAATTTAAGAAAAAATTTAAATATGGAACATTAAAAGATAAACTGCTGATTATCTTTATGATTGGACTTATCTCGATTATCTCCATTGGTATTTGTTTTTGTGGATTTATTATCCTAAATGCTCCAGAAGTAAATGAGGAAAGACTCTATAAAAATAATTCGACCATTCTTTTAGATGCTGAGGGTAATGAATTTGCAAGACTTGGTCTTGAGAACCGCGAGAAATTAACCTATGATGAACTTCCTGAGGTTTTAATCGATGCCATTGTTGCAACAGAGGATTCGCGTTTTTTCCAACACAATGGAATCGATTTGGCCCGTTTTATCAAAGCTTCTTTTGGACAAATTCTTGGAAATTCTAATGCAGGTGGTGGTTCGACACTTACGATGCAAGTTTCAAAAAATGCAGCAACCAATCGAAATGCTCACGGTCTTGCAGGAATTATCCGAAAATTTACCGATATCTATCTTTCTGTATTTGTCTTAGAAAAACAATATACAAAAGAACAAATTATGGAATTTTACGTTAACATACCTGATTTAGGTGCACGCGCATTTGGTGTAGAACAAGCCAGCCAAATCTATTTTGGAAAATCTGCAAGTGATTTAAACTTAGCCGAAGCAGCAATGATTGCGGGGTTATTTCAAGCTCCTACAGCCTTTAATCCATATGCGCATCCAGTCGCTGCGGAAAACAGACGAAATATTGTATTAAATCTGATGTACCGTCATGGGTATATTTCTGAACAAGAACGTGATGCTGCTAAAGCAGTTCCTGTAAAGAGTCTACTTGTTGGGCAAAAATCAAGTGTCAATAACTATCAAGACTTTATCGATACATTACATTATGATGTTATTAATAAAACAGGAGACAATCCAAATTATGAATCGATGATTATTCATACGACCTTAATGCCAAAGAAACAAGATGTTGTCGATAAAATTATGAGAGAAGGTGTAAAAAACTTCCGTTGGAAAAACGATAAAGCTCAAGCAGGTATTGCTGTTATCGATGTCGATACGGGTGCTATTGTCGCTGTTGGAGCATCTCGTGATGAAGCCGCACTTGTTACAAACTTTGCAACAGAAGTTCCAAGACAACCTGGTTCCACCGCTAAACCAATTCTCGATTATGGTCCTGCCATTGAATACTTAAACTGGGGAACAGGTCAAACCATTATTGATGAAAAGTACTCTTATTCAAGTGGTACAAGCATCAAAAACTGGGATAATAAATTTAAAGGAGTCATGACGATTAAAACAGCTCTAGCACAATCTCGAAATATCCCTGCTCTCTTTGCTTTCCAACAGACGACCAATGAACAAAAAGCTGAATTTGCAGCAAACTTAGGTTGGAGTCCAGAGACAAATGGCAATGGAACGATTTTAGAATCTTGCTCGATTGGTGGATTTGACGGTGTTACTCCTGTTCAATCAGCTGCAGCATTTGCTACATTTGCACGAGGCGGAACTTATATTGAACCCTTTACATTTACTAAAATAGAATACGTTGATACTGGCGAAGTTTATGAAAATAAACCAAAAAAAGTCGTTGCAATGAGTGAAGAAACCGCATACTTAATCAATGTTATCTTAAAATATGCGGTAACGAGTGGACAGATTGGTACAGGTTCTATCAGTGGAACAGACATTGCAGCAAAAACAGGAACATCAACGATTGATGCATCAGCTAAAAAAGCCTATGGTATCAAAGCAAATATTATTGGAGATTCTTGGGAAGTTGCTTACTCTCCTGATTATGCCATATCAACATGGTATGGATATGAACCGCGTATTAGTAAAGACTATTACTTAACAGGAACAGAAGGTGGTAATGCCCGTAAAGAGTTTACCAAAGCTTTAGTAAAAGGTATTATGGAAAAAAATTCACGATTTAAGAAGCCAAAAGGTATTGTCTCTGCAGAAATCGAATTAGAAACTGATCCAGTACAACTAGCAAGTGCACATACACCAAAAGAATTAAGAAGTACAGAATATTTCAAAAAAGGTGCTGCTCCAACGGATGTATCATCACGTTTTGACACTTTAGCAAATCCAAGTAATTTGAAATACTCTTCTACTGCTTCTTCGGTTACCTTATCATGGGATGCAACTCCTACGCCTAAGGCCATTGATCAAAATTACTTAACAGAGTATTTTAACAATTCTAAAATATATAAACCATGGGCTAATAACTACTTAAATAAACGCATAAGTTATAACAATTCGACATTTGGATCGTTTGGATATCGAGTCTATTTAAAAAATGCCTATGGCACCCAAGATTTAGGATTTACAACAAATACGACATTCACAACCAATGTACAATTTGATGCGACGACAACCTTTATCGTCAAATCATCTTACCAAAAATTTACGGCAAATCAATCGACAGGTATATCTGTAGCTGTTGCTCCAAATTCACAGAGCAATAACAACGTACCATCGACAACAAATCCATCACAAAGTACTACAGCTGCTGCTTCAAACTTGAATATTTATTATCTAGGTCCTCAATGTTCAACTGTTGATGATTATAAAGCATTAGGTTCTAATCCTCGTGATAAGATAAAAGTTGTAGCAGATGGTCAAGATGTAACATCTAGTGCTAATATAACAGCAGAATGTTGCCTTGCTGATAATTTAGATAGCTGTGGCCACTGTAGTAATTTAGTAAGTGGTACAAAGTATTCGATTACATTTACTGTAAAATATCAAAAGTTAGAAAGGAATAAAATTGTAACCCTTTCATCTAGTTGTTAAAAGAGGTAAAAAAAGCCTCTTTTTTTAGTGAATAATATCGATTTCTTAGGCATAATTTTGCATTTTTTCTAATAATATGGTAATATAGCACCAATTCGAAGGGGGATATATTATGAATTATCAAGATTTCCTAATTGAGGTCAAGACAAAATGGACAAAATGTACAGACGGTTATGAAAGAGAAATCATTCAATACAACTGTATTCCTGGCGAGGTTATCGATAAACCAATCTTTGCATGTCGCTACTTAAATGCTATCAATCACAAGACAGAAAAAAAGGATCATATTGATTCTAATGAAATGATTATTCATGCGATTTATACTAAAAATCATGAAGAAATCAAAACACCAACAGAATTGATAAAATGCTTACTTGACTATACAGAATATCAATGGAAATACGAAGGCTAAAGCAGCCTTTTTTTCATTAACTTTCTACTTTTAAGTTGACTCTCATTGCTTCCCTATTGTATAATTATTATGGAATAGAATAGATAGGGTTGATTTTACATGCAAGAAAACGAAAAGATAAATAATGAAATTTTTGTCGATGAAACAGGAAATCCTGTGGAGACACAATATGTGGATGAATTCGGTAATCCAATTGACCCTTCTTTAGTAGATGAATTCGGCAATTATGTTGGAAATACAGAAACACAATATGTAGATGAGTTTGGGAACCCAATTGACTCTTCTTTAATAGATGAATTTGGTAATTATATTTCAGAACCACAAAATATGGCAGTAGATGAAAATGCTTTAGTAGAATCTTTAAATACGGTTTCAGGAAATCTTCCTACAGCATCTGCTGCAGCTCATCAAATGGATGGTAAAGAGATGCTAGAAGGTATGGTTACCTTTGATTATAATAACGTCCCTATTACCGATATCGTAAACTCTATTATCTTAGATGCTATTAATAAAGGAGCATCAGATATCCATTTTGACCCATTTGATGATGGAATAAAAATAAGAATTCGTGTTGATGGACAGTTAAATGACTACTCTATTGTTCCACTTTATGTAAAACGCAATATGATTACACGTATTAAAATTATTTCAGGAATGAATATAACAGAGAGTCGTACTCCACAAGATGGTGCTATTAGAACAGAACTTCAAAATAAAACCATTGATTTACGTGTATCTTGTCTCCCTACTAATATGGGTGAAAAAATTGTAATTCGTATTATGGACTACTCCATGAGTGCTGCTGGTATTGAAGCTCTAGATTTTGAAGAAGGAAACCTTGAAAAAGTAAAAAGGATGTTAGCTTTACCAAATGGTATCATTCTTGTTACAGGAGCTACTGGTACAGGCAAATCAACAACAGTTTACTCGATGCTTCAAAGATTAAATGTGGAAGGAACGAACTTAGTTACAGTCGAGGATCCAATTGAAATGAATATTGGAGGAATTAATCAAGTACAAGCTGCATCAGAAATCGGTTTAACTTTTGCAAGTGTTCTTCGTTCGATATTACGTCAAGACCCTGATGTTATTATGATTGGTGAAATTCGTGATGATGAAACAGCTCGTATTGCTGTTCGTGCCTCTATTACAGGTCATTTAGTATTATCAACGATTCATACTAATAATTCACTGAATACAATTGAACGTCTAACTGATATGTCTGTTGAAAGATATCTCCTTGGTTCATCTTTATCGGGAATCATTTCACAAAAACTATCGCGACGTTTATGCGAAAAATGTAAAAAATTAAGGCCAACTACGGATTATGAAAAAGAAATTTTTAAAAAAGTATTAAATCAAGATATCAAAGAGATCTATGAACCTATTGGATGTCCTGAGTGTTCTAGAGGTTATCGTGGTCGTATTGCCATACACGAAGTTCTCCTTTTGAATCAAACAATCAAAGATGCCATCACTAAGGGAGCTCCAAAAGATGTATTAAGGAAACTTGTTTATAGTGAAAATGGAACAAAGACAATGTTGCAAGATGGTCTACAGAAAGTATTAGAAGGAAAAACATCTTTTGAAGAGATCCTAAAATTAATCGACTTAGAAGATGACCTTGGTAGTGGAACACAACTTGGCCTTTCAAGTCAAATTGAAGAGGCAAATATGAATAATGCGATTCCAACTCAAGCGACGACAGCTCCAGCTCAAGTAACGGGACCCATCAATATCAATATTACACCAGAACTACTAAAGAGCCTACAAATTCCTCTTGTAATGAATAATGAAAATACTCAAGAGTCTTCTCTCCCCGTAATAAAGGAAGCAGAAGAAATAAAAGAAGAACCCATCGTAGAGCAAAAAGCAAAGAAAAATAGAAAGAAAAAGAAGAAAACATCCTCTAATCCTCCTGCACCAGTCATAACAGAAGAAGAATCAGCAAAAATCAATACTCCTTATGAAAATAATTCTTTTGATGCTGTATTTGGGGATTATGACGAAGAAAAGGAGTTAAAAGAAATCGATACTGTTTTACAGGATATTAACAATATGAAGCAAGAAATTAACAAACACGAGCAAGAAATCAATGTAACAAAAAAATTTGATAAACAGCTTGTCAAAAATATCATTGAAAAGATAAAAGAAGAATCTAGTAATAGACAGACTTCTATAAATGTACAAAATGAAGAAAATTCTTCTCCACAGTATGATAAAGATTTGGTCAAGAAAATTGTGGAAGATTTAAACAGAGGACAACAACAACTCAATAAAGAAATTTCTACAGATGATAACTCAATTGATCAACTTGTAGAAACAATAAAAGCATTTGAAGATTAATCAAATGCTTTTTATTTTTAAGTAACTTGTACCCCTTTTACAACATTTGAATAACTTGATTTGGTTGCAATCATTTTATCGACTAATGTGGACGCATCAGCTGTATAATTCTCCATGATTTTAGCATTTGAAGCGATAACTGTATATAGAAACATCATTTCATATACAGTACAATTTGTTCCTCTTATTGTAATTGTAGTTAATAAATTACCGCAATCTGTAAAGAGACAACTTTATTGTTACTTTACTTACATCAACCCCTGATAAATCTAAAGTTTTCAAATTATTACAGTTGCTTGAGACGTATCAAAACCATGTACATCTAAACTTACTAAATTTATGTTTATCATCTCAGCAAACATGAAAGACATATTTCTTACTTTTCTCGTATCATGGCTACTACTGGAATAATCATTTTCTTTGTCATAGCTTTCACTTTCCTATTATTATCATTTAAAATATTTTTGCCAGTTATTATATATATGTATTCATTTTTACAAAGAAAAAAGAGAATTCAAAGAAAAGAACTCTATATAAAAGATTGTGCGAAAAATTTAAACATAAAAAAGGACTTTTGACAAGTCCTCTGTCTAAACGATTTTGTGCTTGATTTTAAAATAAAAGTAGTAAATTAGTAGTAAACTGGTATCGAAAACTTTTGCATAAATCTATAAATAAAGGCTTTTATAGTTAAATTACAATTTTTTAAGAAAAAAAGTGTATTTCTACACTTTTAACCATTGATTTGTTTAGCAACTTCTTCGGCAAAATTCTCGCTTCTTTTTTCCATGCCTTCGCCTACTTCATATCGAATCATTGATTTAACTGTTCCACCATGATTTTTAACATAAGTTTCAACATCAATGTCGCCATCTTTTACAAAAGCTTGATGAATAAGACAATTCTCTTTATAGTATTTTTGAATACGTCCACTTACCATCTTTTCAGCAATATCAGCTGGTTTTCCTTCATTTATTGCTTGTTCCTTTAAGATTTCTTTTTCACGCTCAATTACTTCTGCAGGAACTTCTTCTTTATTCAAGTACTCAGGTCTCATCGCTGCAGCTTGCATAGCAACGTCACGAGCAATATCTTCATCACTTCCGTCAACAACAACTAATACAGCAATTTTCCCTCCCATATGCAAATAAGCACCGAAATGTTCTGAATCGCTTTTACTTACAAGTTCAGCTCTTCTTAAAGATAACTTTTCGCCAATTTTAGCCGTCTTAGAAACAATATATTCACTTACAGTTTGTCCTTCCACTTCTAAAGCATTGATTTCATCCAAATCTTTTGCTTCACTCTTTAAAATTGCTTTACCAATATTGTCAATCATCTCAACAAATTCTGTATTTTTTGTAACAAAATCAGTTTCACAGTTTACTTCTAAAATAACAGCTTTATCGCCTTCTGTAAGGATATTTGCAAGTCCTTCAGCTGCAATACGGCTTGCTTTTTTAGCCGCTTTGGCAATTCCTTTTTCTCTTAGCCAGTCTTGTGCAGCACTCATGTCTCCATTGCATTCTGTTAATGCCTTTTTGCAATCCATCATACCTGCACCTGTAATATTTCTTAATTCATTTACTTCTTTAGCAGTAATCATTCTCTTCTCTCCTTAACTAAGTGATGAAATTAATTCATCTTTCTTCATTGTAGAATAACCCTTAACCCCTGCTTCTTTTGCCATTGCTCTTAAATCAGCAACAGTCATACCATCTAATCCAGTAGATTCTACTTTTTCTTCGATAACTTCCTCTTCTACTTCTTGAACAGGTAAAGCTTCCTCTTTTTCTTTTTTAACTTCTTTTGTTTCTTTCTTTACTGCTTTGTCATCTTCTGTAACATAGTCTACAATCTCTAATCCTTTTGCTTCACAAATAGCATTCGTCAAAACACCTAAAACAACTTTTACACTTCTAACAGCGTCATCATTTCCAGGAATGACATAGTCTACATCATCAGGATCACAGTTTGTATCTACAAGTCCAAATACTGGAATATTTAACTTACGTGCTTCGCGAATGGCATTAATCTCCTTTTTAGGATCAACGATAATCAATGCATTTGGAAGTTTATCCATCGCACGAATACCACATAACACTTTATTCAACTTATCATATTCTTTCTTAAGTCCGATAACTTCTTTTTTAGGTAATACATCAAACATTCCGTTTTCTTCCATCTTCTCGATTTCTTCTAAACGTTTAATTCTCTTACGAATTGTTCTAAAGTTTGTTAATGTTCCACCTAACCATCTCTCTGTTACATAGAAAGATTCAGAACGTGTAGCTTCTTCAATTGAAGCTTCAACAGCTTGTTTCTTCGTTCCTACAAATAAGAAAGAACCTCCATTTTCAGCAATTTCTTTTACTTTAACATATGCATTTTCAATGCATGTTTTTGTCTTCTCAAGATCAATAATATAAATATCATCTCTTGATGTATAGATGTATTCCCTCATTTTTGGATTCCATCTTTTTGTTTGATGTCCAAAGTGAACACCAGCTTCAAGTAAGTATGACATACTTACAACTTTGTTTTCTTCCATTTTTCTCACTCTCTTTCGTTTTACTTCCAAGTACCTAACTACTCTCCAACCAAAGGGTCACTAGAAGAGCATACATGTACTTGTGTTTATTTGGTATGAAAACCAAGTTTACTATATCAAAAAAGAGAAACTTTATCAATAGTTTCCCTACTATTTTATGAGTTTTTATTTACTTTAGAAGAAGAAAAAGAGGAATTATCCTCTTATTTCAGATTCTTCTTTAACAACATCAGTAATGATGACATTTTCATTTGGCATTATAAAGGTGTTTCCTTCTATCAATACCCCATTTAATTTAAAAGATGTAACAGATCCACTCATTTTAGTACTCAAAGTAATGATTTGCCCTTCATAACCTTTTGCCACGTTAGCTATAATTTCATCATCTTGAACGGTTACAACAAGATTAGACATATTCTTTCCTTTTACAACATTTGAGCCACTCGATTTAGTCGCAATCATTTGATCAACCAAACTAGATGCATCTTCAGTATAATGAACTGTTATTTTAGCCTCTTTATCCATAGCCGCATCAGCAAACATGCCATAATATTCCTCACAATTTACCCCCTTTATTGTGATTTCTGTTATTAAATTTGGACAATTATTAAACATCCCACCCATATCCTTTACCTTGCTTGTGTCAAAATGACTGACATCTAACTTTTTTAAAGCACTGCAATTTGAAAACATCCAAGTCATATCCGTTACCTTGCTTGTGTCAAAATGACTCAGATCCAAAGCAATTAAGCTACTACATCCAGAAAACATACCAAACATACTTGTTACATTTTCTGTGTTCCAATTTTTTACATTTAATGACGATAACGCTCGACAATTAAGGAACATTGAATTCATTTTCGTGCATTTGTTTGTATCAAAATGACTTAAATCGAGAATCGTTAGATTGCTACATCCAGAAAACAACGCGTTTATACTCGTTACATTACTTGTATTCCAATTATGTAAATCGAGAGTTGACAATTTTTCACAATAAGCAAACATACTTCCGATATTTGTTACATTTTCTGTATTCCAATTTTTTACATTTAGTGAAGTTAACGCTTGACAATTAAGGAACATATTCTCCATATTCGAGACATTTCTTGTATCAAATGAACTCAAATCCAAATTTATTAGACTTCTACTAGAACAAAACATATTATTCATATCGATTACTTGGCTCGTATCTAAAAATTCTAATCCATTAATACTTGTTAAGTTCATAAAAATAGCAAATAAATAAGAAGAATTGGGATTGGCATTTACACCTCCATTTTGTCCAATATATAGTTCTAATAGTTCATTATTGTCCTCATCTAATGTATATGCTAAGATACTTCCATTTCCACTATTGGACACATCCCATGATTCTACTCCTTCTGGCACATCTTTTGTATTTTTTTAGGTAATGCTTTCTACTTTAGTTCTATCTAATTCATGCCCTAAATAAATTGAATTTGAAGAACTTTCTGCTTGCTTTAAATAATCTACTTGTTCTTTATCTATCGTTTCTCCTCCTGCTTCTGTTCTTTCTTTAGCACTTCCTCTTATTTCACAGTTTATCGATACTTCGGTTTCTTCAAATACACTTTTGATAACGGTTAATGTTAGTTTCCCACTTCTTATTTCTCTTGCTTTTAAATCTTCTAAGACGTTAAACTTATTTTCTACTCGTAAGTATTCATTTCCACCTGTACAATTGATAACGATACTGGCATCATATTGTTTTGATGCATTGGTGACATCATATTCTAATGTATACTTTTCATTTATTTTGGATAATTCTGTTCTAAAACTAATATGTGTCTTATCCTGAATTAAGCCATTATTCTCAACTCCATTTTCTACTGCTTTAGAAAAATACACATCAAAATCATCATTGTTTGTTCCTATTCCTATTGTTCCATTCAAATAAAGGGTAGTACTCACTGCTGCAAATCCAATTGCCATTAAAAGCACTGATAAAAACACGATTTTCCTTTGTACACGCATTTCGTTATCCTTCTTTCCTATTAATATTATAAAAAGAAAAAGGATTATCACACAAGGTAATAATCCCCTATTTACAGAAGCGTTTACAGATTATTCTTCTGTATATTTATTATATTTCGTAAATTCACTATCTTTATCTAATTTAGTGCTTGCAAGCTCTTTAAATAACTTCTTTTGAGCATGATCTAATTTGGTTGGAATAATAACATTGATGATACCATATGCATCTCCCTTGCGGCCACTTTTTTCATCATCAATTCCCTTTCCTCTAAACTTAAATTTATCCCCATTTTGAGTTCCTGCAGGAATCTCAGTTATAATCGTTCCCTGCACAGTAGGAACTTCTTTTTTACATCCCAATACTGCTTCGGCAATCGTCAATGGAATCTTTACATAGACATCTCGACCATCTCTTTGATAAATTTCATGTGAACGAACTTTAAACTCTACATAGACATCTCCTCTAGGACCACCGTTTGCCCCAGCAGAGCCTTTTCCTGATAAACGAAGAGTATCACCATCTTCTACACCACGAGGCACTCTAAACTTAATCGCCTTGTCCTTATTCACTGTTCCTTTTCCACTACACTTAGAACACTTCGTCTTAAATGTTACACCCGATCCTTCGCATGTTGGACAAACAGTTTCCGATTGAAAAATACCAAACATGGTTCTCTGTTCAGAAACGACTCTCCCTCGTCCATTACATTTTGAACAAGTGGTTTCATCATGTCCTCCACGCCCATTACAATCATTGCAGGCATCCTCTATATTGACTTTAAATTCTTTTTCGGCACCATACACTGACTCTTCAAAAGAAATCGTCATATTGACTACTTTATCAGCACCTCTTGCTTTACGATTTCTTCCTCGTCCACTCGAACGTCCGCCAAAAGAACCTCCCATCATCGATTCAAAAATACTACCTAAATCAAAATCTTCAAAACTAAAACCTTCAAATCCACCAAAACCGCCACCAGCAGCTCCATCAAACGCCGCATGACCAAATTGATCATATTGACGTCTTTTATTCTCATCACTTAAGACAGAATAAGCTTCTCCTATTTCTTTAAACTTTTCATCTGCTCCTGGTTCTTTATTCACATCTGGGTGATATTGTTTGGCAAGTTTACGAAAAGCTCGTTTAATCTCTTCATCTGAAGCAGACTTAGATACACCCAAGACCTCATAATAGTCTCTTTTACTTGCTGCCATTTTTTTCACCATCCAATTCTAATAATTCACTTAATTCATCGATCGCATGATCAAACGTTTCAAATGCGATTTCATATGTTTGGGCATTTTCCATATCAATTCCTAGCGCTTTTAAAGCTTCTAACGGAGGAACACTTGAACCTAAGGTTAAAAAGTGCATATAACGATCTAACATTCCCTCTTCTTTATTTAATAATTTAGAAGCAAGTACAGTTGATGCCACTATAGCTGTCGAATAATTAAACGTATAATGTCCACCACCCATAAAGAAATGAGGAATTGCTGCCCACATATTTCCCTTTGACTTTTCAAATAAATCTCCCATGACTTCACTATTGGTAGTATTCCAATATTGTGCTAAGACTTCACTCGATAACGGAATTCCATCCTTTGCTGATTGATGCGCTTTTTCTTCAAATAATGCCTGTTTTGCTGCACCAAAGAAATTTCCTGCAAAGACTTTAATAAAGCACCCAAGTAATTCCTTTTTTTCTGTTATATCTTCCGTTTTATTACGGTAAACATTAGAAAACACAATTTCATTAGTCAAAGAGGCAATTTCAGCTGTAAATGTCGATCCAAATACATAGGAAGGAAGTTGCTTTTGAATACTTAAATACTGATTCACAAAGTGACCTAATTCATGTGATAAAGAAGAAATATCGCATAATTTTCCTGTATACTGAGCTATAATAAGTGGATGCTCATAAGGAATATAAGAGCTAAGCCACATCGTTGTTTTCCCATCTCTTGGAAAATAATCAATACAGTGCTCATCAAAGGCTTTTTCTAAAACGTGACTGTATTCATCCCCATAGATAGAGAACGTATCAAGAATAATCTTCTTTGCCTCTTCTATCGAATAATTTGTTTTTGATGAGGGAGTAAGAGGTGCAGCAATATCATAGGATTTTAAATCAGGCAATTTCAAAGCTTTTTTATATAGCTCAATATACTTTTTGAATAACTCTTTATGCAAAGTAGCACACTTTTTAAAAGTTTCATATGTTTTCTTTGTAAGCTCTGCTGTATCTAATTTTTCTTCTAAATAAGAGTTGTATTTGCGATATTTGCTAATATTTTCTACACACTTAATAAATCCTATATAGTTTGTTGCTAAACTCTCTTTATGTCTTTCATAGGCCTCATCTTCTCTTAAGGCAACTTGTCTTCTCACATCGCGACATTCATCACGACTAAATTTTTCTAATTGATTAGAGCTTAATGCAATCTCTTCTCCATTTTCTAATGTAATGGTTTTGAAATCCATTTCTTTTGTTCTAATAAACTCACTTGATTTAGAAAAATTTTGCATCACACTTTGCATCTCAGATATGATAGCTTCTTCAGGCTCACTCAACATATGTTCTTTTTGTTTATAAATATCCTGAAGCATCTTTTTATATGGTTTTAATTCCTCTAATTCATCACAATAGGCCATTGCAATGCTTTCATCACTTTCAAGTAATTCAGGAATAACAAAGGAAGTTAAAACATTATAGTTTGCAATCATTCCATATAGTTTATCTTGATACTTTTTATTTTCTTCATTTTGCATATCTGTAAGGAATAATATATGATTATATAAATCCATTCGTTCGATGCTTTTTTCCACAATTTCTGAATCTTTATAAAATTGTAGCAACATTTCAGCAGAATCTAATAGATGCCCTTTATATTTCAAAAGATCTTTTTGTAATTTTTCTACGATTTCTGCCTCTTCAAGCCATTTTTCATAATTTTCAAAAAGGAAACGATAATCAATACATCCTTCTTCGCTTTTTATTTCTTCCATATTCTCTCCTAAAACACAAGGAAAGGGGAACTTTTCTCCCCTATTTTCCTACTTACTTTTTATCGACAAATTCTGCTTCCGATACTTCATCATCATTATCGTTATTATTTGATGTATTTTCATTTGCCGCATTATTTTGTGCTTCTTGATAAACTCTTCCTGCAAGTTTCATCGCTTTTTCTTGTAATTTAGAAGTCTTTTCTTTGATACTTTCTGTATCTTCTCCTTTAAGAGACTCTTTTACATCATCGATTAACTTTGTCACGTCATTCTTTTCATCGTCACTTAATTTCTCTCCTAAATCACGAATGGCACCTTCTGCTGCATAAATAGTTTGTTCAGCTTCATTTCTCGCTTCTGCGGCTGCTTTACGCGCTTCATCAGCTTCTTTATTTGCTTCCGCATCTTTCATCATCTTATCGATTTCTTCATCAGAGAGATTCGTATTTGAAGTAATGGTAATTTTTTGTTCTTTACCAGTTCCCAAATCTTTTGCTTTAACATTTACAATACCATTAGCATCGATATCAAAAGTAACTTCAATTTGCGGAACCCCTCTCCTTGCTGGAGGAATATCGGTAAGTTGGAATCTTCCCAATGTTTTATTATCTGCTGCCATTTGTCTTTCACCTTGTAGAACATGAATATCTACTGCAGGTTGATTATCAGCTGCTGTTGAGAACACTTGACTTTTACTTGTTGGAATCGTTGTATTTCTTGGAATTAAGACAGTCATTACATCTCCAAGTGTTTCAATACCTAAGGAAAGAGGTGTTACGTCTAATAATACTAAATCCTCTACTTCACCTGTTAAAACACCACCTTGTACTGCTGCACCCATAGCAACAACTTCATCAGGGTTAACACTCTTGTTTGGCTCTTTTCCTAATTCTTTCTTAACAAGTTCTTGAATGTAAGGAATACGTGTTGATCCACCTACTAAAACAACTTGATCAATTTCACTCGCTTTTAATTTAGCATCTTTTAAAGCCTTACGAACAGAATCTAATGTCGAATCAAATAAATCACGGTTTAAATCTTCAAATTTAGCTCTTGTTAAATCCATTTCAAAATTGACTGGAGTCCCATCAACTTGAGCAATAAATGGTAAAGAAATGGAAGTCGTCGTAGCGTTTGATAAGTTTTTCTTCGCCTTTTCTGCTTCGTCTTTAATACGTTGCATCGCCATCTTATCATCTTTAACGTCAGCTTTTGTCTCTTTCTTTAACTCCTCAACAATATAATCCATTACACGATTATCGAAGTCATCTCCACCTAGGCGATTATTCCCACTTGTCGATTTAACTTCATAAACACCATCTCCTAATTCAAGGATAGAAACGTCAAATGTACCTCCACCTAAGTCATAAACTAAAATAGTTTGTAGTTTATCTTGTTTATCAAGCCCATAAGCAAGAGCTGCCGCTGTTGGTTCATTGACAATTCTTTCTACTTCTAAACCAGCGATTTTACCAGCATTCTTTGTTGCTTGTCTTTCTGCATCATTAAAGTATGCAGGAACTGTGATAACTGCTTTTGTAACGGGTTCTCCTAAATAAGCCTCAGCATCAGCTTTAATCTTAGCTAAAATCTTAGCACTGATTTCTTCAGGTGTGTATTTTTTACCATCAATATCTACCTTTTTATTTGTTCCCATACTTCTTTTAATAGAAGCAATTGTTTTATCTGCATTGGTTACAGCTTGTCTTTTAGCAAGTGAACCAACTAATTCTTCTCCATTTTTACCAAATGCCACAATTGATGGCGTTGTACGGTCTCCTTCTGAGTTTACTATAACAGTAGGAGTACCTCCTTCTAATACTGCACAACAACTATTCGTTGTTCCTAAATCAATTCCTATAATTTTTCCCATATATTTCAAATCCTTTCTCTTATTCTGAAACTTTAACCATGCTAGCTCTTAAGACACGGTCTTTATACATATAGCCCTTTTGAAGGACTTCTATCACCATACCAGGTTCAATTCCTTCACGAGCTTCGGTAAGTACTGCTTGATGGAAATTCGGATCAAAAGGCTTATCAAGTGCCTCAATTTCAAATACTCCATTCTCTGCAAGAATCTTAGAAATCGTATCACTGATCATCTTGAATCCTTTCAAAAATTCTGCATTCTCTTCTGTCTCTAAACTCCAAGCACGCTCAAAATTATCCATCACTTTAATCAAATCTTTTAAGATATCTTCATTCGCATACTTTTTATAATTGCTTACTTCTTCTTCTTTTCTTCTTTTGAAATTCATCATCTCTGCTTGAATGCGCATCGATTTTTCCTTTTCTTCTCCAAGAAGATGTGTCAGTTTTTCGATTTCTAAGGCATGTTTATCCTTTTTCTTTTTTGGTTTATCTAAACGGACATCTTCGCTTTTTTCCGTTTCTATTTTTGTTTCTTCTTCCATGGTGCCTCCATTCTATTTTTCTATATAACTTTTTAAGAAGTTTAAAAGACTCACGACCTTATCATATTCCATTCTCTTTGGTCCGATAATGGCAAGCGTTCCTTCATCACTTCCTGCACGGTAATGTGTTTTAATAATGGTAACATCGGGATCAAACTCCGTTTCTTCACCAATATAGATATTTACATCTTGTTCATCAGTTTCAATTCTCTTCACAAGTTCGACATCTTCCAGCTTAGAAACCATATCTTTTAATTTATTTGGCTCACTAAGTTCTTGAAAATCTAACAAATTTGTCTTTCCTCCAAAGTAAATATCCGCATTATGCATCGTAAAGTCTTGAAAAGCATTTGAGAAGAAATGATATACTTCATCATACTTTTCGATGGTCTCCCTAATTCTCGGTTTTATTTCAAGTTCTAACCGCTCTTGAACACGATTTAATGGAGTTCCAATCAATGCTTTATTAATAATTTCACTGGCTTTAATAAGCTCTTGCAAATTGATATCCTTTGAAACGTTCACTTGCTTATTTTCAACGACGCCTTGACTCGTAATCAACACTGCAACTACACGATTTGAAAATTCATCACTGTCATCATCTAATTTTACAATGCTAATTTGCTTTAATGTGTTGTTCTCTTTAGAAGGACCAATGACAACACTTGTGTAATGCGTGATGTCACTAATAATCTCCATACACTTCGTTATAGCATCGGATATAACAAGTTGATTGTTTGAAAGAATTGTCTGTAATTTCAGCACATCTTCCCCTGTCATTTCTTTTGGTTTCATCAAATGACTGACATAATACTTATATCCCGCCTCAGAGGGAATTCTCCCACTTGATGTATGCTCTTTTTCAATAAGTCCTAAATCCTCTAGTGAAGACATACTATTTCGTATTGTCGCCGATGAACAATTGAATTTATTGACTAACGACTTTGAACTGATTGGTTTAAAATCACGAATATAGTTTTCTACGATCTCTCTTAGTAGTTCTTCTTGTCTATCTCCCAAATTTATCACATCCTAGCACTCCTAACTTTCCAGTGCTAATTAAATTATAACGCCCTCCTTAGCACTTGTCAATAATATTTGCTAACTTTCTATAGTTTATGTCAAAATAAAAAAAACTTGCTATCAAACAAGTTTTAATACTCATAAGTTCCATGTAGTTTTGTTAATTGTTCAGTTGTCAATGGTTCAATTTCCCATTTGTTATCATTCTTTTGAAGATTTAGAGTGAGTGTATAATTGACAGTATCAGTTGTATCAAGCAATTGACTTAACTTATATTTTAGATATTTTGATAAATCAACATCGCCTTTTTCATCGATAAAGTCTGTTTGATTCGCTGTGAAATAATCTCCAGACGTTTTATTCGTTTTATAATAATCATATACAGTGATTTGCACATCTACTGTTGCTTTATCGCCATCTATTCTCTCTTCTTTAATAGCATACTTCATATTACTATATTGTCTTAAATAAATTTCTCGATATTCCTTTTGAGCTTCTTCATCTAAATCTTCTGTCTTTAAATAGTCATTTAATTCATTAACAACAACTTCATCATTATTCTTATATTTGTTTAAAAACTTTGATACCGCATCTTTGGGCCCATTATTTAAAGCACAAGCAGTTAAACAAATTAACATCACAAATAAAGACAATACTACATTCAATTTTTTCTTCATTATCTTTTTCTCCTTATATCGTTAGTATGTCTATCTTTTTACAAATTATACAAAAAAGAAAGCTTAATTGCTTTCTTCCACTCCGTCTAATGCTCCATCTAAGATTTTATCGGCAATAATATCTCTAAATTCATCCATTAATTCATCATATAAAACCTTATCTTCAACAATCATTAAATACTCCTCTTCATTGCGCTTTTGCGCTTCAAAGATTAAGTATTCCTCAGTTACAATAGCTTCTTCTTTTACTCTCACTGCATATATATAACGAATACCTTCTCTTTGTAACTGTTCTAGTAATAAATATTCGTTATTATTATCCAATGTTACGATTTTTCCTACTTCTATCATACCCTTTACTCCTTTCCTCTTCTTTATTTAGAAAAAAGTTGCTACTAAACAGCAACTCCTTCCTCTGTATCATCTAATGCGCCATCAAGTATCTTATCTGCAACGATATCTCTAAATTCATCCATTAATTCATCATAAAGTGTTTTATCATTTACTACTTTAAGATAGTCATCGTTTTCTTTTTTTAATGCTTCAAAGATTAAATACTCATCTGTTGCAACTTCGTCATTTACAACACGTACCGCATATAGATAATGATGATTTTCTTTCTTTAATTCTTCTAGTAACAGATACTCTTGTGTATTTTCAAGAGTCACTATATTGCCAACCTCTATCATAATTACATTCCCTTTTCCATTGCGTTGTCTTGTAATAAGAACGCTTTATTATCAAGGCTTTCTTTTAATGCATTATATTCCTCTGGTGTAAAATTACCTCTTCTTTGTTGATCTTCTATAATCAATCCCATAGATTCGATATCAGTAGAGTCTGAAGCACGATTTATAAAGTCATCTAGTACATCTAAATAATGATCTTTTCCCGTCTTAGGTCCAATAGCAGGAACAATTTCACTCCATAATTTATCTGTTCTTTCTGTAACAATCGCATTTATATGTCGATTACAGTAATCAGTAAATTCATGTTCTTCATCTACTGTTGTTATAGTACCAAGCATTTTTGCTTGTTCAATATAATCTTTAACAGCTTGATCAAGTTCTGCGACATCTGTAACATCTTTATAATTTTCTTCAAAGTTTGTAGCCATTGCTCTTACATTTTCAGAAAGGACTACAGGAGTCTGTACTGCTTCTGCGCTTTGACCAGTCAACTCTTTCATTTCTTCTGCCATACCTTCAAAAATGTCAATATTATCTTCGGCTACAGGAGCATTCACTAATACTTCATTTTCTTTTTCAACATTCTCTAGGAATTCTTGTTTTTCTTCAACTGGAGATTCAGGTGTTGGCATTGGTACTTCCATATTTCCAAGCAATTCATTAATTTCTTCAGGTGTTAACAAAGAGTTACTTTCACTCATAACAGGAGCTTGTGCAAGGAATGGATCAGTTACAACAAGTGGTTCAACTACTTGTTGTTCTTTAAGGGTATTATCAAGTTCTGCAACGACTTCTTCAGGAGTCTCCTCTTTAGGAATCACTGGTATATTTTCAGCTACTTCCGCTACTTCTGGGAATGACTCTAAAGCGATTTCTACTTCAGGTTGTTCTAAAGCAGGCGCTTCCACTTCTTCATTTTGAACAATTTCCTCATCGATAGCTTCCACCATTTTTTCTGGTGATACCTCAGCGTTTAATTCTGATGATATCTCCTCTACTTCAGGCGTATTTTCTAAAGCCTCTAAGTTATCCACTTCTTCAACCTCTTCAACTTCTTCTGGAGATACAGAAGTTACTTCTTCAACTTTCATTGCATCTATCGCTGCTTTTTCAATATCTGCACGATAAGATTCAATAGCTACACTTCCAACTGCAATTTCTGCTGGAGTCTTAATTCCGCCTATACCTACAAAGGCAGTTCTTAAATCGAATGGTGTAATTTGTGGATATTTTCCTCTAGCACCATCTCCGTTACGTCTTTTATTTTCTTTAGCAAATGCATTAAGGAAATCTCTTACAAAGGCTTCATCCGCACCCTCAGCAAAGATATCATGATAATTTCCTTCTGTTATATATACACCATTTTTGCCTTTTTTCATATCACTCTTAGTTTTGTAATGAACGAAATCTGCACGACGCTTTTCTGTATCATAAACAAATGCTATATTGTAATCCTTATATTTCTTAGCAATTTTTCTACATTTTGCTTGCATTGAAGCAAATTCAATACCATCTTTTATAACACCACTATATTGATATAATGCTGCTCCGCCTACTAAAGCAATTGGAATTGATACTGGTAGTGATGCTGCTGCACCTAATCCTATTGCAGCCAAAGCAACAGTAGTCGTTAATGCTGATTTTTTTGCCATATTCAAATTACGAGAATTAGTAACCTTCATCGCCATCTCATTGACTGAATCATATGGATTAAGAGGATTATTTGATAAAGGTTCTGGTTGTTCTAATAAAGAGTCATCCATTTCTTCATAATCTTCTCCTAAATCAAGATTATCATCTAACTCTTCTTCCTCTGCATTAGATTCAGAATTATTATCTGTTGCATTTAATTGTTCTTCCGCTTTTTTCTTTTCTTCTTCTAATTTTTGAGCTTCTAGTTCTTTTTGTTTTTTTGCTTCTTCAGCTTTCTTTTGTTCTTCAATTTCAGCTTGTTTCTTCGCTTCTTCTTGTCTTTTTATTTCTTCTTTTTCCTCTGAAACTGCTTTGATAGCTTTATCAATTCCCTTGTCAATTTCATTTAAGTCACTTTCAATTGTCTTTCCATTATAATTAATAACAGCTTTGTTTTTCTTATTTTGGCTTATTGTATAGGCTAATAAAGCTGAATTACTAATTTCTTCCACTTTCTTAGA
This sequence comes from uncultured Bacilli bacterium, assembly GCA_949841325.1. Classification (GTDB taxonomy): domain Bacteria; phylum Bacillota_I; class Bacilli_A; order RF39; family UBA660; genus CAG-582. The sequence continues at coordinate 44,898 of CATKZK010000005.1, forward strand.
AGAGAATTCACTTTCTAGAATATTAGCACTGTATAGTCTTTTATCATTAATGTAAACAGTTACAGCTTTTTCACCATTTTCCAAATCATTTATCGTAACTTTCATATTGATAGGGCGAGCAACCTCAATCCCTGCAAGATTTAAAAGATAATCCATATTACGATTCATTTCTTCCTTACGCATATCAATACGTTCTTGTTCTTCTTTAGCATAAAGATAACCATCCCCATCCATTGGACCATACTTCTTATATGGTGCTAAGTTGGTTTCCATTCTTGCTATTTCATCTTTGCGTTGTCTAAAAAATTCATCAATTGTTTTTTTCATTTGTGCTTCAAAAGCTTCTAATTTATCTCTATACGCATCAATACGTTCTTGTTCTTCTTTAGCATAAAGATAGCCATCCCCATCCATTGGACCATATTTCTTATACGGTGCTAAGTTAGCTTCCATTCTAGCAAGCCCGAATCGCATATCTTTTAACTTTTTCAAATCTTCTTGAAATTCAGCACTATTTACAAATTTTTCAACTCTCTCTTCTTCTGTCATATACATACTAGTATTCTCCTTACTTTCCACTTTTTTTTCAGGTTGTACACGTTCTTCATTCATCTCAATTTCGTTATTTGCTTCCATACTAACTGGTTCTTCCACAACTTCTTGAATCTCTTCCATATCAACGGGTTCTTCCACAACTTCTTGAAGTTTTTCCTCTTCAACAATCTCTAGTTTTCTATTTGGATTTTCAATTTTATCAATGGCTTCCATGATTAATTTATTAGCATCCTCTTCTGTATATCCAGCATTTTTACACATCTCGATAGCTTCCAATTTAGCCGCTTGAACGTTTTGATCTACAGAACTTTTTATAAATTCTTCTTCTGCCTGTATTTCAGATCCTCTCAACATAGCAACATAATTTTCCAATTCTTCATTTTTTCTTCTAAAAAATTCTTCTAGCGTCTTCTTAAAAGCTTCAGCTTGTTTCTCATTCATTCTTTTTTCCTCCAAACTTTGGGATATCCCCCTCTTTTTAAGTGGTTACTATAACAGTTTTCTTTTATTTTGTCAACGAAATAAAGCATAGTCTACTTACTATAATCCCATTTTAACATTAATTCTTAGCTTTGTATAGTTTTTTTACATTTATTCGACATTTTCTAGACGTACACTGACGAGTTTTGACACTCCGCTTTCCTGCATTGTAATTCCATAAAGTGTATTGGCATATTCCATTGTTCGCTTTTTATGAGTAATCACAATAAATTGAGAATTATGTTCATATTCTTTAATATAGGTCCCAAATTGGTCAACGTTTGCCTCATCTAAAGCAGCTTCTACCTCATCTAAGATACAGAACGGAACAATTCTAATATTTAAAATACTAAAGAGTAACGCAATTGCAGTAAGGGTCATCTCTCCTCCCGATAAAGAGTGAATGCTCTTAAGAGATTTTCCTGGAGGTTCTGCTGATATATCGATTCCTGTTGTAAGCAAATCACTTGGATCCGTCATATGCAAAGAGGCATTTCCTCCTCTAAAAAGTTTTTTAAATACGGCACTAAATTCTTGATTGACTTTTTCAAATGTACTTGCAAATTTCTCTTTCATCGTCTCATCTAAATCGTGAATCACTTCAAGTAAATTGGCAACGGCATTTTCCAAATCCTTCTTTTGTTCACTTAAGAACGTATATCGAGTATTCACTCTTTCATATTCAGCAATACTGCCAAGATTTACATCTCCTAAACTGCGAATATCTCTTCTGTATTGATTGACTTTTGTTCTAGCAATCCCCTCATCCATTTCTAAAGAGTACTCACTACTTGCCTTTTCATACGTCATTTCATACTCTTCACTCAATCGATTCAATAGATTTTCTATGCGTACATCAAGCTTCCCAATGGTAACACCACAAGCATTGATTTCGCTTTGACTCTTTACATATTCATTATTAGAGGATTTAATCGTCTTTTCGAGAACATCTATCTTTTCTTGTAACTCCTCTTTTGTTTTCTTTAACTTTATAAGCTCAGATGCTAAAAGATCTTTATTTGTCCCAACTTCTAATATTTTCTTTAACACTTCGTCTAATTCTTTATCACTTTCATTTGCTAATACATTTTGAGTTCCCGATAATTCACTTTGTATATCCTCCAAACGTTTTTGCAAATTCAGCTCCTCTAAATGAAGCCCTTTTGTTTTTTCTTCTAAACTTGCTAACATTCCTTTTTCATTAAAAATCTGCTCTTCAAGAATTTTTATGTCATGATCAATTTGATTTAAGTGTTCCTCGATAAGTTTACATTCATTGGTAATACCATTCACTTCTCTTAAAGCATTTTCAAGTTCAAACTTTATATTAAATAGACCATGACTTGCCTTATTTATTCCACCTGTCATGGATCCGCCTGTATGAAGTAACTCTCCATCTAAGGTAATAATACGATAACGATAATGAATAGCTCTTCCTAAAAGATTCATCGTATTCATATTGTCAACAACGAGCGTTGCTCCTAATTGATTTTCAACAATTCCTTTATAGAGAGGATTATAGCTGACAAGGTCACTTAAAACACCCACAAATCCTGCTGTTTCTTTACATACTTTTAAAGTATCTTCTTCTACTTTTCTAGATTTAATGACACTTATAGGGAAAAACGTCGCCCTTCCAAGTTTGTTTTCTTTTAAATATTCGATTGCTTCTTTTCCTGAAGATTCATCATCGACAATAATAACATTTGCATTTCCACCTAAAGCGATTTCCAAAGAGGTAGCATATTTTTCCTCTGTTTCTATTAATTTACATAAGACATCATGAATGCCCTTTAACTTAGGATGATTTAAAACACTTTTTACAGCAAAAGGCAATTTTGTATCATTTTCAATCGATTCTTTTAATACTTCAATACGATTCTTAAGTCTTGTCTCTTCATTGTTCTTTTTATTTAACTCTGTTCCCATCGTATTCTTAAGTTGCATTTGCGTATTATACTCTTTCACAAAATTTTCGAGTTTCTCTTTTGAACTCATTACTTCGTTTTCCGCATTTGTTTTATCATTAAAAAGTAAAGACAAACGCTTTTGCATATCCATTTCCTGTTCTTTTAAAAGAAGAATATTACTTTCCAACTTCTGATCATCTACTTCATACTTTTGTCTTTCCATAATGACTTGTTTTTTTGACTCTAAAGAAGAAAGTTCTTGACTAAAGGTTATTATTTGCTCACTCATTTCATTTATTTTTTCTTCAAGTTCCTTGCGATTTTGCTTAAATGCCTCTAATTCTTTTTCTTCATCACTTGAATGGGCATCTAAAGACGTCATTTTCTGTTCTAAATTCTTGAGTTTTTTCTTCTCTTCTTCTAATGAATATGTAAGATTTTTAATATCCGTTGCCAAAAGGGCTACTTCAATGTCTTTTAATTCCTCTTTTGTTTGTAAAAACTTTTCTGCTTTTTCTGCCTGAATACGTAAAGGTTCTACATTGCCCTCAAGCTCTTGAATAACAAGACTCACTTTTTCCAAGTTATCATTCGTATTTTCAAGTTTACGCATCGATTCTTCTTTGCGTTTCTTATATTTTAATGTTCCTGATGCTTCTTCTATAATTACACGTCGATCAGTTGGCTTTCCTTTTAAAATTTCCATAATCTTACCTTGTGAAATAATTGAAAAAGAATTCGCATTAGACCCACTATCTAAAAACAAATCCGTAATATCCTTTTTTCTTACCTTTGCATTATTGATATAGTACTCATTTTCTCCTGTTTTAAAAATTTCTCTTTTTATTTCAATTTCGGCCAAATCACTGGCAAGATAATGGTCACTGTTGTCAAATGTTAAAGAAACCCAAGCGCGATTTAGACTTGCTCTAGATGATGAACCTGCAAATATAATATCACTAGTCTTTTCTCCACCACGGATTTCTTTTAAACTTGCTTCTCCTAAAACCCATTTGACAGCATCAACAACATTACTCTTTCCTGAGCCATTTGGTCCAACAATTCCCGTAATTCCCTCTCCTACTTGAATTTCTATTTTATCGGCAAAAGATTTAAAACCATGGGCTTTTATACTTAACAACTTCATTTAAACCATCCTTTACGCTATTTTTTTTATCGCATCATACGCCGCATTTTGCTCTGCTTCTTTTTTTGATTTTCCACTCCCTGTTCCAAAACGAATTCCATCTACAATACAATCAACAACAAATGTTTTATCATGGGCTGGCCCAGATTCCTGCTTAACAATATACTCTAAAGTCTTCTTTTCCATTTGGACCATCTCTTGTAAATACGATTTATTATCATGAATAAAAATAACTTTTTTTTCAATGTAAGGAACTATGATTTTTAAAGCAAACTTTTTTGCAACTGAATATCCATGTTCTAAAAAGATTACGGCTAAAACACTTTCAAAACAATCGGCAACAATACTTGGGGTATCAGCATTTACGCCATTACCTACTTTTATATGTTCTATAAGGCCAATTTCTTTTGAATATTCATACAAGGCATTTTCACAAACATAACTTGCTCGAACTTTAGACATCTCTCCCTCTTTTAAATGCGTTTGGTTATAAAAATACTCACTAGTCGCGAGTTCTAAAACAGCATCTCCTAAAAATTCCAATCGTTCATAATTATCCACTTTTGCTTCATTTGCATAAGAAGAATGTGTAAGAGCAGTCGCTAACAATGCTTTATTTTTAATTGTAATTCCTCTGCTTTCTAAAAAGTTCATGATCATCACCATACTCATTATACACAAAAGTTCTTGAATAATCTAGTTAAAAAGCATTTTCTCATTTTTATTCACGCAAAAATCTTTTCCTTATTTTATTCCTATGATAAAATAAATATAAGAAAAAGAGGTTAATATATGAAAATAAAAAGAATCATTTTGCTTATTGCATGTACATTTTTAATGACAGGATGTTTTAAGAGTTCTTCAATGGATGATATCCATATTGTAACAACAACATACCCTATTGAATATCTCATGGAAAGGATCTATGGCTATAATTCTACGATTGATTCAATTTATCCAAGAGGAATCAATGTAAGAGAACACAAATTAACAGATAAAAAGAATCGGGAATATGCAAGTTCTGATCTGTTTGTCTATAATGGTTTAACAGAGGAAAAAGAAACCGCTCTCCATCTCTTAAATAATAATAAAAAATTAAGAATTATCGATGTTTCCAAAGGAATATCTTTAAATAATGATGAATGTGACTTATGGTTATCTCCTTCTAATTATTTAATGCTTGCTCAAAATATTAAAAATGGTCTACTCGATTATGTCAATACGACCATTATAAAGCAACAAATTGAAGAAAATTATGATGATTTGCGCCTTACTATTTCAACATTTGATGCTGATTTAAAGCTCGTTGCAGAAAATGCGAGTAATAAAACACTTATCATTGGCAATGACGTTTTTGCATTTTTGGAAAAATATGGTTTTCGCATTATCAACGTAGAAGAAAATGACACATATCTACCTACGTATTTTCAAGAGGCAAAGAATAATATTACCAATAAGACAAATACTTATGTCTTTACTTTAGATATTGACGCAGAAACAGAAAATGTAAAGCGTCTTCAAGATGCAGGTGCCAAAGTCGTTAAGATAAATTCGATGTTAAATCGTACAGAAGCCGAGGATAAAGAGAGCATCGATTATCCAAAGTTAATGAGACAATTTATTGAGGCCATTCAAAGTGAGGTTAATAACTAATGGATTTACTTGTAACACATATTGATTTAGATGGGATTTCTCCTATCATTTTACTTCATCTTACAGAAAGAAAATTTGCCTATCATGCCATAGAAATTAATGAAGTAGAAAAGACTTTTGAAGAATTATTTAAAACTGATTTAACACAATATGAACATCTTTATATTGTAGATTTAACATTATCAGAAAGTGTCTATGAAAAACTGGCGACATTACCCATTCCTGTATTTGTATTTGATCATCATGCCACGCATTTGTTTGCTACTAAATATCCCTTTGCTACAATACATGTAGAAATGAGTGGCCGTTTAACTTGTGGAACAGAATTATTTTATCTCTATTTAAAGGAAAAGTATCCTCAGTTAAAGGCAGATTCTATTGCTCAGTATGTCGACATTGTAAGACAATTAGATACCTATACTTTTGAAGATAAACAGTTAGCTTTAAATGTAGATATGATTCGCAGTATGTTAGGAAGAGATGATTTCATAAAATCTATTGTCAAAAGACTAAAGAAAAATGAAAAAGAATTCACTCTAACAGCCTTTGAAAAAAGAATGACAAAATTACAAGAAAAAGAAAAAGAGCGTTACTTAGAGAGAAAAGAAAAAAACATGAAAAAGTATCGCATAAAAGAAAAGCCTTGTGGTGTTGTTTTTGCCGAGAAGTATAAAAGTGAGCTGGGAGATTATCTCTCTCATAAATATCCTGAACTCGATTTTATCATTATTTTTGATGCGTCTAAGAGTATTAGTTACCGTGCTTATAAGGATGATACAGATGTTGCTGCTTTTGCAGAATTGTTTGAAGGTGGTGGACACAGACTTGCAAGTGGTTCCCCAATTAGTGACGAATTTCGTGAAAATATACTAAAAGCCTATTATGATGATGTCGTTTTACTAGAAAATAAGTAAATTATCAGATTTAATATTGACTTTAACTTCTCACTTTTAGTATAATTTACTTATCGGGCTTGGAGTAGTACTCAAGAGGTTGAAGAGGTGCCCCTGCTAAGGGTATAGGTCGGGTAACTGGCGCGAGAGTTCAAATCTCTCCTACTCCGCCATTTAGAAATAAAAAGAACTGAATAGTTCTTTTTTTCTTTGTTAGATAAGCTAAAAAAAGAGAGTTATTACTCCCAATCAATTTCAACTTTATTATTCACAAATTGTATCTTCATTTCTTTGTTTAATATTTCTTTCGTCACCGGATGGTGCATCTCTTTTAAATATTGATTTTCATATAAGGTATTTAAGGTTACATCTCCCTTGCACTTTTCTTCTAAATAACACCTTTTGGCATAATACTCTATGTTACTTTTCATGGAGTAGATAAGTCTTTCTTCATGTAGTTTCGTAAGTTTCACAGTAGAAGTAGTAATGACTAAGACGGTCAAAATACAAAGAGTCGAAAAAAGAATCGCAAAATTACTAATTTTTCCCATAATAATTCTCCATAAATTGATCACGATATTCAAGTAATGAATCCTTTTTTATCGCTTCTCGCATCTCTTCTGTCATACGAATTAAAAAACGAATATTATGAATAGATAAAAGTCTTGCTCCAAAAGTTTCAGAGGCATTGATTAAATGTTTAATATAACTCTTTGTATAATGCTTACAAGCATAACAATCACAATGTTCTTCAATCGGTGTAAAATCTTCTTTATATTTGGCATTTTTTAAATTGATTTTTCCATACTTTGTAAATGCATGTCCATGACGAGCAAGTCTTGTTGGCAATACACAATCAAAGATATCAATTCCCCTTATCACACCTTCTATTAAATCTTCTGGCTCTCCTACTCCCATTAGATAACGACATTTATCTTCAGGAATAAAAGGAATGGCATAGTCAATGGCCTTATACATATCCTCTTTCGATTCATGATCATTTGCAACACCACCAATACTATATCCATCGAAGTCTAGCTTAACAGTTTCCTTTGCAGAATATTCTCTTAAATCTTGATAAGCTCCTCCCTGAATAATACCAAAAAGAGCTTGTCTAGGATTACTGTGTACTTTTTTACCACGTTCAGCCCATCTTAAAGTTCTTTCTACACTTGCTTTCATATAATCATAGCTGGCACTCGCTGGTGGACATTCATCAAAACTCATCGCAATATCACTATCTAACTTATTTTGAATTTCAATACTCTTTTCAGGAGTTAAAAGAAGACGATCCCCATTTAAATGATTTTTAAAGCAAACACCCTCTTCTGTAATATCCTTAGGTTTGGCAAGTGAAAACACTTGAAATCCTCCAGAATCTGTTAAGATGGGGCCATTCCAATTCATAAATTGATGTAATCCACCAGATTTTGCAACGATATCTTCTCCAGGACGCAACCATAAATGATAGGTATTAGAAAGAATAATCCCTGCTTTGACTTCTTTCACCTCTTCAGGAGATAAGGTCTTTACAGTGGCCTGAGTTCCCACTGGCATAAACATAGGCGTTTCATAAGTTCCATAATTTGTAATGACTTTCCCCAATCTAGCTTTTGTATCTTTTTCACATTTTTCTAATTGATATTGGACTCTCATTTTGTTCTCCCACTATGTAAAAGTAATTTTCTTGCCTCTTGTTTTTTGAAGTTTTCACGCTTTTCCATCTCCTCTTTAATTTGTCTTCTAAATTCCAATAGAAAAGCTTCATAACTTGTTTGATCTCTAAAGTCATATTCATTTTCAAAAGGCGTTTCAATATCTATAAAATAATCCATCATATTGCTCCAAGCAAAACCTTTCGGACATCCCGTTTCATCCAAATAAAAGTGAATATCACAAGTTAATGATTGCGTTATAGAAACAACATCATCGACTAATAAATGATCCGTTTCTTCATCAAGAGAGATGTTTCTCACATAAGGTGAAATTCTCACATCCTCTTTATATAAAGCCAAATAGCATTGCTCTCCTACTGTTCTATATTTTAGTACATAATGTAATTTCATTAAAACTTCTAAATTTTCCATAATTCCTCCTAATCATCTATAATAAGCATAGCATCTCCAAAAGAGAAGAAGCGATACTCATTTTTTATAGCTTCTTGATAAGCTTTCATTATTTTATCTTTTCCTGCAAGTGCAGAGACCAACATCAAAAGTGTCGACTTCGGCAAATGAAAATTCGTTATAAGGGAATCAATTCCTTTAAACTCATAGCCTGGATAGATAAAAATATTTGTCTCTCCTACCTCAGGTGTAAAAACATCGTAATGACTTCTATTGGTTTCAAGAACACGCGTCGAAGTCGTTCCTACCGCAATAATACGTCCTCCATTTGCTCGAACACGATTTAATTTTTCTGCTGCATCACTTCCCAAAAGGAAAGTTTCGGTATGCATTTGATGATCATGAACATCTTCTACAACAACGGGTCTGAAAGTCCCAAGTCCTACATGAAGAGTAACATAGATAATCTCGACTCCCTTTTTTCTTATTCTTTCTAATAAATCTTCTGTAAAATGAAGGCCTGCCGTTGGGGCTGCAGAGGAACCATATTCTTTGGCATAAATCGTTTGATATCTTCCCTGATCTTCTAACTTTTCATGTATGTAAGGAGGCAGTGGCATTGTCCCTAAATGCTCTAATATTTCCATTAAAATTCCCTCATAAAGCAACTTAACATAGGTAATTCCCTCATCTAATATTTTCGTAACTTCTGCCTTTAAGCTGCCATCACCAAAGGTAATCAAGGTTCCCACATGTAATCTCTTTTGAGGTTTAGAAAGACACTCCCATTCATTTTCTTTAATCTGTTTTAAAAGCAACAACTCAATGACAGCATGGGTATCCTCTTTTTCACCAATAATTCTTGCTGGAATAACACGTGAATCATTTAGTACCAAGGCATCTTTAGGCTGTAAATAATCAATGATATCCGAAAATGTACGATGTTCAAATTCTCCACTTTTTTTATGAAGAACTAAAAGCTTTGATGCACTTCGCTGTTCAAGTGGAGTTTGAGCAATCAATGACTCTTTCAAATCAAAATCAAAATCATCTGTACGCATCTATCCACTTCCTTTCAATCATAGTATACTAAATTTCGAGACAAAAAAAAAGGCTTTTAAGCCTTTCTACATAAGTGCTTGACGATAAGATAAATCTTCTTGTACGTCAAATCCAATGATTGGATTTTCTGAATTAATTTCAATGAGTTCTTCTAATTCTGTCTTGACAACAGGTTTTGCCACATTATCATCTTTATAATAGACGACTTCCCCACAAGTACCATCATTCAATACCACTTTAGAACCAATTGGATATAATGGTACAACTTTTAAAACGCGTTCTGTAAATTCAGAATCAATAGCACCCGTAGAAGCTGCTGTTACCATAATTTTAGAAATTCCTCTAAATGGTGCATTTGGAGAAATATCTTTTCCACGATAAAGCAACATATCATAAAATTCACATACTTTTAAAATCTTACTCATTCTCTCACGAGGGGAATGCCCTGTAATATCTGTTCCTAAATAGCCACTTTTTCCATGTACACTCTCATGAGAATACAAAACAGCATCTAAAACTCTGGAAGAAACAGGATAATCTTTTAAAAGTAGATAACTATAAAAAGAATGATATTCAGGTTGATAATATTCAAATAAATCAGAAGGCAATTGAGGCAATTTTTGTTGAAAATCTCCTAATTGATGCTCATATTTACTTTTTAAATGGGCAAATAACTCTGGGCTCTTGCTAACACATCTTCCAATATCACATAATAATGCTGCTTCAGCCATTTCTTTAATCTCGATTTTATCATTTTTTAATCTAGAACGATTGTCTACAGTCGCTAAAGCAACTGCCATATTAGCTACATGAACTCGATGAGCATCTGCTGAATACTCCTCACGTGTATAACTTGCCATATCAAAAGAAAAATCGGAAACGTCTTGAACAAATTTTTCATAATGTTCTGCCAATTCAATTGCATCGCTTATCTTTTTAGAGCGGACAACTTTACGAGCATATCTTTGAAAAATAGGGAAAAAAGTTTCTGTACAATCAGCCTTATCAATAAAGACTTGCTTTATATTCTTTTCCTCTAATTTTTTAATATCCTGATTTGACAATACTTTTCCCTTAGGAAATAAATAAAGATTTGAATTTTCTAGAAAAATATCATTTTCTAATTTCATTCCTGGAACTAACTTGTTGATGTCTTGTTTCATTAACATCTCCTCCTATTATAAATAGTAGCACAGGATTTCTACATTTTCAATTTTTTTATGTAAAAATGACACAAGAAACAGTATTCTTGTGTCAAGCAAATTAGAATAAACGATCTTCTGTCACACTTAAATGTTCATAGGCTTTATCCGTAGCTACTCTTCCTCTAGGAGTTCGTTTAATAAATCCCTCTTGCATGAGATAAGGTTCGACAACATCTTCTAAAGTGGAAACTTCTTCTCCTATTGCTGAGGCAATTGTTTCAACACCTACTGGACCTCCATTGAATTTGTTAATCAACGCACTTAAATATTCCATATCTACTTGGTCAAGTCCATATTTATCTACTTTTAATCGATTTAACGCTTCTTTCGTAATGTCTTTATCGATTATACCATCCCCTATGACTAGGGCAAAATCGCGAACTCTTTTAAATAGACGATTGGCAATTCGTGGAGTCTTTCTACTTCTTTTAGCAAGTTCTTCTGCAGCTTCATCTGTGATTTCCATCTCTAAGACATGACTTGTACGCTTTATAATTCCTTTAAGTTCTTCCTCACTATAGTAATTTAACTTTGAAACAATACCAAAGCGGTCTCTTAAAGGGGCAGAAATATCTCCTGCTCTAGTCGTTGCTCCTACAAGAGTAAAGGGAGGTAAATCAATTTTTATGCTCCTACTTGACCCTTCGCCACCAACGACAATATCGAGCTCAAAATCTTCCATTGCTGGATACAATATCTCCTCAATAAATTTAGGCATTCGATGAATTTCATCAATGAATAAAACATCTCCTGGTTCTAAATTCGATAAAACAGCGGCTAAATCTCCACTCTTTTCAATTGCTGGTCCTGAGCTGGTTTTCAAAGTTGTTCCCATTTCATTGGCTATAATATGCGCAAGGGTAGTCTTTCCAAGCCCTGGAGGCCCATACAAAAGCACATGATCTAGTGGTTCTTCTCTCATCTTTGCGGCTTCAATAAAAATCCGAATATTTTCTTTTACTTCACTTTGACCTACATATTCATTTAAAGACTGTGGTCTTATAGTATCATCTACGATATCTTCAGGCATTTCATCACTCGTTATAATTCGTTCCATTCTTATACTCTCTTTCTATGTAGTCTACTATTTCCTTCCATTTCGTAAATTGAATAAAAGCACTTTCTTCATTTCCTCTTCGCATTTTGATGACAGGAATTCCAAAGCGATGTACTTCACTTAAGAGTTCTTCGCGGTCATCAATAAATAAATCAATTTTTTTCGCTTTAGCAATGGCTCCTTTTCTCGTTGCATGAAAGATAATCTCATCATAAGGAATTCCTTTTTCTTTAAAATATTGGATTGTATCAGCAACTGAATGTTGGGAAATACTCCCCCTTGCGGTTATGAAAATGAGCTCATGCCCCATCTCTTTTAAACGATTTAAAGATGGAATTACATTTTTCTTTAAAGGTACATATCGATGAATCTCATCATCGATTTCCACCATAAACTGATTATATATTCTTTTAGGCAATAATTCATTGGGGTTTAAATCTGGAAAACGCCTTTTTTTCAAATCACATACAAATTCTTTTGAATTTGTTATTGTATCATCTATGTCAATCCCTATTCGCATAATTTATCCTTTCAACATCAATTTTAAAGCTTCTTTTATCTGATTTTCAATCGTATCACTATAATTGACCTTTGGCAATATCTTTTTAATATCATTTGTTTTATACCCTAGGCTTTCTAAAACAGAAACAAGCTCATTCGATTCCGCACTTTCTTTAGTGCTCGCAGCTAATTTTCCTTTTAAGTCAAGAATAATCTGTCTTGCTAACTTATCTCCAACTTTAGGAAATTTTGTCAAATAAAGGACATTTTCCCGATCAATCGCATCAATAATCCCAGAGACACTTCCCGTAGCAAACATAGGCATCGCAACTTTTGGCCCTAATCCTTTTACATTAATCAACTTTAAAAAAAGCTCTTTTTCTTCTAAAGTCTTAAATCCATACAAGGCAGTTTCGTATTCCGTTTGGTGCGTATAAACATAAACTTTATACTCTTTTCCAATTTCAAATGCATAAGGATTCGATACAAAAATGTTATATCCAATTCCTTGATTATCAATGACAATTGCATTGGTTCCATTACTTTCTATTGTTCCTAAAATGTAATTATACATTTTATCACCATCCTGTTTTCATTTTATCATACATTTGTTTATTGTGCTACATTTTCTTTGTCGTACACTTCTTTTTTTACGACAAAAAAATGATCATTTTAACAAAAAAAGATTGTCAAAATTTAACTATTGTTAATACACTATAGTAGATAAAGGAGGTATATAAATGTACTATTACGGATATAATGGTAGCTATGGTATGCAACAAAATCCTTGTTGTGGACAAACACCTGGATTCGCTGGTTACACAACTGGTGGATACTCATGGGGAGCTGCCTTATGGATTGTCTTATTTATCTTGCTTGTAATCATAATAGGTGCTGGATGGACTGGCAACTACAATAATGACTAACAAGAAGTTCTATTTATCTAAAAAATCAAGGAATACCCTTGATTTTTTTATTAAAATGTTATTATCCCGCCTTTTTTTACCTTGGATGGTGAATCCGTTCCATTGTACTTTGTACCTATCATCCCATCAACTAAACTAGAAGCATCTGCTGTATAGTTTACTGTAATTTGGGCGGTTGATGAAGTTGCAGCAACATGGAACATCAATCTCCAATTCGTGCACTTTGTTCCTCTAATATTTATCGTTGTAATTACAGCATAGCTTTGATAAAACATACAAGACATATTTGTTACATTACTTGTATCAAAGTTGCTTATCTTTAGTGTCTTTAAATTCACACAATAGCGAAACATAGAGTTCATATCGGTTACATTACTTGTATTAAAGTGATTTAAATCTAAGGTTATAAGGCTCTCAACCCAAGAAAACATATTGTTCATATCGGTTACGTTGTTTGTATCAAAGTTACTTATATTTAAACTCGTTAAACTGTGACACCTAGAAAACATAAAACTCATATCAGTTACATTCCCAGTGTTAAAATGACCTAGATTTAAAGTTTTCAATTCACGGCAGGTATAAAACATTCTGTTCATATTTGTTACTTTACTTGTATCAAAACTATTTAAATCTAAACTTGTTATAGCGCTAGAATTCGATCCAGAACCTCCCATATCAAACATAGAGCTCATATCGGTTACATTCTCTGTATTAAAGTTGCTTAAATTGAATTCTTTCAACTTACCACAATTATAAAACATTCTACTCATATTGATGGCTTGACTAGTATCTAACTTTTCTAAGTCAACGATACTGATTAGATTTGTAAAACCTTCAAATAAACTACTTGAATCTGGATTGGCAATAAATGGCGCTTTATCTTTTCCAATATATAGTTCATATAAATCATTTTGGTTTTCATCTAAAGTATAAACCATAATACTTCCATCTTGTGAACCCGATGCATCCCACGCCTCCATTGCATTATCTGGAACAGCTTTATCTTCTATAAAAGTTATCTTTTCTACCTTACTCCGATCAAACTCATGTCCAAAGAAGGTTTTCGTATCAGATCCAGCTTCCAGCATTGGTTCGTCTTTTTCTTCTATTCCTCCCGCTATGTCATTTTCATTTATCTCTGTTTTCTCAACCGCATTTCCTTTTATTTCACAAATAATACTAATTTCCATTTCTTCCAATGGATTTTTGATGACTTTTAGAGTTAATTTCCCTGCTCTTTTTGTTCTTGCTGGTAAGATTTCTTCTATATCAAATTCATTACTCACTCTTAAAAAGTCACTTCCTCCTGTACAGTTCATTAAAAGACTTGCATCATATTGTTTAGAAGCATTCGTTACTTCATAGTCTAGTACATACTCTTCATCTACTACTCTTAGTTCTGTAGTAAATTCTAAGTGGTTTCTATCTTTGATGATACTACTATTT
>CATKZK010000006.1 GCA_949841325.1 uncultured Bacilli bacterium
GTTAAAGGGGGATGAACTAGCTATGGAGTATAAAGACAAGATAGAAGAGATCAACCAAAGTGGAGAATTCCGAGCATTTATAACAGTAGAAGAAGACATTAGAAAAAAGATGAACACGGAAAGAGAATTAGGTAGAGAAGAAAAATCAAAGGAAATGATTTTAAAAATGAATTCATCTGACATTCCTATCAAGAAAATTGCTGAAATTGTGGGGATTCGACAGGAAGAAGTAAAAGAAATTATAGAAGAATCTTTTGCAAGTGATTAGAAGAGAGCTATTTTAGCTTTTTTTCTTTTCATTTTCATATTTAGGTGTTAAAATGAATAAGTGTTTAAGAAAGGAAAAATAGGATGAAGGAAATTGTGAGTATTATAAAAAAATATAGTTTGGGTATTTTTTTTGTTGTCATTTTTCTTGTCATTCAAGCAAGATGTGATTTAAAACTACCAGAATACACTTCTAATATTATAAATGTTGGAATTACACAAAAGGGGATTCAGGATAATGTTCCAGAAGCATTAAGTAAGAATAGTTTTGATGTTTTAAGTGTCCTAGTTGGTAATGAATTAAGTTATTTCTATGAAAGAGTACCTGAAGCAAATTCTGAAATAATAGAAAAATATCCTTATGCCAAAGAGGAAGATATCTATCTTTTAAAAGAAATGGATGAGAAAAAGCGAAAAGAATTATCTGAACTTATAAAAAAAGCAGAAGTCTTTTCTTTGATGCTTTCAACTAATCAACAGTTTGCAGAAAAAGGATATAAAGTAGATGCCACTATTTTAAAATATTATATGGGATTAGAAGAAGAAAATGAAATCAAGACGATGTTAGAAAGCATTAATTCTATAGACGAACAGATTCTTAATCAATATAGTATTCAATATGTCGTGATGGAGTATAATACTTTGAAAATAGATATTGAAAAGAAACAATTAGATTATTTAATCAGTACGGGTGTTAAGATGCTTGTTTTTGCCTTATTTATTATGTTAGTCATCATAATTACAACATATATTTCAGGGAAAATTGCCGCATCAGTTGCCTATGATCTTCGTGAGAAGGTAGTAGAAAAAGTAATGCAATACTCCAATAGTGAATTTAATGAATTTTCAACATCTAGTTTAATTACTCGTTCGACTAATGATATTAGTCAAATTCAAATGCTTCTTACCATGCTTTTAAGAATGGTTTTGTATGCTCCTATTATCGGAGTTGGAGCTTTGATTAAAGTGATTGATATTGATATGATTTGGGTCATCGGTATTGCCATTGGCGCTATTATGTTATTAATCATTATTCTTCTTCTCTTTGCTATGCCAAAGTTTAAAGTGGTGCAAAAATTGATCGATCGAATTAATCTTGTTGTTAGAGAAACCTTAAATGGGTTACCTGTTATTCGAGCATTTGCAAATGAAGATTTTGAACAAAAGAAATTTAAAAAAGCAAATATAGACTTAATGAAAGTGAATCTCTTTACTCAAAGATTAATGGCCCTTATGAATCCCTTTATGATGTTTATTATGAATGGCATTTGTGTTCTCATTATGTGGGTAGGTGCAAATCACGTGGATGCAGGAACCATGCAAGTAGGAACACTTACTGCACTTATTTCTTATACGATGCAGATTATTATGGCCTTTTTAATGTTATCCATGATTTCAATAATGGCACCAAGAGCTATGATTTCGATTAATCGTGTGGGAGAAATATTGAAAAAAGACTCTTCTATAAAGAATGCGAAGAATGCCAAACACATAGAAGAAAATGATGATTTTGCTTTAGAATTTGATCATGTATCTTTTCAGTATCCTGATGGAGATGAACTCGTATTAAAAGATATCAATTTTAAGGTTCCTGCGGGATCAACACTTGCTATTATAGGATCTACAGGTTCGGGAAAATCTTCTATTATCAACTTAATTCCTAGATTTTTTGATGTGACAGAAGGAATGATTAAGTTGAATGGAGTCGATATACGTAAATTTGATTTAACAGATTTACGTAATACAATGGGGATTGTGCCTCAAAAAGGACTTCTCTTTAGTGGAACGATTGCATCGAATATTAAATTTTCAGATGAATCTATGAGTGATGATGTAATGAAGGAAGCTGCTAGAGTAGCTTGTGCAGAAGATTTTATTTTAAAAAAAGAAGGGCAGTATGATGCGCCAATTTCGCAAGGAGGAACAAATGTTTCTGGTGGACAAAGACAAAGACTCGCCATTGCAAGAGCAGTCGCATCGAATCCTAAAATATACTTATTTGATGATTCTTTTTCTGCACTTGATTACAAGACAGATGCAAGTGTTCGTAAAAATTTAGCTGATTATTGCAAAGATGCAACGAAAATTATTGTTGCACAAAGGGTAGGAACAGTTATGAATGCAGATCAAATTGTTGTTTTAGAAAAGGGCTGCGTTGTAGGCATCGGAACCCATAAAGAACTCTATGAGAATTGTAAAATATATAAAGAAATTGCCTTATCTCAATTAAAAGAGGAGGAATTAGTATGAGCGAAAGAAAAGCCCCTATGAGAAGAGGCCCTATGGGCATGGGTGGGGGAGAGAAAGCAAAAGATTTCAAAGGAACCATAAAAAAGATTATTGCTTCATTAGATGGCTACAAAAAAGCAATAGGTATTGTGTTTGTTTTTGCTATTGCATCCACTCTTTTTTCCATTGTAGGACCTAAAATTCTTGGAAATGCAACAGAAGAAATATTCTCGGGAATAATGCGTAAATTTGGAAATACAGGAAGTATTGACTTTGTAAAGCTTCATCGTATCTTACTCTTTTGTTTAACTCTTTATATCATCAGTGGAATCTGTAGTTACATTCAAAGTTTTATTATGTCAACACTTACACAGAAATACACTTATCGCTTAAGAGAAGCCATTAATGATAAAATTCATAAATTGCCATTTCGTTATTTTGACGGAAAAAGCAATGGAGAAGTATTAAGTATTATGACGAATGATGTAGATACGATGCAGATGAGTTTTAATCAAGCACTCATGCAACTCATCACTTCAATTACGACGATTATAGGTGTTTTAGTGATGATGATAAGCATTAATATTCCTATGACTTTTATTGCTCTTCTTATGTTGCCTTTAAGTGCAATTTTCATGATGTCTATCTTAAAAAGATCTCAAAAATACTTTGCAAAGAATCAAGAGTATTTGGGACATATTAACAGTAATGTGGAAGAAATGTATGGTGGACATAATGTCGTAAAAGCTTTTAATGCAGAAGAAAAAATGTTAAGTGTCTTTAAAGAAAATAATAAAAGTCTTTATGAGGCTGGATGGAAGAGTCAATTCTTTTCAGGGCTTATGCATCCAATTATGCAATTTATTGGAAATTTAGGCTATGTTTTTGTCGCCATCTTTGGAGGATATTTTTGCATACGTGGAAAAATTACTGTAGGAAATATTCAATCTTTTATCTCCTATACTAAGAACTTTACTCAACCAGTAACCCAACTTGCACAAGTATCGAATCAAATTCAATCAATGGTGGCTGCTGCTGAGAGAATCTTTGAATTCTTAGAACTAGAAGAGGAGATTTATGAAAAGGCGTCATCTGATATAACGAAGATAAAAGGGGACGTTGAATTTAACCATGTTTCCTTCGGATATACAGAAGATAAGATCGTCATTAAAGATTTCAGTGCTAAAGTGGGGGCTGGACAAAAGGTTGCGATTGTTGGTCCTACTGGAGCAGGGAAGACTACAATAGTAAAACTGTTGATGCATTTTTATAAAATTAATGGAGGTCAAATCTTAATTGATGGTAAATCTATTGAGACATATGATGTACAAGCTTTAAGACGAGCTTTTGGAATGGTTTTACAAGATACTTGGCTTTATAGTGGAACAATAATGGAAAATTTGCGATATGGAAGATTAGAAGCAACAGATGAAGAAGTTATAGAAGCAGCACGTATTGCTAATGTCGATCATTTTATTCGTACGCTTCCAGATGGTTACCAAATGATGATTGATGAAGAAATGAACAATATTTCTGGAGGACAAAAACAGCTTCTAACAATTGCCCGTGCGATCCTTGCAGATACAAAAGTGCTAATATTAGATGAAGCAACGAGTAATGTCGATACACGGACAGAAGAATTGATACAAGAGGCAATGGATAAATTGATGGTTGGAAAAACGTCTTTTATCATTGCGCATCGCTTATCTACAATTAAAAATGCTGATATGATTCTTGTGATGAATGAAGGCGACATCATCGAAATTGGAAATCATGAAGAACTCTTAAAGAAGAATGGTTTTTATGCAAATCTCTATAATTCACAGTTTGAAAACTAAGAACTTACTAAAAAAGTGAGTTCTTTTTTTGAGAGTAAGATAAAAGAATTTTCTCTTGAAAAAACTGTAGTACGATAATTCTTGAGATTTTTGTCAAAGGGAAAATAGACGAATGCACTAACGGACATTTCTTTTCTTGCATACTATATTGTAGAAAGGAATGTGTTTATGAATCCAAGATGTGTTGAAAATGAAGTAAGTCAAACAACTGACTTTACAGCAACAAGTATGAACATGCAAGGGATGAACATGGGAATGAATATGAATCCTGGAATGGCTTGTCCGCCTATCTATGAATGTCCAACGGAAAGAGTATGTGAAAGAGTCATTATGCATGAAGTTCCTCATGTAGTTCCAATTAATACAAAAATGGTAAATCATCATGTTTATCGTCATACGTATACACCTTGCTATACTTATGAAGAATGTGATACCATTCAAAATGTATATGATCCATGTTGTAAAAACTTCTAAGGAAGTTTTTTCTTTTGCTAAAAATAAGGATTAAAAGTGAAAAGGAATTGACAAATGTATAAACTTTGTATATACTATAAATGAATGGGGATGATTCTATGGAGGCAAAACTTCAAAAATGGGGAAATTCTGATGGTGTTAGAATTCCTAGTAGTTTTTTAAAAGCACTTAACTTAAAAACGAATGATATCATCGATTTAATTCAAGAAGAAGATAGAATTATTATATCAAAGCAAAAAAAGAAACATAAAACGATTGAAGAAAGAATTAAAATGTTTGAAAGTTTACCTGATGAAGAAAAAGGGAATATCGAGTCTTATGATTGGGGAGACGACTTAGGAAAGGAAAAACTAGATTAATGTATATACCAAAGCAAGGAGATATTTGTTATATGGATTTTGCTCCTACAAAAGGACATGAACAAACAGGACTAAGACCAGCTATTGTTATTAGTAGAGATTATTATAATAAATACACTGGATTAGTTGTTTTATGCCCAATAACTAGCAATACAAAAAACTTTCCTACTCATTATGAATTAAAAAATACCAAAAAGATAAAAGGCGCAGTTTTATGTGAACATATTAGAAGTGTTGATTTTAAAGCTCGTAAATTATCCTTTGTAGAAAAAATATCCAAAGAGGAGTTAGACGAGGTTATTGACATTATAAATGGAATAATTGAGATTTAGTCTGTCAAAATTATTAGGTGCTTGTAGGTTCTATTAAAACAAAGACTTTAATCTTGCGGATCTTTCAAAACGTATATGATCCGTGTTAAAACTTCTAAGGAAGTTTTTTTCTTTTTCTAAAATAAGACTTGACATAATTGCCTTCTAACTTTAGAATAGTGGACTAAATGAATGAAAGAGAAGTGCTGAAAACTGTACTTCTCTTTTTTTAGGAGGCGATTCAAGAGATTAAGTGCTTGCAGTACAAGAAATAGAAAAGGAGAAACTATGAAGAATTATAGAAAAAGGAGTATGAAGTTTATCATATTGCTTGCGATTCTTTTTTTAGGAATCAATGTAGTACATGCAAGTAATTATAATGGAGTCATTTATGAAGGGGAAGAGATTGATGGCATTTATTTTTATAAACATCGTAGTGATACAGCAGATACTATTTATGAAACGCATCATTTTCATGAACCTGCACGCTTTTTTAGAAGGAGTAGTGATGGTGCTTATGTTTATTGCATACAAAGTTGGAATGCTTTAACAGGAGCCCAAAATGGAGATTATCAAGAAAGTTCTAGTTATACGAGTCGTCTAACGAAAGAACAGATTGAGATGATTTCTCTTTTAGGATATTATGGATATGGATACAAAGAAAAAGAAATTGATCATACAGATCCGAAGTGGTATGCCATTACGCAATATTTAATTTGGCAAATAGAGGCACCTTCTATTGACCATTATTTTGTTTCAAGCCTCACATCAAAGACACCTATTTATCCTTTTAATAATGAGATTAAAGAATTAGAAGAATTAGTAAAAAAACATAGGATATATCCTGATTTTAATAGAAAAAAAGTGGATATGATTAAAGGAGAAAGTTTGTCTTTTCAAGATACAAATGAAGTGTTTAATACCTATACTTTTAGAGCTACTCCAGGTATTACAACTTCTAGAAGGGGAAATACTCTTTCTATTTTTGCTAATCGTGTAGGAGAACATACCATAACGATTGAAAAAACAACAAAGAGATTTACACACAATGCGATTTATTATATCAGCGATCAATATCAAGATGCTATTTTAATTGGTAACTTTACACCTAGTAAAATGACAATTGATGTTTCTGTTATTGGAGGAAGTGCAAGAGTTACAAAAACAGGAGAAAAACTAGTAGGATTTGATGATGGACGATTCACTTATGAAGATGAACTTGCTTCTAATGTGACACTTGAACTATATGCTGCAAAAGACATTGTAAACAATACAAATTATTTGTTCTATCATAAAGATGAAAAAGTTTCCTCCCTTATTACAGGCAAAGAAAATATTTTTGAAGAACTTTATCCAGGCAGTTATTACATTATTGAAAAATCCAATCAAAGTGGATATGTACTTGATAAAGCGCGTCATTCTTTTACTATCACGAAAAATAATTTAGATGTCGATGTCCTCATAAAAAATAAATATCAGGATGCCATAATAGAATTTGACAAGTATGAAGAGCACTTTAAAATAGAAGAAAATGAACCTATTTTTTCGTATGACTTAGAAGAAGGCATTTTCTTTGGGCTTTATGCCAATCAAACTATATGGAGTGAAAAGACAAATGCTTTACTGTTTGAAAAAGATGATATAATTTGGAAAGGAATAAGCGATAAAAATGGCCATGTTATCATTGATATAGATTTACCTTATGGTTCTTACTATATTCAAGAAATAACAGCTAAAGAGGGATACTTTCCAAATCAAGAAAAATATGTAATTTCTTTTTCTTTAGAAGGGGAAGAACTTTTTAGAACGTTTAAAATAGAAAACATTTATAATCAATTAAAGAAAGCGGATTTTAAACTTAAAAAGTATTCAAATTCATCGAATCAACCCATGAAAGGTGTAATCTTCTCATTTTATGATGAAGAAGGACAATTTCTTTTTACGAAGGCAACGAATGAAGAAGGAGTGATTTCTCTTCTATTTCCTTTAAGAAAATTTTTCTTAAAAGAAGAAGTAACCTTTGATGACTATATCTTAGATGAACAAACGTATTTACTGAATTTTTTAGAGTTAAAAGAAATTACACTTCAGCTCTTTAATCATGAAAAACCAAAAGAAGAAAATCCAGTAACTCCACCTAATAAAGAGGAAGAAAAGAAACCAGAAGAAGATTCTAAAGAGAATGTCTCAAAAGATGAATCACTTGAAGAATCCATTGGAGGAAGTCTTATTCCAATTGATAAGAAAAATGAGGTTGATACGATTCTCTCTGTACCGAGGACAGATCAATATTCTTTTTGGTTACTTATTCTTTTGTTTATTCTTCTTTGCTCATTTGGTGTATTTTATGAAAAAGAGTAAAAGAGTTATTCTTTTTACGAGTTCGCTTCTTTTTATAAGTGTCTTGATTGCTTCTGAGACGTTAACTAAAGAACAAATAGAAAAGAAAAATGAAGAGAATATAATAGCTTATTATAATGAAAAGGAGATAGAAAAAGAACATTATTTAGGTATTTTATCGATTCCTAGTATCAAGTTAAAAAGGGGATTTTATGACGAATTATCTTCTCTTAATCAAGTCAATAAAAATATCTTGGTTGTCTATGATAAGATGCCAAATATTTTGGTCCTTGCAGCTCATCGTGGGAATTCAAGTGTTTCCTTTTTTAATAACTTAGATCAAATGAAAATGGGAGATTCTCTTTTTTTAGATTATCAACATGTCAAAAGAGAGTATCTTTATTTAGATCATTATATGGTAGAAAAAAATGGTAACGTTCCCTTATCGTATGACAAATCGAAAAAAACACTTGTTTTAATCACTTGTTCTAAAAAGGATAAGCAAAAGCAAATAATTTATTTAGCCTATGAAAAAAGGGAATAAAAAATCAAAGGAACATATACTATAATATGTAAAGCAGACGTCAATATTTCGCATAATCTGTTTCTATTAACCTCAGATTGTTGTATAGTATTAATATAGGAGAGTGATAACATGATATATCCATCAATTGATAAAATATTGAATACGGTAGGCTCTAAGTATATTCTTGTTCATGTAGCCTCAAAGAGAAGTAAAGAAATGAAAGAAACTGGACATATGCAAATGAAAGAAAATGAATATGTTTCAAAAAGGGAAATAGGACGTGCTTTAGAAGAAATAGAAAAAGGATTAATTCATATTCATACAAATTAATCTTTTTTTATTGAGAAAGGAAGTCAAATATGACGAGTAAGTCAAAAGAAGATGTTTATGAGGAACTTCAAACTGGAGATGAGGGTCTATCTAATGAAGAAGCTTTAAGGCGTCTAAATCAGTATGGATTCAATGAAATCAAAGAGGCAAAGAAAAAATCTGTTTGGCTCATGTTTATAGGTCAGTTTAATGATTTAATGATTATTATTTTACTTATTGTTGCAGTATTTATGGGAATTTATGGCTATTTTTATTCTCATGAGTATACAGATACTATTGTCATTGCCGTCGTGGTTTTCTTAAATGCTATCATGGGTTTTTTGCAAGAGCAAAAGGCTGAAGTTACTTTAGAAGGATTAAAAAAATATGCGAAAGTCACTTGCAAAGTAAAAAGAGCAGGGGAGATTATTTTTATAGATGCAAAGCAGTTGGTACCAGGAGATATAATCATTTTAGAAGCAGGGGACACTGTGCCTGCAGATGCACGTGTATTAGAAGAGGCAAATGCGAATGTCGATGAAGCCACTTTAACAGGAGAATCAATTGCTGTAAAAAAAACAAGTCAAATATTAAAAGAGGGGCTATCGATTCAAGAGAGTAAGAATATGGTCTTTTCAGGAACCAATGTAACAAATGGAAAAATTGTTGCAGTTGTAACCAAAACAGGAATGGAGACTGAACTTGGAAGTATTGCTAAATCTTTAAATACACCTTACGAAGTCAAAACTCCTCTCGCCATAAAAATAGAGGAAATTAGTCGAACGTTAACTATAATCATCTTTTTTATTCTTCTCTTTGTTTTCTTTTATGGGTTATTTAAAGGGTATGAAATTTTAGAAATTATCATGTTATGTATTTCTTTAGCTGTTGCCGTTATTCCAGAAGGTTTGCCTGCTGTCATTACCATATCTCTTTCAAACGGTGCAGGGGAACTAGCGAAGAAAAAGACTATTGTTAGAACGATGAGCGCTGTTGAAACTTTGGGAGCTACTGATATTATTTGTTCAGATAAGACAGGAACAATTACTCAAAATAAAATGCAGGTAAAAGAAAGTATTCTTTATGATGAAGCCATATTTTCATATATTGCTGCCTTAGATAATGATGTTATTTTAGAAAAAGAACAGTTCTTAGGGGATCCAACAGAAACCTCTTTATGTTATTTTTTAGAAGAAAAAGGAATCAGTGTTAGTGATTTAAAAAGAACATGTAAACGTTTGATGGATGCTCCTTTTGACAGTGAACGCAAGCGAATGGCTACGTTAAATTTGATTGATGAAAAAGAACTTGTACTCGTAAAGGGAAGTATTGAGAGTTTACTTTCTGTTTCTAATTATGTAATGGAAGATGGAATGAAAAAAACGTTAGATGAAAAGAAGCGAAGTGAGATTTTAGCGTTAGAACAAAAGATGGCAAGTAATGCTTTACGTGTGTTAGGTTTTGCTTATAAAGAAAATAAGAGTCAAGTGACTTCCTCTCTTGACCTTTTAAAACAAGAAAGTGACTTAATCTTTGTTGGTCTTGTTGGCATTATTGATCCACCTCGCGAATCTGTTACTACCAGTGTAGCTAAATGTTTAACGGCTGGAATAAGACCTGTAATGATTACTGGAGATTCTCTTATTACAGCTTGTGCAATTGCCAAAGAAGTAGGTATTATCTCTTCAAACGAAGAAGGAATTTTGGGAAGCGAACTAGATCAATATACCGATGTAGAAATGCAAGAAATTGTTAAAAAATACAATGTGTATGCAAGAGTCAGTCCAGATCATAAAAGAAGAATTGTTGCAGCTTGGCAAGCCAATGGAAAAGTAGTCGCGATGACTGGAGATGGTGTCAATGATGCGCCTGCTATAAAGGATGCACACGTGGGAATTGGAATGGGAATTACAGGAACAGAAGTGACAAAGTCTGTTGCTGATGTTATTTTGATGGATGATTCTTTTTCTACCATTGTAGATGCTGTAGAGGAAGGGAGAAGAATTTATGGAAATATTCGCAATAATTTAGTTTATTCTCTTTCAAGTAATTTTGCAGAATTATTTGTTGTATTTATTGGAATGTTTACAGGACATACGTTATTAATTCCTATTCATATTTTATTTATCAATTTAGTGACAGATTCTATTCCAAGTATTTGTTTATCTTTTGAAAAAAGTGATAAAGAGATTATGAAAAGACCCCCAAGAGGAATGGATACGCCCATCTTTACTCCTTTTATAAAGGCTCATATTTTTTACTCTGCCGTTATTGAAACCATCGTAGTATTTCTCACATTCTTTATTGGGCTTCGATATTTTTCTCCTTCTATAGCAGGAAGTCTCGCTTTGTTTTCTATGGTTGTTCAAGAGATCTTATATGCCTATGTTTGTCGCGATTTAAAAGATACGATTTATAAACAGGGATTTTTTTCAAACCGATATATGAATATGGGAATCTTAGGAATTATTGTAATAGAGGCTCTAGTCTTTTTAACACCTATTGGACATCTTGTAAAGGTAGAGACACTTACAGTTCCCATTATTGGCGTTGTATTATTAGGAAATCTACTTACATTTTCCCTTTATGAAGGAATGAAACCTTTTATTAGACATTTTTTTAAAGATAAAAAGAACTAGTGGATAAGTTCTTTTTCTTTGTATGAAATCATTTCATCTGTGAGACCTAGAATATAATCTGCAGATACATCAAAGTATTTACAGATTTTTGCTAAATAAGTAATAGGCATTACATTAATCCCTTTTTCATATCGTGCATATTGCTGTTGTTTAATGCCTAAATATTCGGCAATTTGCTTTTGGGAAATATTTTTGCAATCTCTTATCCATTTAATTCTATCTGTATAATACATATTTATCACCTGTTTAAATTTAACAATGATTTACAAATAAAAGGTTTGTTAATGAACAAATGTGTTGTGAAAGTACCAAAAATATTTTATATCTTATCCATATTCTTTTTTTATTTGTCAATAATTTAGAAGTGTCAATTGAAGTATAAAAGTGAACTCATTTGTTATGTCGAAAGTCTTTATGTAGAAAATAATTTGAATTATGATGAAGTAAATAGGTGAGCATATGAAAAGAAAGAGTATTTTAGTTTTAACCATTATCTTAATGGCAATCGGATTTGCAGCAGTCAGTACAACATTATTTATAAATGGAAATACGGATGTTGCAAGTAATATCCAAGACTTCGATGTGTACTTCAGTAAGGCTAGTCTACGTTTCTGCATTCATGTCACATTTGTTTTACATAAGATGACAAAAAATTGATATCTTTTTTTTTACAAGTCTTGACAAATGAATATCTGTTCAACTATAATTTTAAATAGTTGAGAAATTATTCAACTATTAAGCATAGTATATTAGAGGAGGGAATGTATGTCTAGGAATGAATTTTCTTGTGATTGTAATGTTATTCATCAGAATGTAGTTGATAACGTTTTAAAAAAAATGCCAAATGAGGATACTTTTAACAAATTGGCTGATTTATTTAAACTAATAGGAGATACGACAAGATGCAGAATTCTTTTTGCATTAGATCAAAGTGAAATGTGTGTCTGTGATTTAGCTAATGTTTTAAATATGACAAAGTCATCTATTTCACACCAACTTGCTGTATTGCGAAGAAGCGGGGTAGTGAGGTGTAGAAAAAGTGGAAAAGAAGTCTATTATACTTTGGATGATGAGCATATTGTTAAATTGTTTGAAATTGGTCTAGAACATATTAACCATAAAGGTTAAAAATAAGAAAGAAGGATTAAAATGAATACTTATAAATTTAAAATAAAAAATTTAGACTGTGCAAATTGTGCAAATGAATTAGAAAGATATTTTAAAAAAATTGATTCAATAGAGAATGTTAGTATCAGCTTTATGACACAAAAATTAACTTTTCTATGTACTGAGGAAAATAAGGAACAGGCATTAGAGGAAATTAGAAAAGTGATAAAAAAAGAAGAGCCTGATGTAACAATTGAGGAGATATAATCATCATGAACCGAAAAATGAACAGACAATTAATTAAGATTATTGTTTCTCTTTTATTGGTTGTCATTTCTTTATTCCTCAAATTTGATATAGAATTATATCATAACATTTTATATATAATAGCCTATCTAATTGTAGGATATGACATTGTGTTAAAAGCAATAAGAAATATTTTTAAAGGTAAAGTTTTTGATGAAAACTTTTTAATGGCTGTAGCAACAATTGGGGCCTTTTGTATAGGAGAATTTCCAGAAGCAGTTGCAGTGATGCTTTTTTACCAAGTAGGAGAATTATTTCAAAGTTATGCAGTAGATAAGTCAAGAAAATCTGTAGCAAATCTTATGAATATAAGACCAGATTATGCGAATGTATATCGTGGAGATGAAATGATGCGAGTAGATCCAGATGAAGTCAATATTGGAGACATTATATTAGTAAAACCTGGAGAAAAAATTCCTTTAGATGGAGTAGTAGTGGAAGGTGAATCAATGCTTAATACACAGGCTCTAACAGGAGAAGTGGTACCAAGAAAAGTATCTGTAAATGATGAAGTATTAAGTGGTTGCATAAACAATAATGGAATTTTGAAAATTAAAGTAAGTAAAGAATTTGGCGAATCAACTGTTAGTAAGATATTAGATTTAGTAGAAAATGCTAGTAGCAGAAAATCAAAATCTGAAAACTTTATTAGCAAATTTGCAAAATACTATACTCCAATTGTAGTTATAGTAGCCGTTCTTTTAGCAATAATTCCACCTCTTGTTATTAAAGATGCCTTATTTAGTGATTGGTTATATCGGGCACTATCATTTTTAGTTGTTTCTTGTCCATGCGCTTTGGTAATTTCTATTCCATTATCATTCTTTGGAGGAATAGGAGCCTCTTCTAAAATAGGAGTTTTGATAAAAGGAAGTAACTATCTAGAAGCTATTGCAAGTGCTGAAATTGTTGTATGTGATAAGACAGGGACATTAACAGAGGGAGTATTTAAAGTTCAGAAAATTGATGCTGTTGGATACTCTGATGATGATTTATTAAGGTATGCTGCTTATGCAGAAGGCTTTTCTAATCATCCAATTTCTCTTTCGTTGAAACAAGCATATAACAAAGAAATGAATGAAAAACTTGTTACTAAAACACAAGAAATTTCAGGTAAAGGTGTGAAAGCATTAGTTGATGGAAAGATAGTTTTAGTTGGAAATGAAAAATTAATGAAAGAATACAATATTAAATTTCAAAAGAGTGAAGAAACAGGAACGATTGTTTATGTCGCAATAAATGATGAATTTGCAGGAACAATATTAATTGCTGATAAAATTAAAGAAGATTCTTATAAAGCCTTAAAATTATTTAAAAATAATAATGTAGAAAAAGTTGTTATGCTAACAGGAGACCTTGAGAATATTAGTGAGTCTGTAGCTAATGAACTTCATTTAGATGAGTATCATGCAGAATTGCTACCACAAGATAAAGTACATTGGGTAGAAAAATTAATGACACAAAAATCATCTAGAGGAAAACTTATCTTTATTGGAGATGGGATTAATGATGCCCCTGTTCTTGCTCTTTCAGATATAGGAGTTGCAATGGGAGGCCTTGGAAGTGATGCTGCAATTGAAGCTGCTGATGTTGTCATTATGACAGATGAACCTTCAAAGATTGCAAATTCTATTCATATAGCAAAAAAGACTATGCATATCGTTAGAGAAAATATTTTCTTTGCTATAGGGGTAAAAATAGGAGTACTCGTTTTAAGTGCATTTGGGCTTGCTAGTATGTGGGGAGCTGTATTTGCCGATGTGGGTGTTTCTATTTTAGCTATTATAAATGCTTTAAGAATTTTAAAGATAAAGAAATAAAAAAAACTTATATAAAAAAAATTTTTATGTTAAAATGAATATTGTCTGATCCAGCTTTATGCGTATAAACAAGACTGTTTATACGCATTTTTTATTGCCCAAGGTTGGATCGATAAGAAGGAGGAAAATTATGGAAAGTAACAACAAATATCTAGGAAGTGAAAAAGTATCAAAATTATTATTTAAGTTTTCTATTCCTTGTATATTGTCATTACTAATAAGTTCACTTTATAATATTGTGGATCAAATATTTATTGGAAATAGTGAACTTGGTTATTTGGGAAATGCAGCGACTGAACGCTATTATCAGAGCAGATGGAAGTCCTGGTTTTTCGATGGCATCAACTCTTATAGGCGCTATTACAAATATTATTTTAGATCCCTTATTTATCTTTGGATTTAAATGGGGAATTGCGGGAGCTGCATGGGCGACAGTTATTGGGCAATGTCTATCGCTTATAGTATCTATCCTATATTTTACAAAAACAAAAACTTTTAAATTATCAATAAATAGTTTTAAAATGAATTTTCAAATATTTAGTCGTGTTATTCTCTTGGGCATTTCAACTTTTATTACGCAGATGAGTATTGTCATCATCAGTCTTGTCTGTAATATCATGCTTGCAAAATATGGTGCAATATCAAAATATGGAGCAGATATTCCAATTGAAGTTATAGGAATTTGTATGAAAGTATTTACGATTGTCATAAATATTGCCATCGGGATTATTTTATGGGCACAATCTATCTTAGGATAAGAGTCAATTATTAGAAGATAAAAAATAAGAGATAAGCAAGTATTCATATGAATATTTGCTTTTTATCTGGCATAAAAGTGTAAAAGACAAATAATGGAGTAAACTAAAGAAAAATAGAGCACAAAAAGGGATATCCCATATTTTCACTTTATACATTTTATATTATAATATTATTGGTGGTGGAAAATGGAAGAAAAAAACATGTACAAAAAGAAAAACACATAGGGGAGATAAGGATCTTGAGCTGATTAACAAACGCTTGGATCGTATAACGGGACAAGTGAAAGGGATTAAGCGAATGATCAATGAAGATGTCTATTGTAATGATGTTTTAATTCAACTATCAGCAGTAGAAAAAGCCATTAAAAATTTATCAAATATTATTTTAGAAGATCATCTTTATAGTTGTATTACTGATGATTTAGAAAAGGGAAATTTGGAAACCATTGATGAGATGATCTGTTTATTTAAGAGATTTAATAAATAAAGGGAGGAAAAAGATGAAAGAGATTTGTTTTAAAGTAAAAGGAATGGTATGTACAGGATGTGAAAATAGAATCAAAAAAAGCGTCATAAAGCTTGAAGGTGTAGAAGATGTCAAAGCAAGCTATGAAGAGGGTAACGTAATTGTGCTCTTAAAAGATGGTTCTATAGAAGAAACTGTTAAAGAGGCTATTTTAAATTTGGGATTTGAAATAGAAGAAGGTTAAAAATGAAAAAAATTATTTTAATGATTGATGGGATGACTTGTTCTGCATGTTCTTCAGGATTAGAAAAATACTTAAATAAGCAAGAGAAAGTTCACCAAGCAACGGTGAATTTAGTTTTGTCACAAGCCCTTATTGAGTATGATGACTCTCTTGCCATAGAAGAGCTTGAGAAGTTTATAGAAGAGGCCGGTTTTGAAAGCTTAGGAATCTATGATGAAAAGCAAGAGACAAAGAAAGAACATAGCAAATTATGTGTGCTCCTGTATGGCGTTTTAGCTTTTATTATTCTTTATATTTCAATGGCTCATATGTTTAAACTTCCAGAAATTTCTTTTTTAAGTAAAACATATTATCCATTACACTATGCACTTGCATTATTACTTTTAACGATTCCCTTTTTACTATATGGAAAAGATATCTTTATAAGTGGTATTAAAAATGCAGTTCATAAAACACCTAATATGGATACTTTAGTTACTCTAGGAGTATGGACTAGCTTTTTTTATAGTCTTTTTAGTACAAGTATGATTTTTCTTAACCCAGAATCCATAGTTTATCGGGAAAGTCTTTATTTTGAGTCGTGTGCAATGATTGTTTATTTTATCAAACTAGGTAGAACTATTGATAGAAAAAATAAAGAAAAGACAAAAGAAGCTTTAAAAGAACTCGTTCAAATTACGCCAAGAGAAGCTCTTCTTAAAAAAGGTAATAAGGAAGTGCTTGTCTCTCTTGACGAAATAAAAAAGAATGACATTTTGATTGGTAAACCAGGAATGAAAATCGCGGTTGATGGCGTTATTTTAAAGGGTGAAACACATTTAGATGAGGCATTTATCACAGGAGAATCCATTCCTGTTAAAAAAAGCGTAAATGAAAATGTCATTGCAGGAAGTATGAATATTGATGGGTATATTGAATATAGAGCAGAAAAGATAGGTCAAAATTCTACTATTTCAGAGATTGTGAAATTAGTAGTGGAAGCAACCAATACAAAAGCGCCAATTCAAAGACTTGCGGATCTCGTGAGTGGGTATTTTGTACCTACTATTATCATTCTTGCAATTATTACATTTATCAGTCTTCTTCTCCTCGGGAATTCTTTGAGTGAAAGTATTGCCACCTTTGTTACCGTATTAGTTGTTGCTTGTCCATGTGCTTTAGGAATTGCAACTCCTTTAGCTATTGTAGTAAGTGAAGGATTATGTGCTAAAAGTGGTATTTTAGTGAAAACAAGTGAAACGTTAGAACAGGCACATAAAGTAGATACCATTGTTTTTGATAAAACAGGAACATTAACCTATGGAAATTTAAAAGTCTTTAAGATATTTAACTATAGTGAATATACAGATGATGAATTAATGGCCGTTGTTGCTAGTGTCGAAGAAAAGATTACACATCCTATTGGTAAAGCTTTTGTAAATTATAAATTGGAACATGGTTTAAAAGAGAAGACAGTTTCCAATTTTAAAAATATAGCAGGAATAGGGATAGAAGGTATCATCAATAAGAAAAAAATATCGATTGGAAATAGTAAATTATTTGCCAAGTTAAAGATAAAAAAAGAACAAGAACAAGATGAGTTAGAACTGCGTATTTCTGGAAATAGTATTGTCTACGTTTTTGAAGATGATCGAGTAATTGGTTTGATAGGTGTTAAGGATATTGTAAGAGAGAATGCTAAAAAAACGATAAATGAATTACACCGATTAGGAAAAGAAACCATTATGCTAACAGGTGATAATAAGGAAACTGCTCATCTTATAGCAGAAGCGATAGGAATAAAAACGGTCATTGCCGATGTACTTCCTATGGAGAAGACAAAAGTTATAAAAGAGCTTCAGAGTCAAGGAAAAAATGTCATGATGGTAGGAGATGGCATTAACGATGCTCCATCGCTTGCAACTGCGCATATTGGGGTCAGTATCAATGGAGGTACAGATATTGCAGGGGATTCCGCTGATGTTATTTTGATGCATGATAACCTTGAAAGAATCATCTCCTTACTTGATATTAGCAAAAAGACCATTCAGAATATAAAAGAGAATTTATTTTGGGCTTTTTTCTATAATCTTTGTATGATTCCTATAGCCATGGGATTATTAAAATCCTTTGGAATCATGATGAATCCCATGTTTGCTGGTTTAGCTATGACATTAAGTAGCTTAACCGTTGTTCTAAATACTTTGAGATTAAAAAAATGGCGAGCAAACAATTTGTAGAAAGTTTGCTTTTTTCGTGGTACAATAAAGGTACATTTGTGAGTCAATTGAGGAGGAAAAAATGATTGTTGTAGAACATGTAACAAAAGAGTTTGAAAAAAATATAAATAAACGCGAAAAAGTAAAATTTTTTGCTGATCAGGACATTTCTTTTAGTGCAAGTGATGGAGAAATTATTGGCATATTAGGGCCAAATGGGGCAGGAAAAACAACACTTCTTAGAATGCTTGCTGGTATTTTAGAGCCAACAGAGGGAGTGATTACATTTGACCATTTAAATTATCAAGAAAATGAAATTGAAATCAAACAGCAAATTGCATACCTTTCTGGAAATACAAAAATTTATGATACATTAACGACTTATGAACTTTTAAAAATGTGTTGTGATTTATATGATGTACCAAAGGAAAAACAGGAAAATAGAATAAAGGAAATTACGGATATTTTAAAAATGACGCCTTTTTTATACAATAAAATTGCGAATCTATCGACGGGGCAAACACAAAAAGTAAATTTAGCAAGATGCTTGGTTCATGATCCAAAGTATTATATTCTTGATGAAGCAACAACGGGGCTAGATATTATTGCCAGTCAAATTATATTAGATTTTATCAAAAAGGAAAAAAAACGTGGAAAGACGATTCTTTATTCTACTCATTATATGGAAGAGGCAGAAAATATCTGTGATCGAGTTATTATGATAAACAAAGGAAAAATCATCAAAGAGGGAATACCTGATGGAATTAAAAAGGAAACAAAGACGACAAATTTAAGAGATGCCTTTTTTTCCTTGTTAGGAGGTCATAATCATGAAGAGTAAAATTTTCGTTATTTTAAAGAAAGAAATGCGTGAATTATTTCGAGATAAAAAATCTCTTGCTATGATGCTTATTATCCCATTTTTGATTCCTGTTCTTGTATTAGGAATGTCTGCTTTATTTGAATTTCAAATGAAAGAAGACGAGGAGAATAAACAGCTTTATTTTGCCTATGAATTAACAGAGATGGAAAAAGAAATAGCCGAAGCATTAGAGTTAAAAGTCATCATCCAAAGTGAAGAAGAATTAACAGAAAATCTTAAACAAGAAAAAATTGACTTTTATATAGGAAAGGATAAAAATAAAAATCCAAATAGCTTTGTGATCAATAAGGGAGATATAACAACTAATACAGCACTTGCTACTTTGTTTATTGAACATTATAAGCAACAACTACAATCTAATTACTTGATTGAAAATAATCTTAATCCCAATCTTGTTTTGAATATGGTAACAGTAGAAGAAAACGTAGTAGATGAAAAAGCAACAGAGGAGAATTATTTTGCTAATTATATTAAAAACTATGCTTTCTTATTTATCATGATGGCCATTGTTGTCTCTGCAACATATCCAGCTACAGATACAACGGCAGGAGAAAGAGAAAGAGGAACTCTTGAAACTTTGCTTACATTTCCTGTAAAGAGTCGTGATATTATTATTGGAAAATATTTAAGTATTACGTTATCTTCTATTATAACGGGGATTATCAGTTTATTACTAGCTACGGTTTCCTTAGGTATTAGTCAGCAATTATTTTCGCTTTATAAAGGATTACATATGATATATAGTATGGAAAGTATTTTCTATGGAATTGTCGTTATTATCGTTTATTCATTCTTTATTAGTGGATTATGTATCGCGATTGCATCAAAATCAAAAACATTCAAAGAGGCTCAGAGTGCTTTAACACCACTCAATTTTATCTCGTTTTTTCCAGGGATGATAGCTTTTATGATTGGAACAAAATCATCGCTTCTTTTATCTTGTGTTCCCTTTTTAAACTTTACAATGTTATTTACGGATATAACAAATGGGACAATTCACTTCGGAAATATTCTTGTAATGATTCTTTCATCTGTTTTCTATATTAGTTTAGTTCTTGTATTTATTATCAAACAATACAAATCTGAAAGAGTACTGTTTGTAAAATAAGGGGATGAACTTGTCAAAAAAATGTTATTATGTTATGATGAATTTGTCTAGGAAACTTAGACAAAAAAAGGGAATACTTAATTGAACGGAATTGAGTACATACCTTTTATGCGTGTGCACTTATTAAGTTAAGTGCTCTTTTCTTATATAAATCTTTTTATTAAAGTAAACATCAGAATGATTAATAAGAAGATAATGAGAAGTAAGGAAAGAATTAAAAAATCTTTCTTATACATCGGATCTCCTCCTTTCGGAGGTAAGTACTCAGGAATTAAGTTTCCCTAGAAATATCATAACATAATTCACCGAATAAGTGAACGTCTTTTTGTAAAAAAAGAGTAAAGAGGAAATATGAATGAAAAAGTAATAGAAAAAATTAAGCAAAATAATCGAAAATATGAGATGAATGATGGCAATGGTTTCGTTCAGTCTGATAAGAATTACAATTTTGTTATCTGCACCGCATGCTGTTAAAAAGGTTAGAAATGAAGTAACGAAGGGTGAAGATAGATTGACTGGTGGTATTGTCGAATACTTGTGTGAGGTCTTCCAAGTATTTGGTATTGTGAGAACAGGAAACTTAAGAGATGACCCCAGTTATTATAATGGTTCGGACTATAAAGAGGCTATACTTGAGGTAATTAAAGAATACGGAATTGTCTATTTATTTGATATTCATGGCTGTACAAATGACCATGGTTTTGATATAGGGATTGGAACATTTTATGGGAAGAATATTTCCCATGAGATCAAAGAAGTAGAGCATATAAAAAACGTGCTTTCAAAGGATTTTTTAGTATAAGTAGACAAAACATTTATTGCACCACCAAATACCGTTTCACATTTTATTCATGATATTTCAGGAATTAAGTGTTTACAGTTTGAATTAAGCCAAAAAGTGAGAACAGATGATCATTATCTTCATCATTTTATAGAAAATTTCGGAAAAATAATAAACGATATAGAAATATCTATGATAAAATAAATAAAGATGAGAGGTATTTATGAAACTGATAGATAAAATAAAACAACTTGAATTTCAAGAGAGTGATCTTGATACATTACTTGCGGATTTATCTTTTTCTATTGATGAATTAAAAAGACAAGATGATTTGGAAGAACAAAAGAAATGGATGGATAAAATAAATGCTTTAAGGGATCACTATCTGACTTTGTATTGGTGTAGCTATCTTGGTTATCTAAAAGATATAACGGATGAAAAGTATCAAAAAAGCGAAGAGCTATTTGGAAGTATTGACGCTAAATACAATCATTTAGTTTACTCTTATTTTGATTTTTTAGATAAACATAAGGAGGATAAAGGATTAAATTCA
The DNA here is from genome assembly GCA_949841325.1 of uncultured Bacilli bacterium. Lineage (GTDB taxonomy): Bacteria > Bacillota_I > Bacilli_A > RF39 > UBA660 > CAG-582. Next base: position 21,517 of record CATKZK010000006.1, read on the forward strand.
TTTTTACCACCAAGAACTTTTGCATTGGCGGAAAATCAAATGCGTCTATCCAGTGATGATAATATTGAGCTCATAAAAAGAGAAAAAGAATTATGTCGTGCTTATCGAAAATTAATTGTAGGAACTTATTCTTCATTTAATGGCGAAAAAGTCAATGCGAATAAATTGATGAAATATTATAAAAATAAGGATTCTAAAGTTCGAAAAAAAGCATATGATAAAAGATTTGAAATCTTAACAAAAATTAGTTCTGAATTAGCTAATATTGCAGATGAGTTAATTCATATAAGAAATGAAATGGCACATCAATTAGGTCTTAGTAATTATAAAGAATATGGTTTTATTAAAATGAATCGTCTTGGCTATGACGAAAAAGATCTGATATTGTTTAAAAGGAATATAAAAAAGTATTTTGTTCCTTTATTAAAACAATTAGCAGAGCATCAGTGTCAACGACTTCAAATAGATAAAATAGACTACTATGATGAAAAGTATTTGTTTTCTGATGGAAATGCCTCTGTTGATCTGTCTTTAAAGGAATTATTAGAAAAGTTAAAAGGGATTTTTAAAGAATTAGATGCAGAAATCTATCATCTGTTTATAAAAATGGAAAAAGAGGGACTTATTGATTTAGAAGATCGCGATACGAAAAGTGCAGGTGGACTTTCCACTTATTTGCCAGATTATCAAATGCCTACTTTTATAAAAAAATATTTGGGGGTAGAAGAAAATATTACTAGTATTTCTCATGAGTTTGGACATTGTACTCAGTTATTTTTAAGCAAAGATAAAAAATATCATGAGAATAGATGGCCAACGTTTGATATCTGTGAAATACATTCTACTTCAATGGAATTGTTTATTTATCCTTATTTAGATATTATTTTTAAAGAAAATATTTCTAAATATTGTATTAGTCATTTAACATCTTTAATTGATTTAGTCGTAAAAATGTGTGCGATTGATGAATTTAATTCGTGTCTATATGAACATCCATCTTATAGTCATCATGAGCGAAATGAACTATGGAAAAAGATTTATGCAGAGTATTATCCACATCATCAATATAAACACGAATATTATGAATCGGGAATCATGTGGCAAAGTGATTTGAATCGTATAGATGATCCTTTTTATGCTATCGATTACAGTTTAGATGCAATCTGTGCTTTTTCTTTCTATCAGAAGTCATTGGAGAATAAAGAAAGTGCCTTTGATCTATTTCTCGATTTCTGTAAAGAAGGAGGCGATATCTCTTTAAAAGAAATAATAGAAAAATATCAGCTATTGAGTCCCTTTGAAGAAAAAGATATTCATGATTTATGTGCATTTTTAGAACAAGAAATAAAAAAATCTAGTATGAAGTTAGAAAGGTAATTAGATGGAAAAATTTTATTTTGAAGTACCAAGCTTGGAAAGAAAAGAGGAGGCAATAGATTATATCAATGAGTTATATGAGTATCATTCAGACACTAATGGAACAGGTGGACTCGAACGATATTTAGACGATTATGAAGGATGGCTTGAAAAGTTAGAAGATGATTATACAAGAGAACCAAATGAAGAAAAAGTTCCTGCAAGAACTTACTTTCTAGTTCGAGAAAATGATCAAAAGATCATTGGCATGATTAATATTCGCCTTGCTTTAAATGAAAAATTAAAAAGAATTGGAGGACATATTGGCTACAGTATTCGTCCTACAGAAAGAAAAAAGGGTTATAATAAGATCAATTTGTATCTTGGTTTAAAAGTCTGTCAAGAATATGGAATTGATAAGGTTTTAATGGATGCAGATACAAGTAATAAAGCCTCTTGGAAGACAATGGAGGCATTAGGTGGCATTAATATTCGAGAATACTATGATGATGAATTTTCTAAATGCATGGTAAAAGATTATGAAATTGACGTGTTAAAAGCTTTACAAGAGCATAAAGAGGAATATGAATCCTTTATTGTTTTAAAAGAAGTAGCTAAAAAGAAATAAGGGGAAGTTATGACGAATCAAGAATATTTAGATTTTGCAAAAAGTGTTGCTTTTTATGCTGGCAAAACCATGCTAGAGCATTATCAAAGTCACTTAGATTTTCATTTTAAAGAAGATAAGACTGTTGTGACTAGGGTTGATAAAGAAATTAATAAATATTTAATAGAACGTGTAAAAGAAAGGTATAAACATCATGGTGTAAACGGGGAGGAAGAGACCTATAATCCTGATTCTGAATACACTTGGGTATGTGATCCATTAGATGGAACAGGAATGTATACAAATCATATTCCTGTATTTGTCTTTTCGTTAGCGTTAGTATACTGTGGAGAACCTATTGTAGGAGTTGTCTATAATCCAGTAGAGGATAAATTATATAGCGCAATTCAAAATGAAGGTGCTTACTGTAATGGGGAAAAAATTCATGTAAATCAGAAGCGATTAGGTGATTTAGGGTATCGAACAAATGTGGAAATTTTTCATAATACTTTAATCGATGAAATGCTTCTTATCAAAGAATTAAAAGAATGTTCAAAAATTTCATCTATTGGAAGTGTTGCAAGAAGCTCTATGGCGATTGCAACAGGAGATTTCTCTTGTGATATTTTTCCGGGAAGTAAGCATGGGAATTGTGATATCGCAGCATCTTCCTTAATTGTTAAAGAGGCGGGAGGAAGAGTGACAAACCTTTATGGAGAAGAACAACTTTATGATAAAGCTATTAAAGGTGCTATTATAACAAATGGTATTTCTCACTCACAAGTGTTAGATATTGTTAAAAAATATACTTTATAGAGAAGAGGAATATCCTCTTTTTTTATTTATAAGACAGTTACTTGACAGTACTTCGTTATTTTATGGAAGTTTATAGATGCAAAACAATGACTTCTTTGTTATAATTTATACTAGGAAGAAAATAGAAAAATTGAATAAAAAGAGGTTTTGAATATGAATTGTAAAAAATGTGGATCACCTTTATCAGGTGGAGAAAAAGTATGTAAAATTTGTGGTGAAGTTGTAGAAACAAATGAGTCAGCAAATCCATCAACAAATGGAGCTTTTAACAATGGGCAAAATACGGTAAATGCACAACCTATAAATATACCAAGCAGAAATGCAACACTAGAAAATAATTTATCATCAGGTTTTACTTTTATAGATACAGCATCTGCATCACAAACTACTGAGAATACGTCTGTTCAAAACTCATCTGTTCAAAACAATGAGGGAACAGCAAATGTAGTGAGTCCAACAGCACCAAATGCTTCAATTCCAAATGTAGTAACGGATATAAATGTTCAAAACCCACCAGTTATGAACAGTGAAATAGCAGGAAATGTGATAAATCAAAGTACAATTCCTGTATCTTCTCAAACTCCACCAAGTGTTCCAACTGCAATACCAGATATAAATGTTCAAAACTCTTCAGTTATGAACAATGAACAAGCACCTGTTTCCCAAAATGTAAATCCACAAGTGGTTCAAGCACAACCTATAAGTGAACAAAATGGAATAACTCCAGTTTCACAAAATAGTAGCGAAAACCAAGGGGCAAGCATCTCAGACGCAATGAGTGCCTCTCCTGCAACTGCTGTTTCACCAGTAGCGCCAGTGAATGAGAGTCAAGGACAACCTTTTAATCAAAGTCCTACTCCTGTAGAACAAGTACAGATGATTTCACCTGAAAGTATCGTTTTAGATTCTAACGAAGAACAAGACAAGAAAAAGAAACCTAACAAAGTAGTAAAAATGATTCTTCTTGTGATTGAATTTGCACTAGTTATCGTCATTGGTATTTTGGTAGGGAATATGATTTATAAAAATCTTGGAAATTCTAAAACGACGGTGCCAAATACGACGAATCCAACAACACCTCAAACGACAGAACCAGTAACTAATGGAAATGAACAAACAGAAAATACGAATAAAACGGAGCCAACAACAAATAGTACAACAACACCAACGACTACTCCAGCAGCTACAGGAACAACGACTACTTCACAAGCGGTTGGAACTGCAGCGAAATGTAGTGCCATAGAATGTATTAAACTCATTAAACCAGAAAATAAAGTAGAAGAGATTAATAATATTATTGGAATAAAAGGAGAAATTACAGATAGCAAATATAACCGCTATTACTGGAAAATTACAGAGGATTCAGGAATTGAAGTTGCTTATTATTCAGGAACTAAAGGAAATATCTTCCTAAAAGTAAATAACAACACATTAGTAAATGAATCTGTCACATTCTCTAAATTTGAATCAGATATTAAACCTCGTGTAAGTACAGGTATTACCTATAAGGAAATTGTTGAATTGATAGGAAAAGTGGAAGGAACTCTTGTTGAAAAATCTAGTTATTCAACAAAATACCAATGGGTATCTAAAAGTGGTGAAACGCTTAAAGTAACGATTAATAATCAAACTGAAAAATGTACATTCGCGACTGTTGTAAAGGGAAATTAATAAATTTCCTTTTTTTTATCCAAACTAAAAGAAGTCTTTTTTGTCATATTTTTTCTTCTTTTTATATCCTTTGTCGAAGCTCTTTAAAAGGATGAATGAAAGGGCTACAATAAAATTAGGTGATAAATATGTTGAAAATGAATTTGGAATATCGAAAGGGAATTCTTTTTGTGAGACTCAAGGGAAATTTAAATGCCAATACAGCATCTAGGTTTTCAGAATACACATTGCCAATTATCAAGGATTACAAAGTCAAATATATGGTGTATAATCTAAATGACTTGGTAAGCATAGATAAAACGGGAGAAGATGTTTTGCTAAAAAGTAGCACATATGTCGAAGATCATAAAGGAAAAGTATTGATTGTAAATAATAAAATCAATACTCCATTACATTTTGAAAATATATCGAATGAATTAGTGGCTTTAAGTCTAGTTAATAGCTAACTGTGGATGAATATACAAAAACACAAGATGAACTTATTCATCGTATAGCTAGAAAATTCTACGGAGTAGAACGAGAAGACTTATATCAAGCCGGACGTTTGGGACTAATTAAAGCATATAAAAACTATAAGGAATGTGAAGTACCTTTTGAAGCATATGCAAGTAAATATATATTTGGAGAAATGTATGACTTATCAATGAAAAGTCGAAATATAAAATTAAATAAAGAATACTTAAAATTATATAAATTAATGAATCAGACATATGCTCATTTAACCCAAACTCTAGGAAGAGAAGTGACCATAGAAGAAATCAGTGAATATTTAGGGGTTCCTGTTCACGATTTAGAAATGGTAAAAATCTTAATGGATGAAGTATTTTATCTAGATGATGAGAATGAATGCATTCAAATTGGTGTAGAACAAAATCAAGATGATCATATTCTCTTTGAAGAATCATTAGAATCGCTTAACGACCCTTTATCATCTGCAGTGATTCGTTATCGATATCTTTATGATTTAACTCAAAGAGAAGTAGCTGAATTACTTGGAATCAGTCAAGTGAATGTTTCTCGAATCGAGTCTAAAGGTAAAAAGAAAATTCTCGAATATATTTCCGCATAACTTCCATACTAGTAATGGAGGTTTTTCGTTTATGACATATAATGAAGTAGTAAAAAGCATAACACCTAAGGAAAAAAGACTGGAAAATGCCATAAGAGCATTTGTATCTGGAGGTATTATAGGAAGTATATCTGAACTTTTAGTTTCTGCTGTCTCTCCTGAATTTATGTTGATTGTTTGGATTGCCATAGCTGCATTCCTAACAGGATTTGGTCGTTTTGATGATGTGGTAGATTTTTTAAAGATGGGTGCTATTATTCCTATAACTGGATTTGCTCATTCTGTTGCGGCTTCTTCTTTAGAGTATAAAGAGGAAGGACTTATTACAGGAATAGGTGCAAACTATTTGAAACTTGCGGGAAGTGTCATTCTTTATGGAGTTTTAACAGCTGCTATTTTTGCAGGAATAAGAGGTGTTTTATGGTTACTTTAAAATATAGTAATGTGTATTTAAATGATTGGTTTTCAATTGCATCTCCTGATGAAGAAAAAGGCAATATCAAAAATGTCAATCTCTATATGAAAGATTATTACTATGGAGAAAAAACGGCTGAAGAAGCAGAGATAAAAATGCAAAAGACGGTATTAAATCATTTATTACAAAAATATTCATTTCCTCTTGTAATAGGAGGAGATCTTTCAAATCAGCTTGCGACAATGAATACCACTTTAAAGTGTTTTGATAAATCCTTTTTAGGGATTTACAATGCTTGTTCGACTTTTATTGAAGGAATGATTATAGCTTCTCAGTATATTGATGCAAAATCAATTGATACAGCATGTGTTCTTACAAGTTCTCATATTTTAGCAAGTGAAAGACAATTTCGCTTCCCTAATGAATATGGCTCTTTAAAGTCTTGCTACACGACTGTTACGATTACAGCAGCTGTTGGGGGTGTTCTTTCTAATCAAGCAAGTAAATATAAAGTCGTTTCATCGACCATTGGAAATGTCGTTGATTATGGAGTAAAAGATGTTAACAATATAGGTGCTATCATGGCTCCAGCAGCAGCAAAAGTATTTTACGAACATATGAAAAATAGTGGAAAAACGCTAGATGATTATGATTTTGTTTTAACGGGAGATTTAGGACGTCTTGGCTTAGAGCTGTTTCTTCATCTTCTTAAAACAGAATATGGCATTCATGAGGAAGAAAAGTTTATGGATGCTGGAGCAAGTATCTATAAAGAAAATCAAAAGAAATTACAAGGAGGAAGTGGACCTTCTGTCATTCCTTTTGTACTTTTTAACAAAGTGCTTACAAGTAAAAAAGTAAAAAAGGTATTGGTTATTGGAACAGGAGCCTTACATAATCCTACATTAGTCAATCAAAAGAAAAGTATTCCAGCCATAGCGCATGCGATAGAAATAGAGGTGCTAAAATGATTATTAAATCATTCCTATTTACAGGTTTTATCTGTCTTATTGCTCAAATAATAAAAGACAATACAAAATTAACTAGTGGTCATATTACGAGTTTATTTGTATCCCTTGGTGCTTTTTTAGGGTTCTGTGGTGCTTATGATAAAATTATCGATTGTGTCGGTGGAGGAGCAAGTGTCGTCATTATGTCTTTTGGAAATACCCTATATAATACGGCAATAGAAAAGGGCATTCTTCATATGTTAGGAGGAGTTTCCACAGGAATTGTGGCAACAATTTTACTTGCATTTGCGATTACTTTATTATTCCGAGTAAGAGACTAATGTCTCTTTTCTCTTGTAAAGAAGACAATTCTTTTTTATAATAATAGTGGTGAAGATAATGAAGAAAAAAGGAATGTTTTTTTTACTTTTGATTACTGTTGGAATTCTCCTTTATAGTATGACACGTATTGAAAAACATGAAAAAACAATTTCCGATTACACACATGATGTAAAAGAAAAAGTAGTGATAGGTAAACAAGAACTCGAAGTAGTTTATGTAAAAGGAAATGGCATAGATGAAACTTTAACGTTTGGTAATATTTCAAGTAAAAGAATAAAAATTAAGAATTTAGGACAAGAGATTGTCAGTTTTGCGATTGCCCTAAAGAATGCTGAAATAAGTAATCAACTTTTGACCTATGATGTCTCTTTTGCAAACAAAGAAGATGATTCATTTGAAATCATCTCTACAAATAATACGTTTAATTCAAATAAGAATTTAGTCTATAATATGGGATTAAAAAGTGGAGAAGAGATGGTGATTGAAATATCCTTTAAAGCCAATTTGGAATTTGAAGAGACAAAGATAAAAGGGATTATTGAAGTGAAAAACAATTTATCAGAAATAGAACTTTTTTTAGAACAAGTCTTTGAAGCTCATCAAGTCTTAGAAGAAAAGATTAGTCGTTTAAAAGGCATTAGTGAAAAGGGGATCTATACTGTTTCTGTTGATGAACTTTTGGAAGAGAGTAAGGATTTTAAGGGAATAATTTTAGTTGATGCTCGCGATATTGTTGATATCAAATATTATGACTCTATTACAAATGGAAAATATAGTCTTGATCATGTCTTATTTAGTAATACGTTAAGTAAAAAGAGTGTAGGAAAATCAGGGGATATCGATATAAATGAGGAAACTTTATGTAAAGCACATAGTCGTGAATCTTGTCAAAAACTATCTATATTAAAGGAAAATCCATATGGGGGAATGAATACATTTACCTCTAATGTTGCCTCACTACTTGAAAAGGCAAAACAGGTCACTCTTTTAAAAGATAAAGAGGTGATTGTTTTAGATATAAAGGCAGATTTACAGGAGTCAAATGGTCTAGAAGGATATATATTGGTGCACCAAAAAGAACAAGCCGAATATTATCTATATATAACCAATAAATTATATATGGTTTCTGGTTATAATGTAACAAAATATGGAATGTTTAATGAAACATCAGGAACCATTCGTGCATTCAATGAAACGGCTTTTAACGTAGCTGCTTTAAATGCAGGAAAAGTATGTGAGTTTACAGGCTTTACAGATTGTTATAACTTGAAAGGAGAAAAAGTGTAGTCAATAGACTCCTTTTTTTGTATAATAAAATCAAGAGGATGGGGTATTATGAAAAAGATAATAGTGAGTGTGATTGGTGTTTTTATTGTAGGTCTTCTTTTTATTGGAACCATCGGTTTACATGTGGAAAACAAAAGAGTTATCAACAATGAAACACAAGAATTTAATACGTTTTTAACAAATTTTTTACAAGCATGTCAGAAGTTTTCTCTTGGAGAAAAAGGGGAAGTGAAAGTAATAGCTGATTATAAGGGGGCTCATGGAGAATCTCTTCCTCATGAGTTTCAGTATTCCTTTTTAAATTTAAATACAGAACTTTTATTTGAAAGTGAAGCAGGGTATACGATGTTGTTTGCTGATCAAGAAATTTTGTACTTTTTAACAAAAGAATATCGTGTTCCAAAAGAGGCTTTTAAGATTAAAAATGAGGTAAGAAAAAATACATATGAACTTGACGTAGAAAACTTTAACAAAGAGATGAATACAGAATATCAAAAAGGAGAAATAAGTTTTTCAATTGAAGGAAAATTAAGAAAAAAGATAAAAAAGATAACCGTAACACTTGATGATATCATATATACTTGGGAAGATGATAAACTGACAATAAATCAAAAGGGAAATGAAACTTTGATTCTAAAAAATAGTAATGGATATAGTCTTTCTTATAATAATGATGCAAAGATTAATTTATTTGCAAATACAGAAGTACGTGCTGATATTGTAATGAAGCAATATAGTTATTCATTTGAAAAAGTAGGACAAGAAATAAGGGTAACCATGAATACCCCTGCTTCTATTTATAATCGTTTAGAACTTATCTTTATAGCAAAAGAGGTTGAGATAAAGAAAGAAAAAGTGGCAGATGATAAAGCGAATCCTATTTATCGATATTTTGATGAGATAAAGGGGGAATAAGATGAAAAAGAAGACAGGAGTGGTCGTTGTTCCCATTTGTATTTTACTTCTAGTGAGCTTAGGCCTTTTCGTTTTTAGTTATAAAGAAACAGAAAAAATGGTCGATTATTTTGAAGGAGAAGAACAGTCTTCTATCATCGCTTTAGTAAAGAATCAAGAAGAAGTGAACAGTCGCTTAGAAAAAGTAAGCAATAATCAATCTTATACTTTCGACAATGCTTATTTAGAGTTAAATCCTTATGAAATAAGTCCTTTATCAGGCATATTAATCTATACCTCTAAGACTAAAGAACCTGTGGAGTTATGGATTAATGATGAGTTAAAAACGATCTTTGAAGCGAGTGCGAAACATGTCATTCCTCTATATGGTCTGTTTGAGGATTATGAAAATAAAATTACAATAAAAAATGGAACTAAAGAAAAAACTTATTCTTTAAAGACAGAACCTAGTCATATCAAATACCCATTAGAAGTATCGCAAAAAATCGAAAATGATGATGAAATGATTTTTACAGTGGCTTCTTATGAAACTTGGCTTACAGGATGGGATAAAACAGGTCGACTTCGTTTTTATTTAACAGAAGATTTGCGCATGGATGTTGAGTGGCTTTCAAATGGACATTTTATTATTGGGACAACCCAAGGGCAATTTGCAGAAAACTTTGTAGGTTTTGTGGAAATGGATTATTTAGGGAAAATATATCATCAATACACTTTAGAAAATGGATATTCTTTTGAGTCTCAAGTCTTAAAAAATGGACATATTTTAAGTGCAGGAGGAAGTAGTCCTGTTTATATTAAAGAGCAAGTGATTTATGAACTTGATTTAGAAACAGGAAAAGTGGTTGATCAAATAAATCTTGCAGAAGTATTTAAAGCAATTGATCCTAGTTTTAATGAGAAGTATTTAGGACAAGCAGCTATACGCAATGGCTTTTACTATGATGAAAAGACAAATGAAATGATTGTTTCTTTTAGAGGGATTGATACAGTTTTTTGTGTAGACTTTAGAACGAAAGAAATGAAATGGATTTTTACATCTCCTTCAAATGAAGTCTTTCAAAATGAAGTTTGGGAGTCTTATAAAGTAAAGAGTAGTGGAGAAAATTATCCTTGGGGACAGCATTCCCCACAAATTACTTCAAATGGACTTATTGCATTTTTTAACAATGGTTATGAACGCTATCGAGGATTTGAAGTAGGGGGAGAAGATTTAGTAAGTGCCTATAGCAATCATTATTCAAGAGCTGAAGCCTATGAAATAAAGGATAAACAAGCCAATTTAGTATGGTCTTATGATGCCAATAAGGAATTGTTTTCTCACCAATATGGTTCTATTCGTATTGATGAATTAAATCACAAGTTTATTAATTTTGGGTACGTTTTAAATAAGGATTATCGCAGCTCTAAAACAGGTCGACTTTCAGAATCTGAGAAAAATCCAGATCATATTCATGCTGAAATTATAGAACTTGATGAAAACGATAGGGTTATTTTTAAAGCGACATGTGAAGAGGGAAAATATCGTGCCTTTAAACATGCTTTGTATGAAAGTAAAACAGCTTATATAGACATAGGGAACCTTACTTATTTCAACACAATACCTGCTGATGAGTTAAAAGAGACAACTATCAAAACTCTTTCCTTAGAAAATGCCATTCCTTGGATTAATTCATTGAAATTTAGTCAAAATACTTTTGAGACAGACAAAGTGATGAATGAAACGGATGATATTTCCTTTTATTTCATTAATAAAGCAGGAAAGGTGTATGTTCTTCAGTATAAGGAAAAAGAAAATATGCAAATAAATCGAATTTTTCATCTTGATTTAACGGGAAGTTATGCTTTTTATATCAATATAAATGGTGAAATTTATAAAACAAATCGCATTATCAAATTTTAAACAAATAAAAAGGAAACTCTATGCTTCCTTTTTTATTGTCTTCCATTCACTAGCAGCTAAAGTCACTTTTACACCATTAATTCTCTTTGTTTGATAATTAGGTTTCTTTTTAACATTCGTTTTTCTATGAGAATGTGAAACTGTTTTTAAAAATGCAGGTTTTTTTGCTGATAATTTATTTGCCATATAATTTCCCTCCAATCAGAATTCCATAAAATTATATCAATTATATGAAATATAGTCAATCTTTTTCTAAGATTATCATTTCTTCTTACTGTATTTTATGCAATTTTTAGCAAAGTTATTTCATTTTCCCTTTAAATCACTTTTCTATCAAGATTTTTATTGGGACTAGTGCTTTATTCATTAAAGTGATTATTTTTTTAATTTTGTGTGATTTGTTTTCAAGACTTCTTCAAAATAATCATGGATTTCAGAAATCCACATTTCATCGGAAATAAGACTCATCATCGCACGAATATAAAGCATGTGATATTGTGCATCAAATTCAGTTTGTTCACTCAACTCTTTCATTTTAGAAAGATAATCTAAGTGCAATTTTATATAGTCTACAGCTTCTTCAATGCAATACGTTTCAAAATCCTCCATATTGCGTTTCATTAAAACATGCATTAATTCTTCAAAATAAGCAATACACACGATATTTTGTGGATGTTTTATGAGATGATTTTCTAAGCTATGAGAAGTTGCAATATAATCATATTTTAATTGAATGAATCTATTTTTCTTGGCTGTATTTGTTTCCTTTTCGATTTCTCTCATCAGTCCTTCTAAAAAGAGATGGTCTGTAATTAAGAATAGATTTAGCTCATCAGCTATTTCAATATTATGTTCTATATTGTATTCTTCTGAGAGTTCATCATCATTAGAACTCGTTTTTAGTTCTTCTATATCAATAAAACATTGATGATTCATCACTCCATAATAATAAAGGTCTGTAAGCATGCGAATGACGTCTTTATGCTGATTATCGATATTTGATAAATGAAAGAGAGGTTCAAAATCTGCACTAAATCCGATTCCTTTTAAAAGAGATGTACCAAATCTATGATTTTCTGCTCCTGTTAAATAAATACCGCGCCATTTTCTAGCAATAATGTCACAGATAAGCTTTATTTGCAAGACAATTTTTTGATATTCATCGCTATAGAGGTTGCCTTTTATTTCTAAATCTGCAAGAGCGTCATAATTTTTCATAAGAATCTTTTGAAAATGCATAATGTTTAACAAATATTCTTTTTTTCTTTTGTTTCTTGTGCCATATCTATTTCTCCTTTAGAATTGTTTTTATACTATCATAAAAGAAAATGGGAAGTCAACACAAATCTATTGCACCTTTTTCTTCTTTAAGATACAATTTAAATAGGTGAAGTTTATGTATACACCATTAGGCGTAAAAACAGATTATAGTTTACTTCAAAGTCTTATTAAAATCGAAGACTATCTTTCTTATGCTAAAAAAAATGGGTATACTTGTTTAGGAATTTTAGATGATTCATTATGTTCTGCTCATGCGTTTTATGAAGCTTGTAAAAAGGCAAACATGAAATGTGTGATTGGACTAGATATAATAATAGAAGAAACTAAAATGTATCTTTATCCCAAAAATTGGCAAGGACTTACGAATTTATTTAAGTTGACTAAAAAGGGGTTAGAAGTAGACTTAAAAATAGAAGATTTAAAGGCTTTTAAAGAAGAAATCATCTGTGTATTGCCCTTTGAAAGTTATTCACTTTATGATAAGCTAGATCCTTTATTTCAAGACTGTTTTCTTTCCTTTTTAAATAAAGAAGAAGAAATAGAAGCTAAAATGAAAAGCAAACATACACTCTATCTTCATCCTATCTATGCATTAAATAGTGACTCTGCCAAGTATGTAAACTACTTGCATATGATCGATAAAAATCTCAAACTCGGAGATATGGAACTTAAAAATTATCAAGACTATGTCTTAAAAGAAGAAGAGATAGATAATACGTATTTTACGAATCTTATCCATATTGACTATCCTAAAGGAAATCGCTATATTCCTCATTATGATGCATCAATTATTGATTCAAATCTGTATTTAAAAGAACTTGCTTCTAAAGGATTAAAAAAGCGATTAGGAGGAGTTATACCTAAATTATATCAGGATAGGTTAGCATATGAACTTGATGTCATCACAAAAATGGGATTTACGGATTATTTTTTGATTGTTTTAGATTATGTCCGTTTTGCCATTAAGAACAATATATTAGTGGGTGCAGGGCGTGGTTCTGCTGTTGGCTCATTAGTGGCTTATTCTTTAGGTATCACGTGGATTGATCCTTTAAAATATAATTTATTATTTGAACGTTTTTTAAATCCAGAACGCATTACGATGCCCGATATCGATATTGATTTTGTCGATAATCGAAAAGATGAAGTCATTGATTATGTGAGAAAGCGTTATGGAGAAAAAAGAGTAGCCAAAATTATGACATATGGAACGATGACAGCAAAAGAAGTATTAAGAACAGTTGGGAAAATCAACGATGTCAGTGAAAATACGATGAATAGTTTACTTAAACTCATTGATTCAAAAGCATCACTTTCGCAAAATAAGAGTGAGGCTGTTAATGCTTTATTGAATCGCAATTCAAGTTTGCATAAAGTATACACAGAATCGATGGTTTTAGAGGGACTTAAAAAGCATATAGGAACAGGAGCAGCAGGCGTTGTTGTTTCAAGCGAAGATTTAGAAGAACTTATTCCCTTAATGAAAAGTGGGGAAGAATATATAACAGGAATAACAAAAGATGAAGTAGAGGATTTGGGGCTTCTTAAAATGGACTTTTTATCAATCCGAAATCTAACACTTCTTTCTAATGTATTAGAAGATATAGAAAAAGTAAGTGGAAAAAAGATAAATATCAATACGCTTCCATTGGATGATAAAGCGACATATGATTTGTTTAGAAAAGCAGATACTGTAGGAATCTTCCAATTTGAATCAGTAGGTTTGCGCAATTTTCTAAAAAGATTACAACCTACTTGTTTTGAAGATTTAGTTGTCTGTTTAGCCCTTTATCGACCTGGACCTATGCAATTTATCGATACTTTCCTAAGTCGTAAAAATGACAAAGAAAAAGTAGAATATATCGATGAGTCTTTAAAGTTTATTTTGGAAAGTACGTATGGAATTATCGTCTACCAAGAACAGATTATGGAAATTTTACGCTTTATGGCAAACTATTCCTATGCAGAGGCCGATATTGTAAGAAGAGCGATAAGCAAAAAGAAACACGAGGTTTTAGAAGCAGAAAAAACGCGTTTTATTGAGAAGTCTGTAAAAAACGGTTATCAAAAAGAAAAAGCGGAGGAAGTATTTGCCTTGATTGTTCGCTTTGCTGATTATGGGTTTAATAAATCGCATTCTGTTGCCTATGCTTTTATTGGCTATCAAATGGCCTATTTAAAGGTGCATTTTAAGGAGATTTTCTATATTGAACTTTTAAATGCGAATGTAGGTGGGGAAGCTAAGACAAAAGAGTATATAGATGAAGCGAAGAAGAGTGGGATAAAAGTATTAAAACCCGATATCAATTTATCAACTGATCAATATGAGAGCTGTTCTGAGGGAATACGACTTCCTTTAAGAACGATAAAAGGTTTAGGAATTGCTTCAAGTGATGCCATCCTTTCAAAAAGAGGTAATGAACCCTTTGTCGATTTCTTTGACTTTATTGGAAGATGTTATGGCTTTAATGTAAATAAAAAGACTTTAGAATGTTTGATTTTATCGGGAGCATTAGATGCCTTTGGTTACAATCGAGCAACCCTTCTTAAAAATATTGCCTCATCGATTACTTATGCAGAACTCATTCGCGATTTAGATGATTCTTTAGTCAGTAAACCAGAGATAATAGAAGTGTCAGAACTTCCAGAAATTGATCTGATGAATAAAGAACTCGAATTATTTGGCTATTTTGTTTCGACCCATCCAGCGAGTAAATATCCTGACGCTTTTAAACAAATAGATATTGCTGCTTATTTTGACAAAAGAATAGAAACTGTTGTATTATTAGAAGCTATCAAAAAAATTATGACAAAAAATAATAAAGAAATGGCATTTATCAAGGCAAGTGATGAAACTCTTAGTGGAGAGTTCACTTTATTTCCTGATAAAATGCAAGAATTAAAAGGAATAAAAGTAGGCGATCTTGTAAGAATTAAGGGGCACGTTGAAAAAAGATATGCCAACTATCAAATCATTATTCAAAGTATAGAAAAAATATAGAAGGAAAAATTTGTCTTTTTTTTCTTTTATGTTATAGTCATTACTCGAAAGAGGAGGGGGCTTTCATGTTAACGACAAAACAAGCTGAACAGTTGATTCATGCAAAAGAAAATATAAAGGAAGTCAAAAAAATACTACTTCCTTATTATATAGAGGAATATGGGGAAAAGTATCAGGACCTCATTAAAGACCAGTTAGAACATATTCTTTTTTCTGTTGATTCTCTTCCTGAATTTACTTTTGATGCATTGAAAGAATTTCCTCATGCTTTTGATAACATTCGTGATTATCATGCAATGGAAAAAGAATATTTTGATTATCAGAAGAAAAACCGTAAATTGGAACAACAAAAACAACAAAAGATCAATGAACTTTATCGTGAGTATTATCAACTGTCCAAGTATGAATTAAGAAAAATGGACATGGAGGATTTATTTGTAGATAGTTTTTCTAGTGAAACGAATGAATTACTTGAAAACAAAAATATCGAACAAGTTTCAAAACATACCATTAAAGACTATCGAGAACAATACATTAGACAATGTCAACGTCTTGGACGGGACCTCTCACCTATTCAAATAAGGTCGATTCTTTTTTAGCAACTAAAAGAAAGATAGAAAAAGACTATCAAGCTCAAATAATAAAGAAAACAATATGGGGGCAAAGAAATGCGCAATCTATTTTAAATAAGATGGGATTTTCTAACAGTGAAAGCAATTTAAATTATTTCAGGAGGCTATACGTGAGTTCTTATTTTTGCCAAAACATATGATTTGTAATCGAAGAATTTCTTTTCGAAGAAACGATGTTATAACCGATACGTTTAATTGGATTTTATTTCCTTTGGTAAGGTGTATGGACTGGGATATCAATGTATCCTTTTACCATGAAATGCGTCATGCTATAGAACATAAAAATAATTATGCGGAATACTTTGAGATGTTAAATGAATTTCGAACTGAGCTACATGCTATGAAAGACGAAAGGGTCCTTCCAAGTATTTTTGATAATCAAAAGGGAGTCTCTTCTATCTATTTAAAGATGTTACCTTTTACATGTGGTTTATTTGAGGAATATGGTCATTGTTTTGATGAATGGATTATTTCAAAGCAAATGGATGAAATGGAAAGAGTTATCCCGTTTGCTTTATTAAAGCAGTATAATGATATCTTTTAAACTACTATGAATTCTGTCGATGCTTTTCTCGCTTTGGAGAATATCAAGAACACAAATTTTACTATAGGGTTAGATGGGATCTTGCAAAAGACCTTACGAATGAAATCAAAAATAGAATTGAAAAACACTTAGTCAGAAAATAATAAGGGTAAAAATGCACTTTCTAGAGATAGAAAGTTTTTTTGAAAATTAATTTAGCACTTAAATATTGACAGTGCTAAAAAGAAGTGGTATATATGTTAGTAGAGAGACAAACTCTCGAGGAGGATAAAGATTTATGGCAAAAAAGCAATTTAAAGCAGAATCAAAAAAATTAATGGATTTAATGATTAATTCAATTTATACAAATAAAGAAATTTTCTTAAGAGAATTGATTTCAAATGCGAGTGATGCAATTGATAAATTGCATTATAAATCTTTAACAGACGATTCCGTTAAAGTCAATAAAAAGGATTTTGAAATTCGCATTGCATTAGATAAAGAAATGCGAACAATTACCATCTCTGATAATGGAGTTGGAATGAACCAAGAAGAACTTGAGAATAATTTGGGGACGATTGCTAAATCAGGTTCTAGTTTGTTTAAAGAAGAAAATGCCCCTAAAAAGAATATTGATATTATTGGTCAATTTGGTGTTGGTTTTTATTCCGCATTTATGGTAGCAGATAAAATTGAAGTTCTATCAAAAGCAATAGGGGAAAAAGAAGCTTACAAATGGGAGTCTTCAGGAATTGATGGTTATACAGTAAATAAGTGCGAAAAAGAGGATGTTGGAACGGTTATTATTCTTACATTAAAAGAAGATACAGAGGATGTAGAGTATTCTGAATTCTTAGAAGAATATAAAATAGAAAACCTCATTAAAAAGTATTCTGATTATATTACATATCCTATTAAGATGAATGTTACACATCGTGAATTAAAAGAGGGAAGTGAAGATGAATATGAAGATATTGTCGAAGAAAAGACTTTAAATGATATGGTTCCTCTATGGAAACGAAATAAAAGTAAGATTAAAGAGGAAGATTACAATACTTTCTATTCAGATAAATTCTTTGATTATGAGGCTCCACTTACAAAGATTCATACCTCAGCAGAGGGTCTTGTCAGTTATCATTCCTTACTCTTTATTCCAAGTCATGCGCCTTATGATTATTATACAAAAACGTATGAAAAAGGATTACAGTTGTATTCAAATGGCGTCCTTATTATGGAAAAATGCAAGGAACTATTGCCTGATTATTTCAGCTTTGTAAAAGGAATCGTAGATTCTCCAGATTTATCTTTAAATATTTCTCGTGAGATTTTACAACAAGACAAGAGTTTAAAAACTATCGCGAAATCTATTGAAACGAAGATAACAAAAGAACTGGAAACGATGATGGAAGAAAATCGTGAAGAGTATGAAAAATTCTTTAAAGCATTTGGCAGTCAAATTAAATATGGGATTTATGATCAATATGGAATTAATAAAGATAAATTAAAAGATTTATTAATCTTTGATACGAATGAATATAAGAAAGTTTCTCTAAAAGAATATGTCGATAATAAAGTAGAAAAGCAGGATAGTATTTATTATATATGTGGAGAAACAGTAGATAAGATTGATTTACTTCCACAGGTAGAAAGTTTCAAAGATAAAGGATATATGATTCTTTATTGCACAGATTATATGGATGAATTTGTCCTTCAAACACTAGGTGCTTATCAAGAGATGAAACTTGTAAATATTTCAAAAGAAAACATTGATCTAAGTGATGAAGAGGATAAGAAGAAAATTGAAGAAAAAAATGAAAAGGAAAAAGAATTACTCAAAGTGATGGAGGAAGCTTTACCTGATGTTCTATCCGTAAGATTTACAAATCGTTTAAAATCACATCCTGTATGTCTTGTGAGCTCAGGAGATGTTACGATTGAAATGGAAAAAGTCATTAATGCGATGCCAACAGATGAGGAAGTCAAAGCAAATAAAGTATTAGAAATCAATGCAAGTCATGAGATTGTCAAAAAATTAGAAAGTTTATATAAGGAAAATCAAGATGCATTAAGAAATTATAGTAAGATTTTATATGCACAAGCTAGATTAATCGAAGGATTACCTATTGAAAATCCAACAGAACTTGCCAATCTTATCTGTGATGAATTAGTTTAATATTTCTATGAAGTATATAAATTGGATGATTAATCATCCTTTTTTGTTTATTCTTTTTTTTTCTTGTTGTATAATAAAGATATCAAGGAATCAGAACAAAATAAAACTCACACAATGTGTGAGTAAATAACTTAAGTGGGGCGAAATATGGGGATCGAACCCATGCATACTGGAGCCACAATCCAGCGTGTTAACCACTTCACCAATTCCGCCATGACACACTTAATTCTAACAAAAAAAGTGGATGTTTGCAAGTAGTAATAGTAAAAAAATGGAGGTTAAGAAATGAAAATAGAAAGTGCACAAGAAAAAAAGAAGAAATTTGTCATTGTAATAGGTTGTATTTTGCTCATTATTGGAATTGTTATCCTTTATCAAATCAATCATGAAAAGGAAACTTTTCTTGTTTGTACAATTAGTGATGAAACTTATAAGAATTATCAAGAAGTCATTACCTATCATTATAAAGGTGATGTTTTAAAATCTTTCAAAAGAGAAGAAGTTGTTTCTTCAATAACCAAAGATGAAGTAGATGATAGATATCAATATTTTCTAGATATTAAAGAAGAACTTGAAGAAAATGATTACTTGCGTTATACAGTAGAAAAAAACAATTTAGATGTATTGATTGAAACTGATATTGAAATCAGTGCTATTCCATCCTTCTTTGACAATTATATGCAGGCAACAAGTATCAAGGCAACTTCTAAAAAAGAAGAAGTCAAAGCCT
Source organism: uncultured Bacilli bacterium (assembly GCA_949841325.1). Classification (GTDB taxonomy): domain Bacteria; phylum Bacillota_I; class Bacilli_A; order RF39; family UBA660; genus CAG-582. Next base: position 41,188 of record CATKZK010000006.1, read on the forward strand.
ATTATAAAAAGGAAAACTACAATTGTGAAGAAAAGAGAAATAAATAATGGAAATCACATTAATTAAGAGTAGCAGTTATCGCCTTTTAAATCAATCAATTGATCAAATAACAAAAGATGTGATGAATAAAACTGTATTTTCATTAAATGAAGTTTCTATACAAGAAGTGATAGATGATGCTTCATACTTTGGATTATTTGATGAAAGAAGAGCGATTATTGTAAAAGATGTAAAATTATTTGGTGGAAAGTTTGCTTATGAAGAAGAATCAAATGCGCTTTTAAAATTTTTACAATCGGTAAAAGATGATACGATTTTTGTCTTTATCTGTGATGATATTAAAAAGACAAAAGATTTAACGAAAAATGTTATAGGGCTAGGGGCAAAAGTAATCGATATTTCTAATATTGATGATGCAAAGTTTAATGAGCTTATTGCCCATTATACAGAAGAAGAGGGTATTCTTCTTGATGATAAAGCGCGTGATATGATTAAGAAAAATGTTCTTTCTAATATTGATATTGCGATACAAGAAATCGATAAGATTCGTTTAGTAGATCAACATATTACAGTTGATTTAGTCAATCAGTATGGCTCTTCTGAAGACGATGATGAAACTTTTGCCTTCTCGAATGCTGTGATTGCAAAAGATTTTAAATCTGCTTTCTCCATTTTAGAAATTCTTTTAAAACAAGGAGTAGAAGTCAATGCCTTAGTGGGCATTCTGGCAAGTAGTTTTAGTAATATGTTTATGGTTAAAGAAGCAGTAAATCATGGGATGGATGATGAGACGATTGCCAAAACACTTGGATATTCAGGAACAGGTAGAGTTTATGTGATGAAAAAAAATGCGCGTATTTACACATTAGAGCAATTAAAAGATATTCTTCTAGCTTTGAGTACATTAGATATAAAGATAAAAACAGGAGCGAATCCTGTTTATGGGTTAAAAGAATTCTTACTTGATTTATAAGAGTTCTTTTATTTTATCAGTGTTTTTAAAGTTTAATTTTGCAACATCTTCAAGTTTAGCCGTACCATGTTGTTTTACAAGAAGAGCAGCAACTCTATCTACTTCAACGCCAGCTCCTTTAGGAATTTTCATTCCTAAATTATCACTTAATTTATCCATTTCTTTTAAAAAGACATATCTTGAAATAATACTCGACACTGCAACAGATAAGCATTTATCTTCAGCATGTGTTGTAAACGTGATGTTTTTTACCTTTTCCACTGCACGATGAATATGTTCATAATATTTTGCAGGATAGACAAATTGATCTACTACAACTAAATCATAAGGATGATTTTGTTTTGTTAAAGCGACAAGTACTTTATTGTGTAAAATCGCTTTTACGGTATTCATATTTGTAATGCCATTTTTATTATAATCTTTAGGCGTTAAAATAAAAGTCGTATGAGGAAATTCTTTAATGAGAGTAGGTGCTATAGAAAGGATTTTATCATCTGTTATTTTTTTAGAATCTCGAACACCTAGCTCATAAAGCAAAGAGATTTTACTTTTATCGACAAAAGAGGCAGTAACGACGATGGGACCAAAATAATCACCTGTACCCACTTCATCACTTCCAATTGTTGACTTTCCTTTGAAAAAAGAGGAAGTTAAGTCGTCTTTCTTTTCTTTTTTTTCTTTTGTTTTGTCTATTTCACTTAAAATATCTCGTTTATTTCTTATTCTTTCTTGTTCCGTCCAATAAGAGGCTTCAATATCAGCACCGATTCCTTGAAACATGACTTTTCCTGATTCATAAAGGGTTATAACACAGTCAAAATCTTTGACTTGAAAGATAGAATAAGGAGGTTTCTTTTCTAAGAAACGATCTTGATAAAAAGAAATCATTTCATTTTTTAAATTATCAGATAGTTTAAATACAATCGTACTTTGTTTCACTTGTGCATCACCTAGTAAAATCATATCACATTTTATTGTATTTTCAAAACGACTAACGTATAATGAATAGTAGGAGTGTGAATAATATGAATATACTTGATCTCATCGTGGTCGTTATCATTTTGTTTGGTGCTTTCAAGGGATTTAAACAAGGAGTCATTCGTTCTTGTATTTCTCTTGTTGGAACGGCTGTTGTCTTTGTGCTTGCTTATTTACTGAAAAATCCAATTAGCATCTTGCTTTATGAAAATCTTCCTTTTATCTCATTTGGTGGTTTATTTAAGGGAGTGTCTTCTTTCAATATTATTGTCTATGAAGCCATTGCCTACTTTATTTGTCTTTCTTTACTGTTTGTCGTATTAAAAGTCATTTTAAAGGTAACAGGTATTGTGGATCGTTTAGTCAAAATGACGATTATATTGGCTTTACCATCAAAATTGTTAGGAGCATTATGTAAGGGGCTAGAATACTACTTATATGTCTTTTTCTTCCTTTTTATCCTTGCTCAAATTCCAAAGACAACGGGATATTTTCAAGATTCTAAATTGGGGAGTGAAATGGTTAAAAATACGCCTGTACTTTCTGCTACGACAAAAGATATGTATAAGTCAGTAACAGAGATTTATACGATTGTTAAAGATCGTGAGGGAAAGAGTGCTGATGAAGTGGACTATGCTTCCTTAGATGTTTTACTGAAATACGATGTCGTTTCTGTTCGTTCAGTGGAACGCTTAAAGGAAAAAAAGAAGATTCAGTTTGAAAATGTTGACGTCTTAATTGAAGAATACAAGAAAGGAGAAAATTATGATTAAATATTTAAAAGAAGATCAATTTTATGAAGAAGTAGAGAAGGGGATTACGCTTGTAGATTTTTATGCTGATTGGTGTGGACCTTGTCAAAAGATGGGAGAAATTTTAGAAACCGTTGATGTCAATGTGTTAAAAGTCAATACGGATGAATTTCAAGAACTTGCCATTCAACATGGAGTCATGAGTATACCTACACTTATCTTATATAAGGACGGAAGTGAAGTAGATAAGCGTATAGGTTTACAAAGTCGTGAAGAAATTTTAGAATTTGTAAAGAAAAATACATAAAAGAGACAAATAAGTCTTTTTTTTTGAAAAAATGGCAATAAATGCCTTTATTATTTAAAAAATTTGGTATAATAAGATATATAGAGGTTTTGTAGTATGAGAAATATTTTGAACAATAATAAAATGATGGCGATTATTTTTACACTTATTGTGATAAGTGTTCTTTTACTTGCTTACTTTTTTATAAAACCAGAAGTAAAGGAAAAGGAAATTCATGTTTTTTTAAATGGGAATGAACATCAAGCAATTTCTTTGCTCTCAGAATATGTAGATGATGGATTTAAGATGAAGATAGGTAAAGAAGAAGTCGATACGATGAATTTAGATTATAAAATGTCTTCTACTATCGACCCTTCAGTTCCTGGGAAATATGAAGTCAATTATGAGATTATGTATGATAATCAAATCTATCATTTAAAAAGGGTAGTTGAAGTAAAAGATGAAGAGGCTCCCGTTTTAACAATAGAACAGGAAGTGGCTGAAAAATATTTCTGTAAAAAGACAAATAAGATGAATTTAAGTTATCGTGCAGAAGATAATTATGATGGAATTATTACAGATAAAGTCAAAGTAGAAGTAGGAGAAAAAAATGTTATTTTAAGTGTTTCTGATTCATCAGGAAATGAAACACGAAAAGAAATTCCTCTAAAAGAGATGGATGATCAAAAGGTCGCGATTATTGAACTAAAGGGAAAAGAGACGGTTTATATTCCTTTAGGAGGAACTTATGAAGAAGAGGGTGCAACTTTAATTGATGGATGTGGCGATGAAAAATCAGAGGAGATTACCATCACAGGAAATGTAGATACTCAAACCCCTGGCGAGTATGAGGTTAACTATCAGTATAAAGATGACAATCAAAAGGTGACAAAGACACGTAAAGTTATTGTTTATGAAATTAAGAAAAATGAAAATATTCAAGAGAATAGTAAAAAAATCGTCTATTTGACTTTTGATGATGGTCCTGGGCAGTATACGGAAGAGTTATTAAACATATTAAAAAAACATGATGTAAAAGTTACATTTTTTGTGACTAATCAATTTAAAAAATATGTACCTTTGATAAAGAGGGAAAGTGAAGAAGGACATGTTGTGGCGGTTCATTCATTAACCCATAATTGGAAAATTTATCAGAGTGTGGAAACTTATATGAAAGATTTTAATGATATGAATGAAATTGTTGCTAAATATACAGGAGAGAAAAGCAAACTATTTAGATTTCCTGGAGGAAGCAGTAATACGATAAGTCGCAAATATGCGAAGGGAGTGGTATCTTCTATTGCCAGTCATATGACAAAAAATGGGTATACCTATTTTGATTGGAATGTGGATTCAGAAGATGCTGCAGGTGCTTCAAGTAAGCAAATATTAAGTAATGCAATAAATGGAATCAATAGTAGGGATGTATCAGTTGTTCTTATGCATGATATAAAGAAGAATACCATTGCGGTGATTGAAGAGTTTATCGTGTATGCTAAGGAGAATGGATTTACCTTTAAAACACTATCTCCATCTGCACAAACTGTACATCATCATATTAATAATTAAGAAATCAGGAGGGTTTATATGGCAAAGGAAAGAGAAGAAAAGAAAGAAGAGACATTAACTAGACGTGAAAAGAGTAAATTAAAAGAAAGTATAATTGAAGAGATTGAAACTGATGTAAAAAGTGAAATCGTTACAAGTGTTATAGAAGATGTTAAAAAGTCATTTGACAGAGAATACAAAGAGGAGATAAAACAAGCTCTTACAAAAGAAGTAAAGGAAGATATAAAGGAAAGTATCTGGAAAGAACAGAAAAAATTACTTCGTCATAAGAATTTTAAGATTGTTCGTTTGACACTTTATGTATTTTTGCTTCTATTGACATCAGTCTATGCGATTTATTGTCTATATAGAGTAGATCAATTGGAAGTATTAAAAAATCCTCGAGAAATCTTGCAGACAACCACATCTAAAGTGACGACGACAACAGAGTTAATGAAAGACTTAGAATGGTATAAAAATGAATATGGTTATTTGTTAGATACCGTTCAAATTACGAATCTTGATTTGTATAAAGGAAACTACAAAATAAGTAGTTTAGAAGAAAAAGAGAAGCTCGCCTTGGCTTACAAGAATCTAAAAGCGGATAAAATTGAAAAAGAAGGCATTATTCGAACGATTAAAGAAGCCGATTTGGTGGATGCTTATCAAGCATTGTTTGGAAGTGATCAAGATTATAAAGGTGTTGATTTTGCTGTTGAGGGAGTAAACTTTGCTTACCGCAGTCAATATGGAGAATATATAAGTGTTGATAAGAATGATACAAAAGAGAAAATCGTTCAACAAATAATCGAAATTAAAGAAGAAAAGAATAAGATTTGTTTTGTTACAATAGTTGGTATTCTAAAGAATAATCATCTTTATAACGTAATTGATGATACTTTAGTCGCTGAAAAATATAATGAAGAGGATTTAGAGCAATATGTCAAAAAACTATCTAAAATGGAATATCAGTTTACAAAAAAGGGCAGTGAGTATTTTATAAGTGAGTGGACAGGGAAATAATTGGATAAATTCCAATTTTTTTTTGAAATAAATTTAGAACAATAAAAAAAGCAACATTTGTTGCTTTAACTGACTAATTGGTGACCCGTACGGGATTTGAACCCATGAATGCATGCGTGAAAGGCATGTGTGTTCAACCACTTCACCAACGGGCCGTATAAATGGTGGGCCTGAATGGACTTGAACCATCGACCTCACGCTTATCAGGCGTGCGCTCTAACCAGCTGAGCTACAAGCCCAATTACTCAGTACTAGTTCATTTTATCAAAACATTTTCTATTAATCAAGAGATTTTTGTTAAAAAAGAACTATTTTTAATAAATTATGCAATTTTTTTCAAAAAAGAACTAATTTTAGCTATAAAATACACCTATTTAATAGAAATTTTCTTTCATTATCTTAGTTTGTTTCGATCTTTTATCGAATTGATTCTTTCTTGATTTAGTTTTAATGACTCTTCAAGATTCTCGTGATAAAAAACATTTCCTTTAAAATTGTAACCTATTAGATCTTCTGAAATCGTATCAATAGGAATACCTCCAATCGATTCATGAAACTTATTTGCAGGATTTCCGACTAAACATTCGGCTATTAGTGTTGTATATCCTTGATTTATAAGTTCTTGCAGAAGAGATATGGTAAGCATTCTACCAATATGAAGCCCTTGGTATTCTTCTAAAATATAAATGGAATATATTTCACCACTTCTTGGATATTTTTCATTTAGTGATTTTCCATATGAAGCAAAACCGACTATTTGACCATTAAAAATTGCGACATATGTATTTTGTTTTTCAGCAATATCTAATTTCTTCTTTTCGATTCGTTGTTGAGTTTTTACTTGTAATCTTTCTATTAATTCATTTGGAATTAAATCTTTATATGTGGAGTGCCATACGTCAATAGTAATGTCGATTATTTTTTCGGCATCTTCCACAGTAGCTTTTCGGATTTTTATGTTCATAATTTATTACCTTTCTATATTATAATAGCACAAAATAGAATGGATAGAAATCATTTTGTGTATTTAAAAAGTTCTTACTTTACTATTTTCATCACTAAAGTTTATCAATCATTATTCTTTCATAAATCTAATGCATATTAAAACTCGAATTTCCATTCGAGCTATTATTCAATCTGGTGTCCCCTTAGGGATTCGAACCCTAGACCCACTGATTAAGAGTCAGTTGCTCTACCAACTGAGCTAAGGAGACATCTCTAATACTTCTTCATTATAGCATAAATTTTAAAAAAATCTAGCAAAAATGCAAAAAAAAATGCAGTATCTATAAAAAAGCTATTTTTTATAAATCACTTCATGGTGTAATACGCTTTTTGGATACGGCTTCTTTTCATCAGTTAAGCTGAGTAAATAATCTACTGAAACTTGATAAAACTTAGCCAGTATTGTGAGTTTATCGATGGGAATGAGTCTAATTCCTGTCTCATATCGAGAATAAACGACTTGTGAGATTTTTAATACGCGGGCAATGTCTCTTTGTAATAAATCACGATCTTCTCTTATTTCCTTTAATCTATCAATATTCATATAATCACCTTTTATATAGTTAATTTACAATCAAGTTTAGGAAAATTTAAAAATCTATAACCAAATAGTTATAACAAATTTTGAAAATTTGTATAAAAAATAAATGGAGAGAGTAGAATAAACTATCTTATTTTAAAATATGTAGAAGTGTTTTAAAACAAAGGGAAACAAATAGTTCCATAAATGGTGCTCTCCTAAGACTTTCTATTTCTACTTTGTTGAAAAAAAGAAAGATTAGTGCTAAAATAAATACTAATTTTTGAATAAAAGAAGAGAAAAAAACATAGAATGAAAAGAGATGAGTAGTTATGTTACAAATTAAAAATGTCTGTAAAGAATATAAAACGGGAAAATTAGTACAAAAAGCTTTGGATAATGTGAGTTTAAATTTGCGTGATAATGAATTTGTTGCTATTCTTGGTCCATCAGGTTCAGGAAAAACAACTTTATTAAATATTATTGGTGGACTTGATCGATATGATTCAGGGGATTTAATTATTAACAATATTTCCACAAAAGAATACAAAGATAAAGATTGGGATTCATATCGTAATCATACGATTGGTTTTGTCTTTCAAAGCTATAATTTGATTCCACATCAAAGTCTTTTATCTAATGTTGAACTTGCTTTGACTATATCGGGTATATCAAAAAATGAAAGACGTAGACGAGCAAAAAATGCCTTAGAACAAGTTGGTCTTGGATCACAAGCACACAAAAAGCCAAATCAATTATCAGGTGGGCAAATGCAAAGGGTCGCGATTGCACGTGCATTGGTCAATGATCCCGATATCCTTCTTGCTGATGAACCAACAGGAGCCTTAGATAGTGCCACTTCTATTCAAGTCATGAATTTGCTAAGTGAAGTAGCAAAGGACCGACTTGTTGTTATGGTTACTCACAATCCAGAACTTGCAGAAGAATATGCAACACGTATCGTCAATCTTAAAGATGGTGTTATTTTAAGTGATTCAAATCCATGTAAAGGAAGAAAGACGGAAAAAAGCGAAATCAAATATCAAAATCTTGGTCATACATCGATGTCTTTTCTTACCTCACTTCTTTTAAGCTTCCATAATTTAAAAACAAAAAAGGGAAGAACTCTTCTTACTGCCTTTGCGGGCTCGATTGGCATTATTGGCATTGCTTTGATTTTGTCTTTGTCAAATGGAGTAAATGCCTATATTAAAAATATTGAGGAAGAAACATTATCAGAATATCCTATTCAAATACAAAGTACAGGATTTGATATCAGTGCCTTTATGAACATAGAAAGCAAAGAGACAAAGAAGAATCAAGAAAATGAGATGGAAGTGAGCAAGAGAATTGTCAATATGTTCTCAAAAATTGGTAAAAATGATTTAGCTTCTTTAAAAGAATACTTAGAGAGTGATGAAAGTGGCATTAAAGAATACACAAAGGCAGTGGAGTATACCTATAATGTTACTCCTAGAATATATAGTAATGATACAAAGAATTTACGACAATTGAATCCAGATATGACGTTCAATAGCTTAGGTATGGGGTCTAGTGTGAGTTCAAATAGTATGATGTCTAGTATGATGAGTACAGATGTTTTCTTTCAAATGCCTAGTGATACATCTCTATATGAACATCAATATGATGTCAAAAAAGGAAGATGGCCTAAAAACTATAATGAGTGTGTCCTCGTATTGACAAGTGAAGGGAACATAATCGATTTACTTCTATATACGCTTGGATTAAGAGATTATAAAGAATTAGATGATATTGTTGAAGAATTTATGGTAGGAGAAAATGTCACAACACCTGATTTTACGGAGACATATTCTTATGATGATATTTTAGGGCATACTTTTAAACTGATTAACAGTACTGATTTATATCAATACGATAAAAAATACAAAATATGGAAAGATAAAAGTGACAATAAAAAATATATGAAAAAACTGGTAGAAAAGGGAGAAAATTTATCCATTGTTGGAATCGTTGCCCCTAAAAAAGATGCAACGGTTACAATGTTACAACCAGGTATTGGATATTCTTCTTCTTTAATCAATCACATCATCGAAAAATCCTCTGAGAGTGATATTGTCAAAAAACAACTTGCAAAGAAAAATGTCAATGTGTTTACTGGGAAAAAGTTTGATGATACTTCAAAAGACAATGGATTTAAAATGGATTCTTTGATGAAAATAGACAATAAGAAACTCAAGAAAGCTTTTAAAGTGGATGCTTCCAAGATTAAAGTTGATTTTAGTCAATTGGAAAATGTGGCAGAGAATATGAATATACCACCTATCGATATAGAAACGATTTTAAAAAATCTTCAATTTTCTATTTCTGAGAAAGAGATGAATACCCTTATTCAGGAACTATTGAAAGGATATGAAGAGTATCTCAATACATCTTCAGGAAATGGAATGCATGAGCTTACCAAACAGCTCAGTGAATACTTATCCTCCAAAGAGGCCAGTGAGATTATTCAAGAAGAGATTGAAAAAGCGATTCAAGAAAATGGAAGTTTTACGATAACACAAGAACAGATGCAAAAAATATTGGATCGTGTTTTAGAAGGATATGAACAATACGCAAAAGATCATGGGTATATGAACATTGAAATGATGGAAAAAACTTTTTTAGAGTTTTTAAACTCTAAAGAAGCTAAAGAGATTTTAAGTAAAAGTTTAACAAATATTATAAAATCACAAAATTTAGATAAACAAATAAAGAAGATTATAGAAACTTATATGAAATCGGCGATAAAAGTGATGAGTAAGTCTATTGAAAAAGAAATGACTTCTTCTATCTCAGCACTTAGCAAATCAATGGCTCAAGCCATCAGCATAGATACAAAAACTTTTGCAAGTGCATTCAAAATGAATATGAGCGAAGAAGAATTAACTGAATTAATGGCCTCTTTAATGAGTAAAGAAGTAACTACTTATGAAAACAATTTGAAAAAACTAGATTATGCAGATTATGATGAACCATCAGGAATTAATTTATTTCCTCGCGATTTTGAAGGAAATAAGGCTATTACAAATCTATTAAGTGAATATAATGAAAGAATGAAACAAGAGGGTGAAGAAGACAAAGTTATTTCGTATACTGATATGGTTGGAACTTTAATGAGTTCTGTTACAACGATCATTAATGTTATTAGTTATGTTTTAATTGCCTTTGTTAGTATATCACTTGTTGTCTCTTCTATCATGATTGGTGTTATTACGTTTATTAGTGTGTTAGAGAGAAAGAAAGAAATTGGAATCTTAAGAGCGATGGGAGCTAGTAAGCAAAATGTTGCTCAAGTATTTAATGCTGAAACCTTTATTATTGGAGCTTGTGCTGGATTTATGGGAATTGGCATTACTCTGATTCTTTTGATTCCTATCAATAAACTTATCGCGATAATATCTGATGGGGCTAATGTAAAAGCTTTATTACCATTTGGCTCCTCAATTATCTTAATTGTTTTAAGTACTATTTTAACCCTTATAGGAGGTTTAATTCCTTCTAGAAAGGCAGCTAAAGAAGATCCTGTATTAGCCTTAAGAAGTGAATAAATGAAAATGAAAAAAGAAATGAAATGCATTTCTTTTTTTGATGAAAACGGTTATTTAACAAAATAACTATCTTGAACTAAAGAGTAAAATAGCTTACAATATAAGTAGTGTAGTAGGATTGAATAAGGAAATATGACCCATTTATCCTACAATAAAGGCATGGCTGAATTTTTTGAATGGGGATGAAGATATGAATGATAATAAGAATAATGAGAATATTGTAAAACCAGAATTAGTGAATTTAAATAAGGTGCCAGTTGGAAATGAAAATCCAACATTAAATCAAGAGAGAGCAAATATTGTAAGTGCAAGTATTCAAGCGAATAAGGCCATTGATGAGAAAAAAGCGAAAGAAGTCAATAATACAATTAAGAATGGAAAGCATAATAAAGCATGGTATACCCTTGTCGTACTCTTTTTCTTAGGAGTAACTGCTGTTTGTCTTTTTGGGGTGTATTCTCTATCTAAATACTTAATGAAAGATACAGATGAATCAAAGACAACGACAACCACGAAGATAAGTGATTTATCTCATTTCTTAAATTACTTAAAGGATGGAACTAAGGTAAGAAAATACCAAAGTGAACATTATATCTTGCTTTTAGGAAAAGATAATCTTGACTTAAATCAAAAAAAGAACTATTATTTGCTTTTACAAACTGGGGAAAATGGTATTCTAAATAAGAAAGATGGAACATATACTATTAGTGAGGATGGTGTTTTACTTGATGGCAATAAATATACTTTTAATGAAAAAGGTATCTCTTATCAAGGAGAAGTATTAGCATCGAAAGATTCCGAAATGAAATACTATCAATACCAAGATAATGAAAAATCTTATTTCCTTTTGATTAATGGAACTATAAAAGGAGAATATGCTCAGTTTATTGTCTCTTCTACGAATCAAACTCAAGTGATGTCGGGAGTTTATACAGAAACAAAAGATAGTATCAAGTTTTTAAATTATGAATTTAAAAAGAACAATGAAGGGATTATTTACCAAAACTATACACTAAAAATGTATAGCTAAGTAGACAAGGTTGTTTTTAGATGGTATACTTTAAAAAGTGGAGTGATAAAACATGAAACATACATTAGATTTTGATACAATAGCTGAAGAGTTTTTATCTAATCGTAATTTTCAAAGAATTAGTCGTGAAAGTCACCATGGAATTACGAGGATGGAGCATTCAATGCGTGTAGCAAAATATGTTTATAAAATCAGTAAGAAATTAAAGTTAGATTATAAATCAGCAACAAGAGCCGCTATTGCTCATGATTTTTTCTCAGTAGAAGAGTTTGGAAAATGTAGGGGACTTATTCAGGGAGTTGTTCATCCAGATATTGCCCTTTCTAATGCAATGGGGGAATTTTCTTTAAATAAAGTAGAACAAAATGCCATTGCATCTCATATGTTTCCCCTTAATATGACTTTACCAAAGTCAAAAGAAGCTTGGGTACTTACAGCTGTTGATAAAGTTGTTGCCATTTATGAGTATTTTAGCTATAAATTTAGTTATACTAAAGTGACATCAAAGGTTAGTAATGCGTTTTCCTTTATGGGGATTCTTTGTTTTAATATATTAACAATGGGACATAAATAAGTCCTTTTTTTTTCGCCTATTTTATGATATAGTAATTTTGTTATTAAGAGTTGTCCTCGTAGCTCAGTAGGATAGAGTAATCGCCTCCTAAGAGTTTCTTTAGGTTAGGATTATGGAGGAAAGAAACTCTTATAAAATAAGGGAAGGACAACAATTTAAAGTTAGAAATAGTCGCAAAAATGTCGCGAATTTCTGTCCCTGTCTTTAAAAAAAACAAATTGATTTTAAAAAAGTGGAATACAATTTTTAAAATCAAAAAAATGTTCCCGTAGCATAACAGGAAAATGCAGTCGCCTCCTAAGCGACCGAGTGGGTGTTCGAGTCACCTCGGGAACACCATTTAGTCATTATGCACACTTTTATTTCATAAAAAGACATAGTATAATGTTTATAAGAAATGAGAGTGTGATTTTTTTTGAAACAGGGAAATAAAAATAGTAATAGTAAAAAATCGTGATGAACTATTAAAGAAAATAGCTATTAATACCTTAGACTTAAAAGAGACAACTCAAGTGATAATATCTAATCATTATACAAAGAACAACAATGATGAAAACAAATTAGAATTAAAATAAAAAAGCCATTACATATGCGGCTTTTATTTTTTTAAACTCTTACATGCTGGTTTATAATCAACGAAATATGTAGTTGTTTCATTACTAATAGGTTGATTATTTTCGATCGCATCTAATATTCTATCTATATTATATCCATTATAGAATGAAGCTTTCCATGTATATTCATCTAAGAATTCTACATTAATATTAATAAATTCATCAACTTGTTCTTGAGTTTTTAAAGTAGCAATTCGTTCACCATCTTTATTAAATACGTAGTATCTTGTGATAATACCCATTTTATTTTCTTCACCGACAGGAGCATCTTGATAGATATTAGAATATATTGGGTAAGAACCATTAATTTCTGTTAAACCTAATCTATAATTATTTGCTTCTAAATCAAGTTCTTCATTAGCTTCATTATAATCATCAGTCACTGTAAATGAATGAAATACATCATTAGCATTAAACATACTACAGTTGGATATACGTAAATTCTTATTATCAAAGTTTGGGGCAGCAAATGTTTCATAAGTATAATCGTATAAGTCATCCATTCCCCAAAGTTTTACTGTATCTTGAGTAATGCTAAATCTATTTACTAATTCATTAGCTTCTTCTTGTGTAATAAAATCGGCATTCTTTAATTCATCTGGTAAAACATTTTGAATTTCCGTATAAAGAATTTCTGGATATTTAAGATACTCAGAAATATTAGTAAAATTGTAGATTTTTCCATTTCTAACATCTTCTACATATACTGCACTATCTTTTACGAATACATATCCAACGGTTATTTCTTCATGATCATTAATTATCATTCCAATCATATGAAGCATTTTTCCATTTTCATCAAATAATATTTTTTCTTCATCATTTTCCTTTGCATAGACTGTAGATAAACTGCTTCCAATAATACCATTAGATAATTGTAATGCTATTAAACTACCTAATAAAAATTTCTTTAAAGATACCTTTTTCATTATTAATCCCTTCTTTCAATGCTCGATATAATATAACAAAAAATATAAGAAGTCAATAGTTGATAAATTGCATAATATAGACAAAAATATTAGTCTAATTTCTTTTACTCGCACACTATAGAATAGAAGGGAAGTTATTATGAACCCAAGATGTATTGAAAAAGATGCAATGCCTGAAGATAATAAAATATATAATATAGAGGACAATATACTCTCCTTATCAAAAGACCTTGTTAAATTATCTATAATAGGTTCAAATTAAGAGTTGTTGCGTCCTTCCTTAGGGCACCAGAAGAATATCTATGTCTTGAAATTACAATGGTTTCAAGGCATTTTTAATTTTTTTAAAAGTATTATAAATTCATGTTATAATGCAGGTAAGGAGTGATGATTTTGAAAAATATTAGTATAAAAAATTTTGAAACTGAAAAATTATTAATAAAAAAACCAACCATGGATGAACAATTTACTTTATGGGATATATTAAGAGATGAGAATGTTAACAGGTTCTATTTTCCAACACCAGATAGAATTTTTATAAAAAATGGTTTAAATAAAGATAATATAGTAGATTTAAAACAAGCAAGAAGAATTTTTATGGAACAACTTAATGATTGGGAAAGACAGAAACCATTTTATGAAAAAAAGATAGACTCTATTAATTCTGAAGATAATAGTCAAAAATTTACTTGGAGCATTTTCTTAAAAAGTGGTGAAGTAATTGGACAAATAACTGTTCAACCAAATGATGAATATGCAGAAAATCCCGCAATAAGAGATATAGGGTGGTTTATTAGTCCAAAATATCAAGGTCAAGGACTTGGAACAGAAGCTGCTATAGAAGTTTTAAAATTTATGTTTGACGAAGTTGAAATTGAACAAATAATTACTTCTGCAGCAATAGATAATCCTGGTTCATGGAGAATTATGGAAAAATTAGGATTTGAAAGAACTGGAGAAAAGCAATCTACATATTTTGATGACGATGATAATATTTTAATGTGTTATTGTTATAGTGGTAATAAGGAAAATTTTTTGAATAGACCATCATCTAAATCAAAAGGGCTTTAGTTGGAAAACTTGAATACAAATGATGAAGATTTAGTAAATACACTTGCAAATTGACATAGTCAATTTTGAAAAGGAGGATAGCTTATGTGAGGTGCAATAATAGGAGATTTAGTTGGATCTATATATGAGTTCGGACAAGTAAAATAAGTGTCGTCTATAACATTAGACACACTTATTCAAGAAGATAGTTTTTTTAGTGATGATACAATTTTAACAGTTGCTATTTTAGATGCTATTTTAAATGATAAAAATTATGAATACTATTTAAAAAAGTATGCTAATGATTATAAAGAATACAAGCCTAATTTTAAACCATATTTTAAGGGTGTTTTTTCACCTGGATTTACTAGGTGGGCAAATAGCAATGAAGTTGGTAATAGTATTGGAAATGGTGCTATGATGAGAATTTCTCCTGTTGGATACTTATTTGATTTAGAAAATGATGTAATTGATAATGCCAAGTTGGCAACAATTCCATCTCATAATTCCGAAGAAGCCATTAAATGTGCAACAAATATTGCTCAAATAATTTATTTAGCAAAAAAAGGCTATAAAAAAGAAGAAATAATTGCAAAATTAAATTTAAGTTATGTATATTCAACCTTTGAAAAATTTAATAGTACATGTTATAAAACGATAGATAATTGTTTATATGCGCTTTTTACATCTAATAGTTATGAAGAGGCTGTTATCAAAGTAATCACATTTGGTGGAGATACCGATACTAATGCTTGTATTGTTGGTTCAATGGCTGAAGCCTTATTTGGAATTAATGATACTATAATTGAACAAGCAAAACAAAAAATTCCAAAAGATTTTGTAAAAAAATTAGAACAAGGATATTCTGGGATATAAAACTTAAAATAAACAAACAATATAGAAAAAAGTTGTTGGGTGACCTTCTTTAGGACATCAGATTGAGTGTTACTCGAACTTTTATAGTAGAGTTTTAACATGCATAGAAATCAAATTTTATAAAAATATAGAAAGGGAAACAAATGAAAAAAATCTTAATTATTGAAGATGATGAGAGTATTCATCAGATTATTGAAGAGTTGTTGAATAAACATGGATATCAAACTTATAATGCCTATTCTGGGACAGAAGCCATTCTTTTATTAGAAAAAGAATCTTATGATTTAATATTACTTGATTTGATGTTGCCAGGTTTGACTGGAGAAGAAATACTTGCAAAAGTAAATGCAATTCCCATCATTGTACTTTCTGCTAAAATATCTAGTGACGACAAAGTAAATTGTCTATTATCGGGTGCTAATGACTATATTACAAAGCCTTTTGATAGCAAAGAATTACTCGCAAGAATAGAAGTTCAATTAAGAAATCACAAGAATGAGGGGAGAAAAAATTTAAAATACAAAGATTTAGAGTTATTAAGTGATCATCATACATTACTTGTTTGTAATCATAAAGTAAATTTAACCAAGACAGAATATGCAATATTAAAGCAATTATTATTAAATCCTACACAAGTTATTCCTAAAAATAAATTATTGGACTTAATAAGTTTTGATACGGAGGATTGTAGTGAATTTTCTTTAAAAGTGCATATAAGTAATTTACGAAAAAAGATTAGAAGGTATACTGAAGATGAATATATTGAATCTATCTGGGGAATTGGCTTTAAGATGAGCGAATAAATCTTAACAAAATCTTAACCATTTATTAACCATTTTCTTAACACTTTTTTACTAAAATGAATATTGGAAAGGAGAGAGATTATGGAAGTGATTTTGGAAACGAATAATCTTGAAAAAAAATACAAGGACTTTAGAGCCTTAAATCATACCAATATTCATGTTGAAAAGGGCGCTATATATGGTCTTATTGGCAAAAATGGTGCAGGGAAAACAACCCTTATTAGAATCATATGTGGTTTACAAGAACCTACAAATGGTGAGTATTCTATTTATGGAGTAAAGAATAACAGTCATATGATTTCAAATGTTAGAAAGAGAATGGGCGCAATAATTGAAACTCCATCCATTTATGGAGAGATGACTGCTAGAGATAACTTAATAGAACAGTATAAATTAGTAGGAATGCCTTCGTTTGATAGTATAGATGAACTATTAAAATTAGTTGGACTAGAAGGAACAGGAAAGAAAAAAGCTAAAAACTTTTCTTTAGGAATGAAACAAAGACTAGGAATTGCAATTGCACTTGCAAATAATCCTGATTTTTTAATTTTAGATGAACCTATTAATGGATTAGATCCACAGGGGATTATAGAAATTAGAGAATTGATTTTAAGACTAAACAAAGAGAGAAGAATAACGATTTTAATCTCAAGTCATTACTTAGATGAGCTATCTAAAATAGCAACCCATTACGGATTTTTAGATAGTGGTTCTATTATAGAGGAAATTACAAGTGAAGAACTAATGAAAAAGATGGAACACAAAATAATATTGAAAGTAAAAGATACAAAAGAATTTGTTCAGTATTTTGAAGAAAATAAAATGTCTTATGAAGTAATGGACAGTAAAACTATAAATGTTTATGGGAAATATAATTTGGCAAAATTCGTGAGTGAATTATCCAAGAAAAACTTAATAGCAGATGATATTCATGAGCAAGAAGAATCGCTAGAAAATTATTATATGAATTTAATTGGAGGTGCCAATAATGATTAAATTATTAAATGCAGGATTTACACGACTTCGAAAAAATAAAATATTTTGGTTACTTTCTATTTTTAGTATTGGTTTTGCTTTAGTTTTAGTAAACGGGCAATACGGAAATATGAAAACATATGGGGAGACAGTTGAAATGGGAACACTTCTCCTTAGTTATCCGCCAATAATTGGAATCGTTATTGCCGTATTTATAAGTTTATTTTTAGGAGCAGAATATTCGGATGGAGCGATTAGGAATAAAATTAGTATAGGTCATAAAAGAGGAAATATTTATCTATCTAATTTCGTTATCTCTTCTATTGTAAGTGTATTCTTTTATGCGATATTTTTAATAGCAACATTAGCAATTGGACTTCCGTTATTTGGAAGTGGAACTATTTCCATATCATTAATTTTAATGAGAATATTTGTTGTGTCATTTACAATTATTGCTTGTTCTGCTATATTTACTTTTATTGCAATGCTATGCTCTAATAAAACAATTATAGCTGTTATTTCGATTTTATCAGCGTTTGGCATGATGCTTTTTACAACATACTGTTTTAATGTTTTAAATACACCAGAGTATATTCAAATTGCTTCACTTGTTGATGGAGAAACAAAAATTACCGAGGAATATAATCCGAAATATCCAAGCCCAGAAAAAAGAAAAGTGTATGAGACATTAATTGATATAATTCCATCTGGACAAACATTACAAATACCAGAAAGAGAAGCAAATTTAGGATTTCTGTTAGTATATTCAATTGGTATTATAGTAGTTTTTACATGTAGTGGATTACTGTTATTTAAGAAAAAAGAATTAAAG
>CATKZK010000007.1 GCA_949841325.1 uncultured Bacilli bacterium
ATACAAAACGGTTGAGACAGCGGCAAAACCAATCGCCATCAACATGATTGCTGCAACAATCAACATTTTCCTCTTCTTCATTTCCTCACAACTTTCTAAAAAATAAAGGAATTTCTCTACTCTCTAGTCTGATTGTACCATTTTTTTAGCAAGTCCTAATAGATATGTCAAGAGGTATTTTCTTCAATTTATACATTTTATTGACAAAAAAAAGAAGCCATAGCTTCTTAATCATCCAAATCAAAGAAATCATCAAAGTAAGCATCATCTGAAACGGACGTTTTATTCTCAGATACCTTTTCTTGAACAACTTCTTCCTTTTTTATTTCTTTTTCTACTGGCTCAGCCTTAATATACTCTTTTTCTACTATAGGCTTTTCTTCTACCTTTGGTTCAATAACAGATGTCGTTTCCTCTACTTCTTTTGAAAGAACTTCTTCCTTCGATTTAGCATTTAATAAATCTGAGAAAGTTTCAATCTTGACATTCTCTCTTCGTGGCATTTCTTTTTTTTCTTCAATAATTGGTGCTTTCATTGGAGACGTTTCTATCGCTTCTACACCGTCAATAACATCCGTTTTAGGCGTGCTATTTTTCACTTGCATTGAAGCAATGTTGGCAAATGGATTCGATTCTACAATATTTGTTTTATCAATTATAGACTGTTGATTAATCTTTAATGGCGAATTCTCCACTTCTTTTTGTTCTTCTTTTTCCACAAGTGGTTTTGTCTCTAAAGCAGGAGATTCTAATTCTTTTTTCTTTTTTTCTTCCTCTTCTTTTTCTTGCGCTTCAAGTTCAGCAATTTTAGCATCAATTCTCTTTACAAGATCATCTACATCAAAAGTTGGTCCTCCAGCTGGTTTTTGCATGGATGACTTAGGTCTTGCAAAAGGATCCTTTCCCGCATTGCGTGCTGCCATAAATTCTTCAAAAGTTGGAATTTTAGGCATTGGTCTATCTCCTCCAAAAGGATTAAAATCTAGAAGCCCTGGTTTCTTAGGATCAAGCCCATCCATCATCTTACTCTTTTTACGCACCTTCACATGTTCTTTAATATCAAAAAGTTGAATCTCTTTTTTCTCACGAGTAGTAAATTCTGCTTTCCCAAAGTCTTTATCTCCCCAATCGACATTAAAACCTTGTACTAACTGAGTCTTAAATGGGTGGTAACGATTTCGTAAAATGATAACTTCATTCATCTTCATCTTTTGTAAATCAGAAATAGTCACTAAAGGCTGACTTGCTGTCTTATCATCTTTTTTTGATTTAACTTCCCCACACATCTTTGAAATTTCTTCCAAAGCTGAAAGTTCAGTCGTAAGCAAGTAAATCAAGTTACCACAGTTAGAACGAATTGTCTCTGCATCTTCTTTTCCATAGACTTCATTTAACTGTGCAAAGTTTTGAATGATAAAAGTAAAACGAATTTGTCTCGAACGTGCAGCTGTAACCATTGTTGTAACATCTTTAAGAGGTGGCATATTAGCAAACTCATCTAATATAAAATTTGTTCTTACAGGAAGCTTTCCTCCTGATTCTTGTGCAACATCAATTAAAGTTTCATAACATTGCTTAATAAAAATAGTAGCCAAAGCATGATATGTTGTTTTCTCATCATGAATAATCATAAAAACAGCCGTTTTCTGTTTTCCAACATCACGCATATCAAAGTCAGAATGAGAAAGCATCTCTGATAATTGTTCACGAGAGGCAAATAGACGAATTTTTTGACGGAATACCGCTAAAATACTTCCCTTTGTCTCATTTGGAGAGTTAATTGTATTGCTGGCAAAAGTATAGGGACTCGAAGATTCTCCTTTTAAAGTGAAGTATTCTTTTATATAATTTGACCCCGCACCAAATTTTTCTTCACCAACAGTTGTCATATAACTAACAGTATTGATATTTACTTCTTCCTCTTTGGCATCTTCAAATAATCCTAAAACACATCCTGAAAAGTAGTCACTAGCTGAATTTGACCAAAAAGGATCTTGCGCTTTTGGATCAGCTAATATATTTAAAGCAACGTCATCTACTAATTCGATGGCCTTATCAACATTTCCTGCCTTATATAATCTATAAGGTAATGTAAGTGGATTCCAAGCATTTCCAAGTGTTGGATCACGGAAATTGAGCACAACAATCTTATAACCTAAAGACTTCATTAATTCAGCATGATTTTTATAAATCTCTCCTTTAGGATCTGTAAAGATCATACTTTCACCATGCTTACAAAGACTATAAATTAAAGGGTCAACAACAGCTGTTGTCTTACCAGATCCAGTAACACCAATAACTAATGTATGATTTTCCGAATCATCAACCCACATATTTTTTCCATCATTTATAAAGACAACGCCACCAACTTCAGCTGAGACATCTTTAACTCCAACACGATAGATTTTGTAGGCTTTTTTCATCTCTTTTTCCGTTAACCAACGTGAATAGCCACCTTCTTCTTTTTTTCCAAAAGAGATTCCAATACCAAATCCTCTTTGATGTTCAAAAATCGTAGATGAAACGCTAAAAAAAATAGCGACTAATACGGCAAAAAAGACAAATAAAGTAACAGGTAAATAGGCACCTGTAAAAGCTTCAGAAGGATTCAATCCTTTAAACCCATCTCCATTAATAAGAGCCAATACATTCAGTACTGCAATTGCACAAAAATAAAGTAATACGACACAAAACCCACTAAAAATAGCAGCATCTTTTGGGGAAACTTTAAATTTCATATTAGCCCTTCCTTCTCTTCGTATATTATAAACTATTTTCGTCTTTTTTTCTACTATTATTTATTCGCATTTATAATTTTTCTAAAAGCATGTAAAAGAACAATAAGAAGACAAAGTCCTAAAATTGAAAAAATGATGACATAGATTTTTTTTCTCGTCTTGATTTCTTCTTTTTTCTCTTCTACTTTCGCTTCTTCTGTTGTGATTTCTTTTGTGTTTTGTATAGATTGAGTCGTTGAAGTTGTTGAAGTTGTTGTACTTCCCTTCCCTTCGTTTCCATAGATACGTGCCCATTCTTCATCAGTAATTGTGGGAAGCGTCGTATTTTGTTTTTTTTGCGTATTTTTTACTAAAACATCAATGTAAAGATCATTGTTTTCATATCTTGAGTTGTAGTCTAGTAAATAGGTCCCAATATAATCCTCTTCTACAGCAAGAGAATCAACAACAAAACTTCCCTCTGGTATATTGGTTAAAGTAGAGGCATAATGATTTTTCTTTTCCAAATCCACTTCTATTTCATTGTCATTTACATCTGTTGTCAAAAGGATAATAGCGTTGATTTTTTCTGTATCTACATTTTCATCAAAAGAAGTAAAGAAATGAACATTCATTGCAAAACAGACATTAGGAAATAGCAATATCGCAAAAAGAAAAAGCCATTTTTTCATTCTATCACTCCTCTTTAATTGACCCCTGAATAACGCAAGTAATATTCAAAAGAGTTATATTTTCCCGTAATAACACCTTTTTTTCTACCTGCAGCATGTACATATGTTCCGTTTCCAAGATAGATACCTGTATGGCCATCTTGATTTCCTTTTCTTATTTTTAAACCAACATCCCCTGGTTGTAACTCTTCTTTTGTAATCAAAGTAAAATTCTTCCCAATAAGGGTATAAAGAGTTGAAGTGGTTAAATATGTAGTTCCTGCATCTAAACTCGGATTAACGCCCGTTGCAGTCCACAAGGCCCATTGAACAAATCCCGCACAATCTACCCCAGCTTCAGGAAACCCAGAAGCACCAGGTCCTGTTGGATGTCCTCCATAAAGGTATTTCGATCCTACTTTAGAAGTGGCAGCTAATACAATGGCTTTTCTAGTATCACTTAAATCATTATAATTAGTACCTGAATTCGCAAAAATTTGTTGAGTCAAAGATCCTGTTACCATATTGGATCCAATTGAATTTGACCCCATCTCGCCTTCAAATACGTCTGTGATTTGAACCATTCCACCAATAACTGGTCCCATGATAACCACTAAGATAATAAGAACGAATCCTACAACACTACATCCAATCATAGCTGCATGACGAATTGTCTTTTTCTTAATTGTTCTTTTTACTTTATTGATATCTTTTGCAGCCTCGAGTACTTTTCCTTCTTTTAAATCTCCTACCACATCCATCGCTTCATTAGCAACATCTGTAACACCAGATTTTTCTAAGACATCGGCTGTCGTTTTAATCACTTTGTTTTGTTCTGCAATATCTGAAATCGTTCCAATTGCTTGATTAACTGGTTCACTATTTAAAACTTCTTTATCTTTTCCTAAAGAAGCTCCTCCCGTTCCATAAGCCGCTAGCCCACGTCCTCCAGCTGTTATGAGTTTTTTAACACTACTATCCTTTAGTTCCCCATCTTGGCCAATCTCTTTTCCTGGAGCAATAGAATCTCCTACTTGATAATCATCAGCTAAATAAGTTCCATTGTTTTGATATCCAAGACCAGAATTTCCTAAAGTAGAATCAGTAGATGAACGATTAGATTTCATCATATTTCTAAAACTATTATCAAAATTCATCTACTTCACCTCCTATTATCTTACCTGTCCCTTTAAAGTAATTTTAATGTTCATAACGCCTTTTTCAACAATTTCATATTGATAATTTTCTGTATCAATAACAAGATAACCATTTGCTGTTTTTTGATAAACACGAACCTTATTCTCTTTACTCTTTACAGTAATTCGCTTTTTCATTTCTTTTTTATACTCTTCTATTTTATCATGAAAAGACGTCTTTGTCTCCTCACTTAACATACTCCAAGCTTTCTCTTGATCCATCAATAAAGCATTTAAATACATTTGATAGTATCTTTCTACCATATCTAATTCTTCAATACGCATCACTTTATATTCATTATCTTCATAATGATGCATATTATAAGTCTCTATAGAGCCATTTCTATCTCCACTTTGATATACAATATTTCCTAGAATAAAGCGAAAAAGCGAAAAAGCAGTAAACACAAGAACAACAACTCCTAAAAGAATAAGAAGAATTCGATTTTCCTTTAAACTCTTTTTAAACTCATTCATGGCACTCATCTCCAAACGTTTTCTCTTCTATAGAACGTATAGAAAAATGAAAACTACTCTCATCTAATACGACTTGATAAAAGGCTTCTCGGTAACTCTTTTGTTCATTTAACCCAACAACTGATCCCTTTACTAAAAAATATGTTATATTTTCGCCCACTCTTTTTTCACACATCATGCCTGATTGAAATGAAATACTTACTTTTTCCTTTTTTAATTCAGTTAAAACAGTCTCTTCTGTTAAATTCTGTTCCTCTTTATATTGCTCATCTAAAATATGTAAAACACTTTCTTTATTTCCTGCATTAAGAAACTGGTAAAATTTATCCACTGTAGATGAGACGGTATAATAACGACTATAGTCAGTCACAAGATGATAATTTTTGTCAAAAGAAGAAGAGTTTCTATTAAAATCTATTTTTAAAAAGCGAAGAAAAAAGAAGAGAATAAGAACAATCATTCCCAAAAGAATCCAAAAGAGTATGACTTTTTTTTGTGTTTGGTCTAATTCTTTCATATTCTCCTCCTATAATCCAAATAAATTATGTCTCGTTGGACTCATCTTGTCATTCACTTGCCAAAGTGCATAAGCTTTTTGGTCTTCATCTGTTGATCGAATACAACTTCCCGAACCATCTTTTTCACACTTTGCTTCACTACAGCTCTGTCCAACAACACTTGCTCGTTCAGCCGCCATATACTTTTTGATATAGGGATAATAGGCACATCCACCAATTCCCCAATCGATATTCCCTTTTGAGTTTCGCAATTCTTTTACCCAATACTTTCCAATATAGGCATATTTCATCATCATATCAGAAGCATTTTCATAAGAAGAAACAGTTGCTGCAAACCCTTTAATTCCCTCTTCTAAATTGCGATATTGACTACATACTTTCGTTCCTTTTCCATTATAACAACGGATTCCCCAATAATTATTTGAACCATTGCTTATCCCTGGTGAAAAACCTTCGGAAATGGCACGTATAACCACTAATTCGGGATTTACATTATTTGCAACTGAAACATCATATACTTCTTCTGCATGTCCTACAAATACATTTAAAAATACTTTCATTTCTTTAGAGGAACAGCTATGGTTGTTACAATATGTTCTCATTTTGGAAACAAATTCTGCTTTAGTTAAAGAAGTTTGATGAACAGAAAAATCTCCTGATGCAAGCTTTGGTCTTGGATTTGATGCACTCATATAGTTTAATACATCTACAGCAAATGAAACATCAGCCCCACCTTTACGAAGTTCAAAATGTAAAATATCATCATTGGTTCTTCCCGTATGTCCAACATGTCCAATGACTTGCCCTTGTAAAACAGTATCTCCTACTGTGATTTCATAGATATCATGTAAGTGAGCATAAACCGTATAATCTCCATTGGTATGAGAAAGAACTATCATATTTCCATAGCCTTCATTACAGTCATAATCACCAACTGTACAGGAATTTATAATACTTACAACTTCTCCACTATAAACAGCAATGACATTCGTTCCGTTTGGAGCACTAATATCAATTCCATAATTGATTTCCTCTTCTTTCGTTACTGGATTTGTTCTCGTTCCAAAATAACTCACAATATTTGTACTCACTGGATCTTTATCTGCAAATAAGACTCCATTTTTCTTTTCAGTTTCCCTACTTCCAATTGGCCAGTAAAAACTCTTACGTGTCGATTCTTCTTTTGACACTTCTATAAATTCAGACTCTCCACCTGACTCATTATAAGAGATATTTAAACCATAGTCATTTAATATATCAATGATATCATCGATTATTCTTTTTCGCACTATCACTATTTGCTCTTCATAATCATCATATAAGCCCCTTGCTTCTAATGAATCACTACAGACATCATTCGTCATACATTTTACTCCCGCTGGCTCTAAAACAGTCTTCTTAAAACGCTCTTGTAAATGCGCTTTTTTATCAAAGTAAATATTTTGACTTAAAAAGTCAAAGTAACGATCTGTTGAAACGTGAGGATTATCATCATAAACATATGTCGATTTTTCAGGATAATTAGCACCTATATTTTGACAATCTTCATATTTTTCATCTTTTGGCAGTCTTCTTAAAAATCCCATGGTTGCATTTCTTGGAAGTTTTTCATCATGTGCCCATTTGCTCGAAAAATATTCCCAAAAGCCATATTCATAACTTGATAAACGATCAGCACATTTGGTCTTTTTAGAATACCCTCTTGCTGGCAAATCTACTAATGCCCCTTCCTCACAATATAATCTTTCTGAATTATCTTCTAAAATTTCTTTTTTAGGATTGCCATAAACCCCATAACAACCCGTATTATAGGCAATCATATTCTTTATTAACATTTTCAAAGTATCTTTTTCTTCTTCATAATAATTAGCAGTTGTCTCTCCATCTGCGTCATAATTATCTTCTATATTAATTGTGTCCATTTCTGACTCATCAATAGCATACGAACCAGAAAAACTACGCCAACTTGCCTTATATTCCTCTCCTGTATCCGTTAAATCTGAAGGCGTCATATCAATAAAAACCGTTTCAATGATAATATTGTCATTGATATAGAGTCCTTCTTCTTGATATTTGGCAAGTAGTTTATATAATTTTTTATAAAATTTCTCTTGTTGTTTTAAAATTAAATCTTCACAAGTAGATTTATCCTCAGCATCTTTACAATATCCGCTCCAATATTCTTTATTAGCATCTTTAAAAGTATCCCAATCAAAATCTTGATATTGAAAAGAAGCTGAAGAGATTTGCAAAGGATGTAAAACACATACAAAAAAAAGAACAATAAAAGAAAACATAAGAATTTTTTTACTTACAACAGATATTCTACAGTTTCTCTTTGTTCTTAATTTCATTTTATTTCACCGCCTTAATTATAGTCCGCCGCCACTTCCGAATGAATCTAATTCATCCTGTGTAAGTTCTACATGGATACGCATTCTTCTAGAACCACAGACAAACAAAGCTTCTCCTTGAGTGTATGATTTTATACTTTCTTTTTCAGCATCATTTAAGTCAATCAATTTTGCCAAATCTTCAACAGCTTGTTTGCGAAGTCCCATAATCAGATAATAGGAAGCATTATCAAAAATGGCTTTTCCATGCATAATGACATTTTCTGATGCAAAGTCTGTCGGTTGTTGTGTAATAATAATCGTTCCTGTATTGTATTTTCGACTTCTTCTTTGCATTTGAGCAAGATATTCTGCACCTAGTTCATTATTTCCAGAGAGTAAAATATGCGCTTCATCTACCATCATAATCGTGTTTTTAGATTTATCTAAACACAATCCCCAAGCATATTTTAAGATATTAAAGAACAGTGCATTTCGAATATTAGCATCACTATTCATGACTTCTTTTATATTAAAGACAATAAAGTCTGTATTTTGATTTACTGTCGTATGACCATTAAAATAATAGCGAAGCTCATTGACAAATGGTCGTACTCTTAGTTCAAGTCTCTCCATTACATCTTTTTCTCTAGTTGCCTCTGGCATAGAAAGTAACTTTCCTTTAATGGTTGCATATACATCATCAAAAATTGGATAATTATTTGGTTTAAAATTTGCAAAATTAGTATTAAAATCTATTCCAAATCTTTTATACGTCTCTTGAACAACTTCTGAAAACATAGCAAGCACATCATCTTCGATTGTTGGAGAATAATACTTCATGAAAGCTTTAAGTGATTGTAAAGCTCTCGTCAATACAGTATATCCCAGTCCTTGAGCTAATTCTTCTTCATCAGAGTCAACGATCACTTCTAGTGGGTTTACCATTCCATAAATGCCACCCTTACCTAAATCAACATTAGTTCCGCCATTCATTCTACATAAATATTCATTTTCATTTTCTGGGTCTATACAAACAATTTGATAGCCATTGCGAATGTGATTGCGAAGTTGTAACTTGGCCGCTGTTGATTTTCCTGATCCAGAAGTACCAAGAATAATCATATTGGCATTATTTCGATTATGTTCTTTTTTTATTTGGTATAAAAATTGATTAAACAAAACAACTCCACCAGAAAAATCAATTCCAAAAAGTGTCGATAACCCTGGGTCTTTTATACTATCAAATACAAAAGGATACATGGCTGCAATCGTTGGTGCAGGTATTGGAATACCGATACGCGATTCAACATCTTGTTTAGGGAATATCGGAAGCATCGATTTCAAGACTTTTTCTTGTTCAAACATCATTGGAATTGCTCGCATATTTAATGCCGTTAAAAAGCTTTTAACCGATAATTTTTTCGAGTCTAATTCATCTTGTGTATCTGCAACAATCATAATATGCATTTGAAAATCAAAGATTTTTGACTGCGTTGCAGCTAACATTTGTACAAAGCTTTCCATTGATTCATAGTCAATGCGAATTCTTTCTTTTAATGTCGCATCACGTTCCTTCAAAAAATTTTCCTTTAACTCAGCAATTTCTTTATTGATGGTCTTTTGCATCGTTCCAAAATCAATTGGAATATGTTTAATACTAATCTTTACTCCTGGAATAGAAGAAATATTGCTTAAAAATCCTGGTCCAATGATTTTAGGATACTCTAAAACTGTCAAAATAGTAGCATACTTATCACTAATCATAAACTCATTAATTTTAAAATTTAACCCCTTCGGAGCTATTTCACTCTTTAGTGACGCTTTAGACATCGCTCATCACCGTCCCATACTCTATTCTTTTACTATCGTTTAAGAAACTATCTATTAACACGCGAACATCATCCTCATTGATTTGCCTTGAGACAAGTCCTGCTCCTGCAAGTCCCGAGATGATATTATGTATTCTCTTTTGCATAAGCTCTAAGTTTTTAGGACTATCTTTAAACAATAGATAAAATTCTGTGTCTACGGCATTAATTGCAGGGCCCGTAAACATATCACACTTATTAATATCTTGAATGATGAGCTTGCGAACTTGAGGAGAAGTCTCTTCACGATTAAGCATTACTTCCAATTCTGATTTGTAAAGATTGATGTCCACTGGTCGATCACAACAGATAAGCCAAAACTCAAAATTCAGCGTATTATAAAAATTTCTTAATTGATAAATTGTTCTTGTTTGTGTCTCTTGATCACTGATGAAAATATTTTTAGGTTCTATTTTTACGCCTGTTACAAGTTGTTTCCCTTCTAACATTTTTCCTTCGACTTCGATAAAACCTCCACGAATATTCGTTAAAGGAAGCCAATCCTCTGTATACTTCGAACTATCTGTTTTTTTCGCTCTCTTCATCATACACACTCCAACCTTTCCAAAAATAGGTTCTTCTATTACTTAAGAATCCATAAATATTTGCCGTTAATGTCCACATATTTCGATGATTAGGTACTGGTAAAACCATTGTCCCACTCACCAATGCAGGGGAAAAGCAGACAAGCAAATCACTCATAGTATCTGTTGGTAACAAAAATAGCAAAATAAGGGTTATTCCTATTCCTGTCCCAAAGATAATCAAATCAATGGGTTCAAACAAACCCAAAAGAAGCATTGATCTTTTCGAGTTTGCTGGAATCATATATTGATTCATTCTATCTCCTCCTTTTTATTTCCTTTGAAAGGCATTTATCATGGCTTTTATTCGATCCAATTCTCTCACTAGATGTTCATAATTTACATAAATTTCTGTAGGAGTTAGTATCGTTTTATCCTTAAATGCCAATTGTAATTTTTCACTTTCAATACGATGTCCTTTCACATATTGACTTAACTTCTTTTGTACATGCCGTAATGCATCATTTTCATCAATCAATCGGTTCATATGTTTTACTCTCTTTATTCGATACATCATAGAAATTTCTTTTTTAGTATATCGACATTTTCCGAGTAAAACTTGGTCTAATAACATTTTTTCTTCCTCATCAAGCCTTTCCATCCCCTCTTTATCAAAGAGAATAATAAGTTCAGCTAAACGATTATATTCTTCAGAAAAAGATTGTAAGGAAGGCAGTTCAAAGCGATTATAGTGCATACTTACTTATCCTTCTTACTTTCTTTTTCTTGTTGTTTTACTTGATTAGCAATAATAATATTTTGTTGTTGCCTTCCCATTTCCTTTGAAAGCTCTTGAACAACACCAATTTCTTCCACTGTTGTCATATGATTTTTATCGCTTAATTGTCTTACTAATTGATCGACACTAGTAAGTCCTAGAGGAGCAAGCTTGGCATTAAGCTTATTCGCATTTTCACTACTGATATTTGCCATATTTTTAGATAAATCTTTAAGCATCGATGCCATATAAGTATTGGCTGCCTCTTTATAATCTCCTGTAACAGCTTTGGCGATCTTTTCACGCTTCTGCTTTTTAATTAACTTATCAAGGGCATCAAGATTATTTGGATCTAATGGATTATTAGAATATCGTACACCTTCATAATTAACAGAACCATTACGCAAAATTTCATCTTTTAAAGTTTTAAACGTATTGTCTAATGCATCCGTCTGTTTTTTGGCAAGGTCAGTATATTTTTTAAAGAAATCATTCATCGTTTTCAATGAATCACTGGCAATATTTGCATTGACTTGAGCTCCAATAAAAGCTTGTCCAAAATCGCTTACGTTTTCAACAATAACTTCACCACGTCCAGCAATACGATTTTTTGTTCTCTCTACTATCGTGCTTCCTAAATTTTCATTGGCATTGAAAGCAGCAACCCCTGCCGCAGATCCTCTCGTCGTTGCATTCGCTGCATCTTGAACAGACAATTTTCCAGTTCTATTTTTATAGCCACCTTTTCCACCAGAAATAACTCCACGTGGTATATCTTTAAGTGCATAAGCTGCTGATCTAATGCCTAAATTTGAGTGGTTAGCACTAGCATTTTCAGGTCTGTTGTTCAAATCAGCATATCGTTTTTTATATGACTGATAAGCACTTGCGACACCACCACCAATAGCACCTACGCCAATAGCGCCAGCTTTCATAGCATATTCGTTTTCCTCTATGCGCTTCTTAACGCCTGGTTTAAAGTTGATTCCTGCAAACAATCCACTGTTACTTGAGAAGATATCTTTAAACAATTGTGGACAATCCTTAGCAAATTTCAAAATACCAAGAATTAAGATAATGTTGGTCAAAGATTGTGTCATAATCCCTCCAGGTACAGCATCATTACTATCCCAAATGATATGCCAGAAAGAAGGAACTAATCGTATAAGTTCAACAGCAAAAAAGACAACTGCCAATCGAGCAAACAATTCTAAATATGTCTTTTTCAATTCGCCAAACCACGAATCAAAAGTTTTCTTTCCCATTGGAAAGACATTTAAAAGAACGGGAATTGGTGCAATCAATTGCAACACTCCCAGCTTTACAGCACGTACTCCCAAATCAAGAGCATAACTGATAAAGAACCATGCGGCAATAACAGCTGTTAATGTACTAAGAACCCATCCATAGTACATTCCTCCTTCTTCATTTATAGATAATTGTAACGTATCATTTAAAGCAAGAGGCGCTATCGAAGTTCTTAAAGTTCGCAAAAGCCCATCAGTTCCGTTTTCATAACTTTCATTCCATACAGCAAGAGCATGTCCATAAGCTTCACAAGTTTCTGTATTGCCCTCTGCACCAGCCCCGCCACCTTGTTTACATCTGTCAATTGCCGCACTCTCTCCAATAAATTTTCCTGATTCATCAAAATAATCAGCATATTGTGTATTCTCTGGATGAAAGTTAGAAGAAAATAACATCATAGCAATTTGTTGACCAGGATCTCTATCTTGAGTTCCACTCTGTCCTAAAATAATAGCACCTATCGTATTATTTGTAACCACATGTTGTTGAAATAAGGAAAGATAACCAAATATCGTCGGTAAGATAATGATCAAAAGGACCGAAATAATCGTTTGTTTTACTAGTTGTGTTGTCGATTTTCCACTCTTTCCATCTGGGTCGATAATTAGCATAATTAGATAATATGCAAAGACAAAAATCATGACAATCGAAAGTGTTTGGTAAATCCGCTCTGTAATGCCGTTAAAAAGAGATTCACTTCCTGGTGTTCCAAAAATATCAACTTTTGATATGGCATAAAAAACAGAATACGCTCCTGACACTAAGGAATACGCAATCACATCAAAAACCTCAAGAAGAATTGAGGCGAATCCTTTTAAAATGTATCCTAGTGCAAAAAATGGCATATTCATTCTCATCACTCCTGCCAAACAGTTTATGTTTTTCATCTAATTACAATACACTACCATAATTATAACGGAATTAAAAGTGTTTTACAATAAAAAGACTCACTTTTGTACAAATAAAAAGGATAATTTACAAAAATGCAAATTATCTGTTCGTCTTTTCATAACTTTTAATAGACTTCTTTATGTATCTAACATATACTTTTTGTTTTTGACTTTCTAACCGTCTTCTACGAAGACAATGTTCGCATAAAGAAATGTAGCCTTCGTCTCCTACTAATACGTCTTCTGTTTTATCATCTAAATAGTAGTAAGTATAACGAGATTCTTTATTACAATCTTGACAAAAACCCTTGATATTTTCAACAGCATCAGAAATCGCCATAATATCTCCCATCTTCCCAAATGGTTTTTGTTCGCTTGTCATATTTAGACCCGCAATATAGAAATTAATATCATATAAAACAGACAAATCGCTAATCTCTGTCACATCACCCTCTAGCAATTGAGCTTCATCGATAAAAACAGTTCGATACTTTGCTCGAAAACCATCTCCTATAGGTTCTAAAACATACTCTTTTATTTCACTAATATTAGCAATAGGAATAGCTTCAATCGCAATATCTTTATAATTTTTCGATTTTATTTTAGCTCCATCTCTAGAATCTTTCTTTGGTTTAAAAGCGACAATTAAATCCTTATTCCACATCTTTTGATAAATATTAATCAAACTGTCACTTTTCCCACTAAACATGGGACCAACATATGTATAAACCATACAAAACCTCCTATTATATCTTTCATGTTCTAAATTCATTATAAAAAGAATTTAAACCAAATACAAGAAAAAATACTTTTTTATAAAGTTTTTTTCAAAATAATGAGTAATTTCGGTTTTTTTTGTGTATATATTAAGTAGAAGGAGACGATTCCTTCTAGAGAAGATTTTCTAATTACTGTCCTTTCTAGAAAATATTATGTACTACACCTTCCAATACTAGAGGATCTTCTCTTTTTAAAATAAAAATGAAAACACCTGTTTTCTAATAAATCTTATATATCATCAAAAAAGAAGCTTATTTTAGCTTCTTTCTTACTCTGTTTCTTTTTTCTTACGAGTTGATGTTGTCTTTTTTGCTGCTGTTTTCTTCGCTACTGTTTTACTTGTTTCTTTCTTTTCTTTTTTTTCTAAAGCATCTTCTGCTACAGGTTCATCGTCGATTATTTCATCTAATTCCTTTTTATTTCGGATACTTGCAATGATAATAATAATGACAATAACGCCTGTAATACCTAAAATGATATAACCTGCTACGTTTTGATTAGGTCCTTCTGGTAAACAGTTCTCTTTTCCCTCATCAAGACAAGTTACAACATCTTTATCTCCTTTTTCATAAGCTTCATCAATCACAGCCTCTAAATCACTACTATAAGCAGTTTGAGCATATAAGTCACTGATAACAACAAAAGGAGTTCCATCATAAGAGGCATCTTTAAAGCCTGCAGCATTAAAGGCATTCGCAACTTTAACACCTAAATTATAATCTTCACCATGTGCCCATGCTTCTGTTTCTGTTGTCTTATAAAGCTCTTTTTTTACAATAGTAAACTTTTTATTTAAAGATTCTAACCCTTCTAAATATTCCAATTGTAGCTCACAATATTGACAACCATCTTTTTGAAAGACATAAACCTTAACTAAATCATCTGGAAGCTTAGTCGTTGTCGTTGTTGTTGTCTTCGCTTTCGCATAAGTTGTCATAGGTACTAAACAAAGTACAGCAAGTAAAGCAATAATATATTTTTTCATTTCTTTCTTTCCTTTCTGTACACTATTATACCACATATTCAAAAATTGTTCATAAATTTAGGAAAGAAGAACATTAATCTATAGTTTTTTCCTATTCCTCCGTGTTTTTTGTATAGACATCATTTGCTTTTACATAGCCATCAACTATACGATAAGGAGCCTCACTACCTTCCACTACTTCTTCTATGCGATAAAGAGTATCACAGACTGTTTTTATCTCTTTCGATGCTTCACGATCTTCATAAATAGGTCCCGTCACATAAACTTCATCCCCTACTCGATATTTTAAAGTTGAATCTTCTAAATGATTTAAATGTGCTTCTCTAATAATTTTAGGATAATCATAAAAGGCAATATCGCCATCTACTCTTCCTCTAATACCTGCTAATTCTTCATAAGATGTATGTTGCCACATTCCTGCTTTTCCTCTATAGGTAAAACGATCATTCCACTCAGCTACCCATTTATCGAATGCATCAAGTTCACGTGAATCTAAGTTGCTTCTAAAACGATCTAAACTGGCATAAATACCTACATAATAACCATGTCGTTCCATCTCTTCACAATAGTATTTAACAATTTCTACTAAGTCTTCTTTTTTTAAGGCCATTTGTCTTCGCGATTCTACATCCAAAAATACAGGATATTCTAATCTTTTATCACGAATAAGTCTCAAAGTATGTTCTACTTCACTTCTTGCTTCATCTAAAGTTGTTGCATAACTAAATAAGTATACGCCAAATGGAATATTCAGTTCTTTACACATTTTTGCATTTCTTTCAAAATAAACATCATCCTGACTTCTTACATCATTTCCAAAACCACATCTAATAATAGCAAAATCAATATAAGGTTTTACTTTTTGCCAATCGATTCTCCCTTGATAAGAAGAAACATCAATTCCCTTTCTCACTGTTTCACCTCCTTATACTAATAGTGTATGAAGGCTATAATTAGACGTCTTTACACTTACCCTAGGAAGTAATCAATTTTATAAATTGTGGGTGTCTTAATTTTCCTGTATCACTTCGCTCTAGGTAGGAAACAAGGCATTTCATAATAGGTTTTATATAGATAGCGTTCGTGTCATTTTTATCTCCTCTTTCTTTCTCTTTTGGGACACTTTTTATTTTAGAAGCAATATCCTTTTTACCTAATAATACTTTTCCACAGAAGAAAAACTGACCTTTCCTTTTTTCGCCTAACAAAAGACTCATGGTATGATTCTTATTTTCAATATATCCCATAATAAAAAAAGCTTCTATCTGTTTATTTTTAATTTTTATCCATTTATCTGTACGCATCCCCATTTCATAGGGACTATTGATTTCTTTTGCAACAATTCCTTCTAATGATAAGGCCTTTACGTTTTCATATAATGAAAGTCCTTTCCCTAATATATAGGGAACAACCATTAAGAAATCATTTTCTTTTAACTTCGCTAATATTCTTTTGCGTTTAATCAAAGGAAGTTCTACTAAGGATTTCTTTTTATAAAGGATATCAAATGCCATAAATAAAACAGGATTTTCACTCTTACAAATCTTTATTTTTTTGTCTGCCTTTGCCAAAATGCGTTCCATCACTTTTCTAAAATGCGGCTTTCCCTCATGTAAGGCAATAATTTCTCCATCTAAAATAACTTCTTCCTTAACAAGGGTTTGTAGACTTTTTAATTCTGGAAATTTATCAGTCAAATCAATTCCCTTTCGACTATCAATACGAAAAGAGGTTGGACTGACATGTATAATGGCTCTTATTCCATCATATTTCATTTCAAAGAGGTACATATCATCATCAAATGGAAGATTTCTTTCACTTAATAGCATCGGATAAAGAATGGATAAAAACATCTATTTTGCTTCCAAACTTTTCTGTAATGATGTCATTAAGTCTTTCACAGAAGGCGCTTTTGAACTCTTCTTTTTAGAAATCGTTTTCCCCTCTTGTTTTTTCTGTATAGCCTCTTTGATTTGTTTTTGATAATCATCTTGATAGTCTTCAGGTGTAAAATGACTTGCTAATTGATCCACTAGTTTTAATGCAAGATCAAATTCTTGTTTACTGAAGGCTGCTGTAGTCACTGTTTCAGGAATTTCTACTTCTTCTTCAAAATACATCGTCGACATGAGAATAACGCCTTCATAAAAGCGAAGAAGACAATAATAAAATTTAGTTCCTAATGTCGTTTTAGCTACTGCTACTTTACCACTTTTTTTTAAAACTTCTAAAAATAGTGAATAAGCTTTTTCTTTTTTAGGAGGAGATAAAACATACGTTTTTTCATAGTAAAAGGGAGGAATTTCTTTTTCAGGAACAAAGGCAACAACTTCAATCGTTCCCTTTAAATCAATTCGCATATTTGCGAGTTCATCTTTGGTAAACGTAATAAATTCATTCTCTTCTACTTCATATCCTTTTACTAAATCAATTTCCTTTACTTGTTTTTTACAATGATTGCAATATTTTTGATATTGAATACGATGTCCACATTTTTTATGCAACTGATGAAATGTCATATCATTATTATGAATAATGGGTGTATAGACTACGGGAATATTAACTAAACCAAAGGATATTGCACTTTTTATATTAGCCATACCAATCACCTTCTCATAGTTTACGTATTGTTTAGGCTTTCTATACTAGGTATAAAGGAAATGATTTTGCATAAACTAAAAGAGAAAGGATGTTTCATATGGAAAAATCATGGAAAAAATATGTATATCTATTTACTCCATTAGCTGTGGGAGGAATTGTCATTCCTTTTATTGCTAAACACATTGATTACACGAGTTTAATCAAACCTCCATTTGCACCTCCAAAAATGATTTTCCCCATTGCTTGGACGCTTTTATACTTATTAATGGGAATTTCTTATAAACGATTAAAATCACATGAAAAGTTTAACTTAACATTAGAAACTGTTGTCTATTATGGACAATTAATAATAAATGCCTTTTGGCCTATAATCTTTTTTACATTAAAATGGCGTTATCTTGCTTGTTTCTGGATTGCATTTTTAGATTGCCTTATCACATATATGATTGTTCTATTTTATAAAAAAGATAAAAACTGTGCTTATTTAAATATTCCCTATTTCATATGGAGTCTATTTGCAACATATTTAACAATTGGCATTTATACTTTAAATTAAAAAGAAGAGATTAATCTAAAATCTCTTCTTTTTGACTATTGAATGAATTTTCTTCTCCTTCTAATTTAACGAGAAGAAGTTCTTCCTTTTTTTCTAATACTTCTAAAGCAGCTTCTTCAGAAAGTTCCTGAATATCAACTTTTATATCCCCATTCCAAGCTTCTAAAGGCTCTATTGTTTGAACATTCATCTCCTGCATAACGGCAGTCTCTTGAATAGAAGCATTTTCTGGAACTAACATATTAGCTAAATTTTCTTGAGTCGTATTTTCTTCTTCCTCTGGAACATCATTAGTTGAAGCAGTATGTGTAAGTGTGATTTCTACTTTTTGATCATTAGTATTTCCCTTATCGTTAGTTATCGTAACGGTAACACTATCTACAAAGTCACCATTTTGAATACTTCCAATACCACCATTTGTAAGAATAGTATCTAAATCAGAAATCGTATGATATAAAGTATCATCAAGAGTATCACTCTTAGCATTCTCTTCATCAATCTTGCTAATAAATTCAATTAATGATGTAGCAGTATAGAGAACACTATTAGTTCGAGTTGTTATAACGATAGGTTCATCATTACTTAACTTAACTGCATTTACATAAATTAATTCATCCATATTTGAAACTAAGTGAATTAAAATTTGTTCGTTTGTATCTTTAATTGTATAAGATATATATTCATCTACTTTTTGGCTAGTAAATGTCATAGCCTTCATAAATATTGCCATATACAAATCTCTATCTTCTGCAATATTTTCAGGTAAATAAGAATATTTTAAACTCAACATTGTAAGTATATCAGTTGTAACTGTTTGAGCATTAAAGTTTGTACTTGAATATTCAATTGGTTTTTCCTCTCCATTGAAGATATCGATAAATGTCATTAAATTCTCTGATAAAACAAACATATCTGGAGTATCTCCATTTAAGATACCTCTTATACTTCCTGTTCCTTTAATCACTTTATAGATTCCACCAGAATCGCGAATATAATTACTAATCTTTGTATGTTCTTCACTTGGTGTTCCATCACTTGAGTTAGGATAGAAGAATTCAAGATAATCTTCTAAAATTTCATTTGCTCGTTCTTCTGTAATATTAGTATTCGAGAAATATAAGTCTTCCTTATGAGTTGTACCTCTATAAGTTTTTACATATCCTACAAAGTCATCAGTAATATGGAAGACAAAATATTTTTGCCCATCTACCGTCTTCGTAGTAATGTCGAGTCCTCCCAAGTCAATTGTTGTAATATCAACTGGCGTTTCTGTATAAGCACTTTGCAAATAAGATGTAATATAAGATTCCAAATCTGCTAGGCCATTTGCCTCAGGATAAGTTTCTCTAATCCATGTTTCAATTTCATGTTTACGAGCTTCTGCATCAAGGTCAGATATATCAGGTAAATAATAGTATTCTTTTTTATCTCCCTCAACATAACCATGTGGTTTTTTTACATTAGTAATGCGATGATCTTTATAAAACAAGAATCTAAAATCATCCATTGTCTCATATATTTTTGCATAAGTTGTAACTCTTGTTGTATTCTCATCAATTGCTGTTCCATTTAAATTTGCAACAGTACAAGTATAAGAAACAGAAACTTGATCATCACTCTTATTGTCATACGCTAATGATACTTTATTTGCATCTATCGTCGTTTTCGCTTTGCTCTCGACTCCATCAGCATCAATAAGACATCCACTTGGTACTTCCACTTCATAAAAATCATTATCTACAAATGTATTACGATTAAAGGACACTCTATATTGTAGTTCTACCCAATTTCCTTTTAGAAGAGTGATGTCACCCTCTCCTGAAGGATTAACAAATGACATATTTGATTCAAGTGCAACATAATTATCCTTTACATACTTGGAAGTAGTTTTAGAATAATTCGCAAATGTTGGAATACTAAAAACTAAAAGGGTTGTCATTAACACTTTATTGACATACTTTAAATTACTCATAAACTTCACTTCCTTTCCATTTCATTTTAATCCTTTTGGATTGCTGAAAAACCAACTTGAATAGCTTTTGATACATTTGGACTTTCCTGACTAAACTCATAATCTCCATCACTATCTAGATGGCCTCCACCAGTATATTGCATTTGTACTTCATATACATATTGCGTCGATCTACTTGTATCATTTATATTAATATAATTGTCAACGACGAAACTATTGTATTTCGCTGTATCTTGTTCATCTGTTCCCATACCCTCATGATAGCTTGTATTCCCTGTTATAGTGCCATCACTTGAATAAAGGGTTTTGCTTCCACTTCCACTAGTTTCCACTACTTTTAAAACTTTAAAATCACTGGCAACACCAATTCTTGTAAATAACTGTGCTGATACTCCTAAATTACTTGAATCTAATGTGAATGTATAAGTAATGATTTCTCGTGGTCGTAAAGCATTGTAATTCAAGTTACAAGTATCACTTTCTTCATTACAAACCATTCCATCTTTTAAAATTTTAACATCGAATTTTGCTGAAGTAGTCGTTGAATCCCCCTGTAATTTTGATATATATCGTGAATAGGTTATTACAGTCGAAGTTAAGCAAATAACCGCGATATACATAAAAACCCATCTGATTAATTTTTGTCTAAATAACTTACTATGTAATAACCCTTTCATTATATTTCCTACTTTCTTTCTTTTTTCTTATATTCTAAGAATTCTTTTTCTTCATCACTCAAATCTTTTGGTATCAAATTCTTATCAGTACTTCCCAAGAAGCAAATCACGATACCTATAATTAAGATCAGTACCATAACAACTGGATTTTGAATCGACTTCAAAAGAACTCCTAATCCTTTAAATCTTCTGACATATTTTCCTACAACAACACTGGTTTCCATCTCTTCATCTGGAGAATCATTCGCGTCTCCTTGAGTAATCATCTTAGAACCATTAATTTCTTTGATACGATGGGTAACAAAAGCTCCATTGACATCCCGGAAGGTTACAATATCACCTTCCTTTAAATGTTCTTCTTTTGTATCAATAATAATGATATCCCCAATACCAAGGGTAGGTTCCATAGAGCCCGATATGACTTCTAATATAGCATATCCATTGACGGTTGCCAAGTCTTGTTTCAAGACTTCTATACTTACAAATTGATAGACATTAAAAGCAACTAATAAGACAAGTATGATATAAATGCACTTTACTAGTATTTTTTTTGCTATTTTCATAAGTACACCTCTTTATCCTAATTCTTCATGCAAGCTTTATTTTCCTTTGTATAAAGGATACTTACCTTTAGATAATATTCATTATTATCCTCTGTTACTTGACTTCCAATTAATGTGTCTACAACATCATTATCAAACCATTTCCATAAAATTGTCAACTGAGTAGAATCTCCATCTTCTAAGCGAATGGCATCACTACCTAAGTCAATAGTATTTTCTGTATAGAAACGCTTCAATTTAGAAGTGTAATTAATTGGCGTATATTTGGTGTTCGCATCTTGATTTAGTATTGTATATCCAGAGCGATTTCGCAAGAAGAATTTATCATTGGCTTCTCTTGTTGTCTGTCTAATCATATATCCTAGATTAACACATTCTGTTTCTCTAAGACAAATTGTATCTTCTTCAAGTTTTATTCCTGTAATCGTAAGAACTTGTCCAGTATCATTTGTAAAGTTCATCTCTTGTGCTCCACTTAATCCAGGATAGATTAAATTTGAAACATTTAACTCTTCTTCTGATTTCGCATTTTTAAATAAATCTAAATTTTCAAATACGACAAGGCCTTCTTCTTTTACAATCTCTAACTGACTGTCATCAACTGTTTCATCAAAGATTGCATATAAAGTTAGATTTCCCTTTATTTCAACTTTATCATCTAATGCATAAGATGTTCCTTTGCCATCAGCTTGTGTATTCCATGTTGCTTTATAATATAGACATTCATCAGGTTTAGCTGGTTTATAAGCTTTATATAGGCTTAAATCTAATACTTCACCTGGTTTCATCACTAACTCTTTATTCGCTTGTAACGAATTGATAAATCCACCATTCGTTTTAGCATTTAAAAGAACATTATATTCAGCAACAATTGTCGCTTTAAAGCTTACCTCTTTTATGACTTTATCAAATGCAGATCCTGTGATCTTAATATCAGCGCTTCCTGTATCTTTTAAAGCGTTAAGAGAAAGTACGAAAGACTCACTACCATCAGCATTCACTTTTTTCGATACTGAAACACCTACAACACTTGGATCTGAACTTGTAATGATGATTTCTCCCTTTGTGTCAATTCCGTTTGTATTCTTAGCAGTCAATTTAATTCCGTCAGCAATCGAAGTAACATCAAAGTCATCTCCTAAAATGTTAGTATTGAAAATAACATTTCTTGATTTATTATCATCTGTATAAGTAATATCATAATTCTTACAAACATCACTTTCGCAAGTTGTAAGATAATATGGAACCGTTCCAACTGTAACTTTTGCACTCGTCTTATGTCCATTATAATCAAGTGTAATCGTATGAGTTGCACCTACATCATCTTTTGTCGGTGTAATATTAACGATATCTTGTTCAACAGTTACAGAACCTTTAAATGTCCCCTTATCTACCGTTACATTATAATTTCCACTTAATTCTTCCCATACACCAGAATCAATCGTCTTTTCATAGATTTTATAGCCAAGTCCCTTTGTTCCATCCTCTACCTGAATAGATACAGATTTTTGGTTAAATTCAATTTTTCTTTCTGGTCTATAAATATTTACTGTATATTCTGCTGCATTTCCATCAGCTGAAGTAACTGTCAATTTTACTGTATTCTTTCCCTCTTTTAAATCGATATTATTTAATACAGAAGAAACAGAAGCACTATCTGATGGGAACGCTTTTAATTCTCCAATAGAAGTTGTATCATAATCTACTTTTAAAGTATATGTTCCATCTTTTTCAAGTGTTAATTCTTGATTGTCAGCAACGACTTTATCTACAGATACATCACCATCTAATTCCTTTTTAATCACAACTGTATAGATTTTTTCTGATTTATCTTCAGCAATTACTTTTATTTGAGTCTCTGTTATATTTGATGTAAGATTAACGTTTTTTGTGTACTCAATTGTTGCTTTGCTATCTTCTGGAAGTGCTGTAATGGTTATCGCATTAACATTCTTTCCTACCGTAATTTCATATTTGGTATCGCTAACTTTTTTAACAGTTCCTGTTGATGAGGTTAACGAAGCAAGATTTTTATTATTTGATTTATTCGGATCTGTCGGTTTCTCTGATGGATTTGTCGGAGTCGTCGGTTTCTCTGTTGGTTCGGTTGGTTTTTGAGTCACCTTTTTAGTTGTCGTCGTCGTTTTCTTCGTTGTTGTTTTCTTCGTCTTCTTCGTCGTCTTTGTTGTATTAGTGCTTTGATTTGTACTCTTATCTTTAATATTAAGTGTATATTCAGTTGTATAAACTTTATTATTTGCAGTAACTTCAAGTGTAACTGTAACTTTTCCAGCCTTTTTAGCTGTAACTGTCAAAACGCCATCTTTAGCTTCAGCTGATGCTATACTGTCATCACTTACTGTCACTTTTACATCATCTTTAAGTCCCTTCAATTCATATGGGATTTTTTTCGTTTTACCGTAACTTAGAACAATGTTACCACTTGTACTATCTAAGATGATACCATTAGTTCCTTCTGTAATCTTAAGTCTCGTCTCTGCTCTATAGAGAATATCATTTTTCTCTGTTTCTGCAAAAATTTTAACAGTTCCCACTGCCTTAGGATAGATGACTACATAATCCTTTTCAGCAATACAAGTTGCAATTGTCGCATCACTTGTCGTACAGTGTACATCATCACCTTTGATATTTTTAACAGTATAACTAATCTTATACCCTGTATCATCCAAAGTAATTTCACTTTCTTGTGTTTGGAATATTAAATTTGTATTTGTAACAACATTCTTATCCTTTGAATCTTTATTAAAAATATAATCAATAGACCCAAATAAATTTCCAATACGTCCCCAAAATGAGGAAGTACAGCTCGTAATCAATAATAAAATAATAATGATGATAATAATAATACAAATTGTAAGTTTTGTTTTTGTATGGTTATTTTCTTCTTCATTCTTTTGAATGTTTTTTTTCATACAGCTTTACACCTCCCCTAAGCACTTAATCTTCCAACTAAATCTATGATAGCTCATAGACTTAGTTGGAAGTTAAATTAACTTCCAAATATGTTAACTGATTAGTCAACTTGGTTAACTGTAACTGTAGCTGATACTTCTGCAGTATTGACTACAGCAGCTTGGTAATTTTCATCACCTTCTGCTCCAACAGCATCTTTAGATGCATATTG
Source organism: uncultured Bacilli bacterium (assembly GCA_949841325.1). Classification (GTDB taxonomy): domain Bacteria; phylum Bacillota_I; class Bacilli_A; order RF39; family UBA660; genus CAG-582. The sequence continues at coordinate 24,563 of CATKZK010000007.1, forward strand.
AGTATCGTCTCCAGTAGCATTGAATGGCCATTCCCATTCAACTAAAATAGTAGCTTCACCATTCATGTTGATTGGAGTAGCAGTAATGTTAGTTAAACCTGCAACACCATTAACCTTAAATTCTAATGGTAAAGTAGTTCCAGTTTGAGCAAAATCAATTGTATATTCTGCATTAACTTCTGATTTATTAGCTAATTTGATTGTAAATTCACCTTTTGTACCAGGAGCAATTAATCCAGCAGCTACATCAGTTTCTTCAGAACCATTTGAATCTTTAATTGTTTTAAACAAATCAAAGTTAAATGTTTGCTCAGTTGAATCGTTTAATTCAATAGCCCATTTTGCAACAGTAGCTGTACTTGCACTTCCAGTGAAAGTACTTGTATATCTAGCGTAAGTTCCACTTACTGAATAAGCTGTAACAACAACTAACATAACTAATACAGCTAAGATTGACATCTTTTTATTTTTCATCATTTTCACCTCCCTCATTGTAAACTTCTTTCATATAGTGCATAAGTCGACACTATGCGATCGGAAGCATATGCTTGTACTTCCTATATATGTAAACAATCTTTCGATTGGTTACACCAATGTTTGGTTAGTTTTCCTTAGGTTTATCTTGCGACTTTTCTTTCTGTTTCTTATCCTCAGTCTTTTTTTCTTCTTTTTGTTGTTCTTCTAATTCTTTTTGTCTCTTATACTCTAAGAATTCCAACTTTTCTTGACTGATTTGCTTTTTGCTCGAAATCATGAAAGATGCTGCAAATACAACCGTAATTCCTAAAATGACAATTATAATAGTTGTCGGATTTGCAAGACCATTTAGGAGATTACCAACACTTGGAATACGTGTGACATAAATTCCTTCAACATCACCAAGTTCTACTAAGTTTTGATCTTGACTAGTATTATTATCTCCCTTTGTGATGAAATAGTCAATACCTTCTCGATTCACAACTTCAATAATGCGGTGAGTCGTAACGGCACCTTCCGAATCACGAAACGCGATAACATCGTCTACGCCTAAAGTGGTAGGATCGACCATTTTTGTAATAATTAAGTCTCCCACTTTAATTTCAGTCTCCATCGAACCTGATAGAACGATAAATGGTTTATAGCCAAATACACTAGGTACTTTGTCTTTATCTGTATTGGCTTGAATCATAATGGAAAGGTTTACTGCAAGAACTCCTATAAGAATTGTACAGACAATTACCATTAACCAATTCGATCCCTTTTGATACCATTTTTTGTTTCCTTTCTTCATATCACACATGCTCCTTTTTTTATTTTATTTATTTTTTAAGACTGAAGACTTAGTACAGGTCCTGTTGCATTTGTCTCTTGTGTTTTTTGGTCATCTAAGAATTTTAAGAGTTCAGCATATTGTGCTTCCATTTCTTTAATTTCTTGTTCACGAAGCTTATGATATTCTGCCATCTTTTGTCCGTATTCATCAAGTTCCTCTTCTTCAATAACCTCTTGTTTTTCTTCAACGACTTTTTCAACAACTTTTTCAACTTCTTCCTGTGTATCCACTACCTCTTCAGCAGATTCCTCTGGAGCAGCCGAATTTTCAATTGTAGAATCTTTTTCGTCCTTTATTACCTTATTCTTTTCTGGATCATCTCCGAACGTCCATTCTTCTTCAGATTCTTCCATATAGACGTCTTCTTCTTTTATGATTCCATCTACTTTTATAATTGTAGTAGTTTCAGATGTTTCTTCTGCATCAGATTCTTTTATAATAGTTTCCTCTTCTTCTACCACTACATCTTCTTCTACTTCTATTACTTCTTCCACTGTAACCTCAGGTGTGTGAGTTGCAATAAATGCATCAACATCTGTTTCAGGTAATCCATGTTTATTTTCAAATTCATGAATTGCATCATATCCATTCGCGAAGTAAAATTGAACTTGTCTTTTACATCCGTTATCATGTTGACATTTATACTCAAGTCCCATCAACATATCAAATACGAATACAGGTGTTGGTTCTCCAAAATCGTGTGCTATAGCTATTCTTTCTTTTTCTACACCACCTACCATATGAATTTCTTCATAACAGTAGCTCTCATAACGAGGATCATCTATTCCGATCAATTCAGGGAATATAACTTCTTCTGGAGTTTCTTCAAGAACATGTTCATAATTACAGTTTTGACAAATTTCTACGCCATCTATAACGTTTCCATAATTATGTTTTTCTGTATTTGTATTTGTACATCCAGTTACTAAGCATGACTGTTCACAATGTTCACTATCTACCATTACCCAAGCTCCAAACTTGTCTATATGTGCATACATATGAACATGTCCGCAAAGTGGATCAACTTCATATTCATATCCATTTTCAACATACGGATCTCCATAAGTACATGCTTCACTAGGTTTTGTGACCGTAATCACTTCTCCACAAGAACAAGTATAACTTCCAATTTGATAATGTTCTGCGCGTTTATGTGCAGTCGCACCAGGAACGGTTACAGTTGTATATTTCAAATCTGCAGGTACTTTGTCATGTTCATGAACTCTTACTAACTCTTGTCCACAATGTTGACAATTCGAGTATTCTTGACCATCTCTATAAATCCACTCACCTGGAGTACATTCTGCTTCTTCGTTTGACACTTCTTTTTCATGATCACATGTAGGACATGTTTTCGTTACATAAACTTGATGCGTTTTTCCATCCCCATTTGAAATATATTCTGTTACTGGATTATTATAACCATGTTTTCTTTCTTCTAACACTTTATCACAATCCAAGCATACAAGTTGTTCTATTTCATCATCTTTAGAAACCCATTTTGTGTTTTTATGTTTTTCTCTTGTTTCTTGATATCCACAATCTTTACAATCATGCTTTTCTAAACATTGGTCAGCATCTTCTGTCCAAGAATTATAACGACATGATTCTTTTTCATCTACTAAAGTTTCAAACAAGTGATCACATGTAGTACACTTATTTTGTTCATTTTTCTTATGCGTTCCATCACCATTGCTTCTGAAGATGTTTTGAACAAATTTCAACACTCCATGTTTTCTCGTTTCTGTATAATTACATCCATCCTCATCACAACTTCTTTGTTCTAAAGAAGCATTTAAGTATGCCCAGACAGTTAGATTATGTTTATGATCAATTTCCTGTGTAACTTTGTGTCCACATCTTTTACATTCCTTTTGTTTCTCTGTATCCGAAATATTTTCCCATTTTCCATAATCATGTTCGCCATATTCTACATGACCACAAGTATTACAAATTTTCTTCTCTTGAGTATCGCTAATAGATACCCATCTAGCATAGGCATGTTTTCTTTTTTCTATCTTACCGCTAGTTGATACTCTTTGTTCGTATTCATCATCAATAGCTTCCCAAGGTCCCCACTCTTCTTTATCTTCTGGTTTTTCTGGTTCAGCAGGTTTTGTAGGTGGTGTACTTGGTTTATTAGATGACGAACTAGACGATGAATTAGATGATGAACTAGAAGAAGTATTTGAGCTTTCATGATCAGAATTTACTTCATTTGACTTTTCCTCAGTTTCCTCATCTTGTCCAATCTCAATTTGTCTATTTCTTAAAATTTCTAGCAAGAATATATTTTGGCTATCTAATCCTTTATAAGGGATCAAGCTGCTATAAAGTTCTGGATTTTCATTAGCAAAGTATTCTGCTAAAGCTTTACGGTAGGCAAAATCGCTTGGATAACCAGCAACACTTAACGCTTTTCCTATAGAATTTCCATTATACTGATTAATATCCAAAACAGGAATAACTAAAGTACGATCTTCAATAATTTGTTCATCTTTCATCGTAGTATTAACTATATCTGTTTCAGAAGATTCAGGAATCACTTCTTCTTTTGTTTCCTCTTGACCTTCTTCTTTTAAATCTGATGGTTTGACAGTATCTATAATTTCTTGTGTTTCTTTATCGCCTTTTGGCATTTCTTCAGGAACCTCATCAATAACATCTACCGTCTTTTTCACTAGATCATTAGATTCCAATGTTTTGTAAAAATATCCAGCCCCTCCAACTGCTACAGCACTTAAGATAGCTGCGCTTCTTCCAAGAGCTTTCTTTATATTATTTTTCTTTTCATTTTTGTTTTCTGTTATAATTTCGTTTTCCTTTTCCATAATATCCCCTCTAAATAAAATTTTGTTTGCTATTATACATTCTTTTATTTAATTTGTCAAATTTCAACTTCCTTCTTAACAGAGTTCTTTTTCATTATACTCTTTTTTTTCATTTTTTGCAAATCCTTTTTTCAATTTTTTATAAAAATTTGATGCGTCTGTTTTTTCTCTCGCTCATATTTCGCGATCACTTCGGCATTTGTTACATTATAATGTCTTATAAATTCTTTTTCTCCTAGGAACAATGTTCTACTGCTACAATCTCCACAAAAACTATAAAATCTTGCGAGTGTCAATTTTGCGCTTTGCATCAGGTTCTTAGGATTTTTAAAAAGAAACTCTAAGCTATTTGTATACACCCCTACATCTAACTTCTCGCGAATATTTTCACAACTCATCGAAAAATATCCTGGGAATCGTACAAGCATAGAAATTGCCTCTTCTTCATCATAATATTCTGTTAAGATATCTTTTTTTCTTTTTAGTGTTTCATAATCAATGACGATAACTCCTACAGAAGTTTCCATAATCGTTTTAATCTGTTCTTCATCAAATCCTAATTTTTTAAAATTAGTTGAAAAATCATAGATTGTCATTGAAGAACTGTTTAAAGTATTTGGATTACTAAATAGACTCTTCTTAAACTTCTCTTTATCGACACTTAACGCATTCGCTACTTCAAAGAGAGCAAATACCCCCTCAAATTGAAAGTTTGCTCGCCTTTTCATTTTCATTCTTAATACTTCCGCTAATTTTATACGGTATGGTGCTATTACTTTTTCTACGCGCCGATAAAAGGCTTCATCATATTCTAAAATCTTGTAGTTAAATTCTAAACAAGCGGAAATTTCTTCCCTGCTTAAACCTATGCCAATTAAATAGATTAAATTCTTTTTTATACGTTCAGGTTCTTCAAATATAATAGGAACATTTTCCTTAAACAACTTTTCAATTCGTTTTTTCGATATGCCAAGACCTACTAAAATTTTAAGAATACCTTCCATATCAACATGATATTCTCTGGCGCTTGTTTTTGCCGTTTCTTTTATTCTCTCAAAACCATTTGGACGATATTTACTATAATAGACAGGCTGATTAACAGCAGTCATCGCTTTTGGATACAGACAAGCAAAATCGCGAATTTGTTCCTTTGTATACTGTAAGGATTGTAAATACTCTTCAAAAATGGGAAAATTCTTTTCCACTTTGTCAATTGTTTCGCTTAACACATTCCATCGTCTTAAAAGTAATATAATTTGTTCATCTGTAAAGTCTAAACCACGAAATATCGTGAAAACTTGGTTAACACATTCATTACTTATGAACATAAAAATACACCCCTTTTTTATTGAGGTGTATTATAGCACAAATTTTAAAAAATGCAAATTTCTTATTTTAGATTTGTTACCACAGTATCATTTGGATTATTTCGTGGAATTACTCGTTTCACTGTTTTTACATTAGAACCCGAAGGCACTACTTGTTTTTTCACCACTTTCACTTGAGGAGAAGCCTTTTCCACCATATTTACAGGTGCAGCTGCTGGCACTGGATTAACAGGCGATGGGTTCGTTGCTGGTTTTACATCCATCACTTTTGTTGGCGTTACAAGTCCTCGTCCCGTACTTACCACACTCTCTCCACCTACTTGAATTTGTGGAGAAGCCATTTTTGCTTCTCTGTTTTCTTCTGCTTGCTCACGTATTTTCGCAGAGGATGCCGCTTCTAATTTTTTCTTTGTATGATTTCTTGAATAAAAGATAAATCCTAAAAAGCTTATGGTCAATACTCCAATAACAGCTAATAAGATTGTCGAAGAATAACTTCTTTTGATATGTATTTTATATTCAGTTGCCGCTAAATCTCCATAAGTTACCGTAACATAAGCTGTATTGTTTCCCTTACTTAAAACTTTTAATCCTGCTCCTGTAATGACAACATCTTCACTATAAGATTCAGCCATAATATAAATTTCTTTTACAGAACTTGGAACGGTTACTGTATACTCTTTTACATCTGGTTTAAAATCAAGGTCATAATCTACGACTTTTAAGTTTGTAAGTAAAGTATCATAAACACCAGATCCATCTGGTTTTGTAATGATAAGTTGAACTGTAGCTGTTCGATTTGTATTATCTTTTAAAACAAGTTCAACGGCATTCTTTCCTTCTGCTAAATTTCGTTTTCCTGTTCCAATAATTGTAATACCCTCAGCCGCAGTCGCTTCAATCATTACGCTTTCTGTTTCGGCATCTACTGTTGCATAGTAAATACCTCCTTCATTCGTTACCGTAAAGTCATCGACTTTTAAACTGGCAAGCGTAAGTGGTATTGGCGGTTCAGTCGTTGGTTCAGTTGTTGGCTCTGTTGTCGGATTTGTCGCTTGCGTATTATTGGTATACTTCGTTGTTGTTTTTTTCGCCGTTGTCGTTGTGCTCTTTGTTGTAGTCGGTTTTGTCGTTGCCGCATTTACTTTGAATGATGCGCTTCTACCTGATGCACTAAATTCATTTAAGTCATTATCCCCAGCGATGATATTACTTACGTTGAAAGTGACACTTCCAGCTTTTGTTCCTTTTATTTCAAAGGTCGCAATTGTAAAAGAATTTCTATGCGCATCTCCATAAAGGGAAAAAGAATTTCCACTGGCTTGTCCCATCCATCCACTACCATTACTCATATTTACAAAACTTGCTGCACCACTTGAACCTTGAACAGAAAAATTTCCACGAACAGAAATAATTTCTCCGCCTGATGCAGTTCCTGTGACAGTACATTTTGTCGTATTATTTATCGTGACGTCACTACACCTTACATTGACACTCATTGAAGTCGCATGCACACTTATCGGCAGTACAAAACTCGTCAAGATAAACAACAGTATAAAGTTTCTCTTTCTCATATCACTTTCCTACTTTCTTTATTCTTTTTTGTATAATGAATATTCCTACTACAACTATAATACCACATATCAAATAAAAATATAGACTTCTTTCATGATTTTTATCATTTTTTTCCAAATCATTGACAGATTGTTCTTTATGATCGATAATTACATGATCCTGTAAATCTTTATCTCCAAATAGCAACCATGTCGTCTTAATGTCATCAGAATTAAATTTTTTACTTGTCTTCAAGGTAATCGTTCCTACTTCAAAATCTCCTACTTTATTATCTTCTGTATAGAGAACAACTTTATTCTCATATTCTCCTCCCTGCCAAATGGGATCAATCTGAAAATCAATCTTTTGCAATGAAGAAGGAATCGCAAATTGATATTCTAATGCACAGATTTCATAAGAGGAATACCCCTTTACTGCACATGTGAATTCTTCGTTTTTATTTACCTCTTTTGGACACTCTAGCCAAATACTTTCAGCTAAAACAGAACTTGGAGAAAGAAGAAAGAAGATAAGCACAATAGTTCTTTTCATTCTTTCCTCTTAAATTTGTTGTCTTTTGCCAATTGAAAATTGGTATAAAGCAGCAACATCTGTTCCTGTAATATTTTGTACTTTTCGTATGCGACCAGCTTTCAATTGATTCGCATCTAAGCGTCTTTTTCCTATTGTATATTGATAAAGCGCTCCAACATCTGTTCCTGTAATACTTCCATCCCCATTGATGTCTCCAATGACTATTATTTTATATGTTTCATTTCCATTCTTTATACTCATATTGGTTCCAATCACTCCAACAATTGATGTAATATTTTGTCCCTTACTATCAAAAATTTGATAATTCGTTTGAAGTCCAAAAATGTGTTTTAAGAATGTCGAAGCAAGAAGTTTTGTCGTCGTCATGCGATTGACATATATCGTCATATCACTATAGTTCATTTCATAGAGATCAGAAGTTAAATGTTCTAATGCTGTAATACGAATCTCTTTTTCGATTTCCCCATTAGATACACGAAGTGAAGTCGTTCCCGCACCAACAATCTCTAATGTATTGTTTTTTATTTGAGCAATACTTCCTGATCCAACTGAGAAATTGAAATTTTGATTTGTCGCATTCTTTGGCTCTACTTGATAGCTAATGGTTCTAGTCTGTCCTTGATAGAATGTCGCATCCCCATTTTGAACAGTGCCATTTAAAAGGATTGATACACTTGTTGCCTTAATGTAGGCTTCTACTTTAGCTTCTTTTTTATCATATGGAAGTGAAAATAATGCAATCGCCACTTCATAGTCTCCTTTTTCTAAAGCGCCCGATTCAAAGTCAACAACATAGACTTTCTTCGCATCATCATAAGTAATGCCATCCTTTATTACTGAAACCACTTTACCATCTTTCATTAATAGAACTGAATAATCTGAACTACTAGCTTCTTTATAATCACTCACAAATTCATAGTGTCCTACAAATCCATCTTTATCATAAAATACATTCTGACTATTATAACTAATCTTCTGTTTCAAAGTAGACTTTTCTGTTAACGTAATCTTATATTTCAAAGCATCTACTGTAAAGTCTAGGGCATTAGATAGATTCTTCTCTCCTACCTCATCTACTGTAAACATACTAATCTTATACTCTCCTACTGGTGACACAAAAGGAAGTATATCTAAACGATAAGTATCTGTATAATCAATACTTGACTCTTTTGTCACTTTAAATTGTGCTGTTACATCAACACCAAAGGCATTTTCAACTAGTGGCTTCAACTCTTCAGTACCAACAAAAGTAGTATCAACATCAAAGGTATAATATTGTCCATCTACATCGCCATAAATACGGTCAAAAGTAGTAAAAAGATTAGAAAGGATTATCTCTTTATAATTTCCAAGCATCTTAACTATAATCTCTTTATCACTGCTTGTTTTCATATCGTCTTCCTTATAACTTAAGACAATCTTTAAATCTCCTGCATCTACTTGATTCGTTCCTTTATAGTAAACATCTACATAGTCATTAAATACATTAATATCAAAGGAAGAAGTAACGTCTATTCCTGTTGCATTAAACACTTTCGCGCTCATTTTTGAACGATCTAAATCATAACCACTTGAATAATAAACACGATACGTTCCTGCCTTATTTTTATGGAGTAGTTTATCCAATGTGTCACTCAACATTTCTACGCGATCAATTTGGAAACTCTTATAGAAGTTTGCCACCGTAAACGTCTTTGTCTTTTTCAATTCTCTTCCAAAATACGTATAACTTACTTCAATAGTATACGTTCCTGGAAACGTTAATTCTAGTTGTTCTAAGACGAGATCAAAAGAATTAGGTCCATTTAAATTATTAACAGCAGATATCTTAAACGAAGAAGTAACTTCTTGTTTTCTTGCATTATAAACTTTCGTTTGTTTAGCAAAATTATGTTTTTCGGATAAGACATCTTGCCCATTAATTCCATTGGCGACATTCTCAATTTCCTCTGTATCTACTTGGAATATTACTTTTCCTTTAGAATCTGGAAGCAAAGGATCTGGTTCTATCTTTGGTTCTCCCAATGTATAATTAAAATACTCTGCATTCATAGTAAAATCTAGGGAACGTTCAATAACTTCATCTCCTGTATCACAAGAGATAGAAATGCGATAGCCTTGTACTAAAGCTTCAGCTACACTAGGATTATACGTAATATCGAGAATATGATCTTTTAGATATTTTGATTCATCATAAACGAATATATTTTTATAATTTCCTCCACCATTAGAATCGGTAATGGAAACTAACGTATCTTCATAGGACATACCATACACTCTTACAGGAAGGTAAAGATGCCCCACTTTATTTTTATATAAACCATCTGCTGTCTTATCTTTTATATCAGAATAAATCGTCGCCTCTTTAAGAACAATATCTGCATAATTCCCCTTTACTTCAATGTCAAACATTTTAACATCTCTTGTCGTATAGTATAAAACTAAAGCATAATGTCCTTTTTCAAGCTTTTGTCCATCTACTTCATGATAATTTAGCTTTAATTGTTGATTAGAAGCAATCGTATTCTCCTCTGTAAAATAACGATTATAGTTTGCTCCTGATGTAAAATCACAAGTACCATTGTCGTTATTTAAGACATCTAAACATTCTTTATTGATTACCCAATGAAGGGTATCTTTTCTTTGTGTATTAACCTCAATATCAATACCTGTATCTTGCAAGTTTTGATAGAAACCTTTGACATCCAAAACTTCATTTGTCTCTTCATCATAGAATTTTCCTCTAGGTTCAATTTTATCAACAGTCCAGTCGAATAAAGTCTTTAAAGAAGGCATATCGAAGTAACGGACTTTTTCATCTTTGAAAACAACACCTAATCGATAATCGCCATCTAATTCAATAATCGCTTCACGATCTAGAGAAATTTTAATTTGTCCTTTATGAGTCAAGTGTTCCACGGTGTCATCATAATCTTCACTTTGAGCATCCCATGTATCTGTAATAGATTTTGTCATTTTATAAGAAACTCCTGGAGTTGAAACATCTACCCATTGATGTTCTTTTGTACTATATCGTTCAAGAATATATTGAAAATCATCCAATTCATCTGTATCAATATATTGAGTCTCAATATCTTTTAAAATATACATTTCATCTTCTGTTGCATATGGATAATCATTTTCTACATTATATTCATAAGCCGCTTTAAGAACTTCAAAAGTTAAAGTTGTCTGTGTGGCCTCTTCTCCCTCTTCTTGATAGTCAAATGTTAAATCATAAAGTGCCATATCAGCCTGATCTTTTACATTTGTTAAAGAGAAAACATAACGTATGATACCCTCTTCTTTATAATACGTTTCATCTACCTCGGTATTATAAGTAAATAGCACCACTCCATCACGATTTTTAAATTCGTGTTTTTCGGTATCGACTTGAAGAGAAGTATCTGAAAGTCCCGAAATCTTTTGAACAAGACTAGGAACAATTTTATCAGGATCATTAATATAATACCCTTTCATATTAATCTTTGCTGTAAGTACTTGATTTGGATAAAATTCTAACGGATCAGGTTCCGTATCTTCTACAAACAAACCATAGTATTTTCCTAACACTTCAAACTCTTGACTACTACTTGCTGTCTGTTTTCTATTTTCATAAGAAATAGTAGCTCGATATTTTCCACTTGGAATCGTTCCTTTTGTAATAAGAGATAACACATATTGTTCTCCATCTAATTGATTTGAATCACGATTTAAGTTATCTTCTTTCTTAAAATAACTTGAAGCATCTACCCATTCATCTGCATCTTCATCATAATACTCTATTTTAGAGTCTATCCCTGCATATGTATAGATATCGATTAAATCAGCACGAATAGTAGCTTTACTTTCGATATTTGTATACATTCTTTTTTTATCATTTCCTGTATTTGATAATTCTGGCAATGAAGTTTCAATTTCATAAACAGGTTCAACATAAGTAATGCTTGTTCTATGAATATTTTGCATCCACATATCAGGATAATTTTCACGACTAATAACGGCATCTTCTTCTTTATTGACATATCCTACACCAATATAGTTATCATAAGCAACATAAACATAGTATTGACCAGGATCAATTTCTGATTTAGGTGTAATTGTAATCGGATTTGTAATATTTGTCTCATCATCCGTAATTTCAATATCAAATAGATTTGTAATCTCATGACCTTCAATCGGTTTTCCATCGCGTTCCTTTACGATATAACTTCCCTTTAGACGTCCCATAATGATATTTCCTGATGCATCAAATAAGAAACGTGTTACAACATAAGCATACATATCAGGATACTTCGTTCTAAATTCTTGTAAAAGCATTTGTTTTTGTGCACCTGCTTGATCTACATAGGTAACAAGCATATCTCCACCTGTTGCTGGGGTAAAACTTTTGATATGCAAATCAAAATTATCTGTTGTTTTTATTAGATTTCCTGATGCATCATATTGATATTTTAAAACATCATCTGCGACAGTAGCGTACTTACTTTTGAACACTTCAAAAGCTTCATCTATTACTTCTTGTGTCTCATCTCCAATTGTCACTTTATAGCTAATGAGTGCATCTTTATATTTCAAAATCTCGATATCATAATTGACTTGTTCATAAAAGAATAGATTTCCTGCCTCATCCAAATCTGCCATTTTATCATAAATAGAGACATCAATAAGTCTTGGATTGATATACGTATAATCTAACCCTGCTTTTTGTAAATAAAGTGCGATTTCCCATTTTATCTTCTTATTTGCTGGCACCTCAGAGGAATATCCTTGCTCAACTTGTGCATTTAAATAGTAATCGACCTCAGCATCATAAAGGTGGAAATCAACTCGACATTCACTTACATCAGGGAATTTCAATGAAATATAATAATCTCCAATATACTTTTCATCTGTATTGTCATAGATAAGTTTTATCGTCATTTCTGAATCGGTATGACTATATTCAATCGAAAAACCTTCCTCTTCTGTTAAAGTAGTTCCATCTTCTGACATAATTGCATATTTTAAAGAGTTAAAGTCGTCTTCAGAGATATCTTCATAATGATAGACAAACGTTATTTCTCCACCACTTAACGCCAAGATATTTTGATTTTTTGAAAGCAATAATTTATTTGGTATCGTTCTTTGTCCTCGTTCAAAACGGATAAGATTTCCTGATGCATCTGTATTATACTTTTCATCTGCTATAAAAGCATCATATACTTTTTTATAAGCAGAGACAAAAGCACTTTTTGTTACAGTCGTCAGATTATTTTGTAAATCATAATAACTTACTTGAGCATCTGTTGCCTTTACAATCGCACCTTCATCAAAACGATAAAGAATCGCACCGTTTTCATCAGCTGCTATAGAAGTAACATCGACTGCTGTATATACAGATTTGAAATTTTCAATCGTATCTGTATGTGTCGTTCCTTCTAATATATAGGTAATATGTGTGGCTGTTTTCTTTAGAATTTGTAATTCATATGAGATGATTAAAGGTGTTCGATCATATCGATGAGATTCAATACTTAGTCTTTCAAACACTAACTGACGATTTCCAATCGTAAAATCAAATGTATACGTAATAATTCCACATGCACCACTAGATGACCCATAACTTATTGTCACTTTATAATCTCCTGCTGGTGGACGATTAGTTCTTGATCCTGTCTTATTTTTAATAACGATGGTATCTTCTGATCGTGTAATGTTAAAACGTGAAGTATAATTTGTATTTCCTTTTTTTATCGCAATTTGATAATCTTGAATAGAAGGAATATTAAAGATATCTTTTAATGTCATATGCCATTCATTTTCTACATTTGCTGGATTGCCCAAATTATGAGAAATTTGTTGCCAATCCACATCAAAATGGTAGTAATCTCCAAGCATTGTAAACGAAATCATTTTAGTAATACCATTTGCACGAACTTGAACTGAATAAGTTCCTGCAGTATATCCCTGTTCACTTTTAAGTTCTAAAGTGATGTCCATAGAAGTACCATCAAACCAACCTTTGTTGATATCAAATTGATGCGTTACTTCACTTCCATTTTTGTATACAGAAACGGACAAAGCTTCTGCTTCATCAATAGCGATATTACGAATATCATAAATAGAAAAGAAAACAGATCCCAATCTATTCGTATAAAGTGACTCTAGCCCGCCTTCTCCATTAATAATAGGTTCACTTACTAAAAAATCAGTAGTTTCTTCTATAAAACCACCATCAAAATCATTATAATCTGCAAGCGTCATAGGACTTAAGACATTTTTAGATAACCATTTATTACTCGTCTTACTCACCTTAACAAACCCGTTCTCTTCACAATAAGCCCTAACAGCAGAATTGCCGCTCACGTTTTCTACATCTTTATAACGTATACTAGGTCCCTCATAAAGAGTAGTATCCTCATTCACATAATAAAGACTGCCATCACCTGTATAACAGGTGCCTGATAGTTTCCCTTTATTTGTAAGAAGTCGAGCCTGATTTTTAAGCTCGTATGGAATATTCATTTGTACAACAACTGCAAAAAATGCAGCAAAGAAAAATATTGGTATAATGCGCGCGATAACCTTTTTCATTTTGTACCCTCCTATAGAGAATTATAGCATTGAAGCCTATTTAAGTAAATACAATAGTTGGCAATTTTCCCTATTATTTTACCCCAATATGTAAAAAATATAGCAAAGATTGTCAACTAAAAAGAATCTCTACTGTAAGACATGAGATTCTTTTAGGTTATTTGTTGATAACAAAGAATTCTGAACAGATATATTCTTGACTAAGGAAGTTTCTTCCAAAATTTGTAAAATTTAAGTCAACACTTATAGCACAAATTGTGTAAAACTTGTCATTTTTCAACTATTTTAACTTACTTAGCTTTTCATAATGTTTATCAAACGAGTCTAAAAATTCATTGATTTCAGACGGAAGCGTCATATAAGAAAGACTAATTCTTATCGTTGTTTCGCTTCTTTTATATTCCCCATACATATTCATTACGGATTCGCTTCTTTTGCCATGTGAACAAGCTGTATTTGAAGAAACATAGATTTCATCGCTTTCTAAGGCGTGAATAAAGGTTTCTGGCTTTATCGACATTAAACTTAGATTCAAAATATGAGGAATGCAATACTTACTAGAATTAATTTGTATTTCAGGATATTTTCTCATATGCGCAATAATCACTTCATTTAATTTACGCACTCCTTCTTCCTTTTTGTTTAAGTCTGTAAGAGCAAGCCGTAAAGCTTTCGCAAAAGAGACAATCAAAGGAAGTGCTGGAGTTCCTGGATGCAATTCCCCATCTTCTACTCCATACATAAGAGGTGTTAAAACTACATTGCGGTTTTTATATAAAAGTCCAATCCCCTTAGGTCCATAGATTTTATGTCCTGACATACTAGCCAAATCAACATCATTGATTGTCAAATTTACTTTTCCAATAGCTTGCGTCATATCACTGTGAAAAATACAATTTTCATTATTCTTACGAATGACTTGTCTAACTGTTTTTAACGGTTGTCTTGCTCCTGTTTCTGAATTTACAGCACATATACTGACAAGAATCGTTTCCTTTGTCACTTTGCGTTTTAAATCCTCAAAATCAATAACGCCTTCTGCTGTAACATTGACATAATCAATCACAAACCCTAACTTTTCTAAATATTTGGCAATCCCATAAATACTTGGATGTTCCATTTTTGAAAATAGAATTCTCTTACCATATCTTCTGTAGGTCAAAGCAGCTCCAATGATAGCTAAATTATTAGCTTCTGTAGCTCCACTAGTATAAATAAACTCTGTCTCTTTGATGTGCAACAATTCCGCAATTTGTGAATTAGCGCTTTCGAGCAATTCTTGCGATTTCACTCCCAAACTATGCAAACTATTTGGATTTCCAAAATATTCCTCTGTTACTTTATTATAGCTATCCAACACTTCTGGTAAAACAGGTGTTGTTGCTGAATAATCTAAATAAACCATATTTATCCCTCTAACTTATTTCCATTTTTACTTGCTTCTAATAATCGTTTATGAATACCTGGTTCAATAATATTAATCGAATTAATGGCATATTCTAAACTACTCTTAAAATTTCCTTTAAAAAAATCTCTCTCAGCCTTAAAAAGTCCCGAGTCAATCGTTTTATTCATAGCTCGATAACGATTTCCATAGACAATCGCATTTTCCGCCATGGAAGCTGTTTTCACAACTTCTATAGAAGTATTATAAACTTTGAGTACAAGATCACGTGCTGTATCTACACGTGTATTTAACGTTTTAATTGAAATTGGTTGTTTTTCTAATTCAATCACTAAATTTCTCAAAGCTTCGTTCGCTTCCTCTAATTCTACATAATAGTTTTTAGGAACAATCGGCAACTTAAAGGTATTCATATGTTCCTTTGCTTGATGAATAATACTTTTGATTTCATCTAATTGTTCACGAGCACGAATCTCATCTTCTTTAAGAGAACCTAAACTCCTTAACGTATAATCGAGTTTTTCTTCCGCTTTTACAAGACGAGAATTAATTGACTCCATTTCTTTGCTTAACCGTGTATAAGCTGTCTTTTTACTGCGATATTCAAACATGACTTCATCATAAAGTTGTTGACAACTCTCCACCTCTTTATCAAGTTCGCTTATAATTTTTACATCATCATCTGTCAAATCATAACTGTATTTAATATCATCAATTTTTTTCGAGATATTGCCAATAATCTTCTTTAACTTTTTACATTTCAAAACAACACTACGAATGTAATCATCAAAAAATTTCTTAGCAATTTTCTCTTTATCAAAATCTGCGTATAAACGATCAAAATAATCCATAATCGTTTTAAGTTCAAAGATAGAATCCTCTAAATTTAATACATTCAATCGATCAAATATGTCTGCCACTTTCTTTTCAGATTCACTGATATTATAATCAATCTGCAAGTAATCGAGATTATATCCTTCTTGCAGCATATGATCACTGATTTTTTTTATCTCACTTATACGACTTGGAATCATACTTTTCCCCATCATAATAATTGAAGGTGCTTCCTCTATGACAATTCTTAAATTTCCAATCGTATCATCTAATGCTTTGACAATTTTCCCCACTTCAGAATAAACATTACTTTCCATTGCCATTTCAAAAGCTGAAAAAAGTTTATCCACATTTTCAAATTGAAGTTCTAAAGGAATTTGGATAAGAGAATAATCTTCTTTATTGTTATTATTATATTTTAAGAAAATTGTTCGATAATCGGTTTTTAACTTTGTCACAATTTCGCGATTTTTTTGTTCCGACAAAGTAATTTCTTTAATATCTTCTAATAGTTTTTGAGCTTTACTCTTTATGATATAAATATCAAAATCAAGCTTTGCAAGATGACGATTTGCCTCTTTTAAATGACGTAGGCGAAACATTGTATCGGCTTCTATTAAAGCATTTGTAATTTTAGGAACATCTACATCTTTTAATTCTTTAAAAATCGTTTTCCAATAATTATATTTATCTTCTAAATCTTTGTTATTGATAAGGGATTCTACTTTATTAAGCTCAGAAAGTATAGACCCACTAATAATAAGATTTTTATTGCGTTCAAGCTCTACTAAGTTGGACATATACTGTTTTTTCAAACTGCGAATCACGAGAAAAACAGCCGTTAAAACGACAATCAATGTAATGGCTGCGTAAAAACATGTTAACATCAAAATCAATTGTTCGCTCATGATATGCTCTCCTTATCATATTTTATTATATCATTGAAATGATATTTTGTCTTTATAAATTCGTATAATTTGTCAATATTTAGTGTTAAATGTCATTTTCGCTGTAGATAAAAAATTATACTTATAAAAATACACTCATTCAAATAAAAAAAGAAAACCTATTCTTCAAGTTTTCTTCTCCTTCCTACGCGTTTTTTTGCCTGTACAACTTTCTGTTCTACACCATCTACCATCATATAATATTCTGTATCTACTGGTAAGTTTTTTCCATGCAAACGCTTTTCAACAACATCGTTAATAAGTTCATAAATAATTGTAAAGCATGGTACCCCAATAAGCATTCCAATTATACCAAATAATCCTCCAAATAAAGTGATGGCAAAAAGCACCCAAAAGCTTGGTAATCCAGTAGCCTGTTTTTGAATTCTTGGCGTAATTAAATTTCCATCAATTTGCTGTAAGACGATGATAAATAGGATAAAGGTAATGGCCTTAACAGGGCTTACTAAGCATATAAGCAGTGCTGAAGGAACCGTTCCAATATAAGGTCCAAAATAAGGAATCAAATCGGTAAGACCAATAATAACCGCGATAAGAAGTGGATATGGAAATTTAAAAATCATTAAAAAGGTAAAAGTTACTAAAGCCACTAACGATGAATCACAGATTTTTCCGACCATAAATTGTCCAAATACATGATTAATATGTTTCACTTCGCTAATAAAACCATTCACCTTTTCTACATTAAACAAAGAATAAAGCATTTTTCTAATTCCTGCTCCAAAGTTTGATGTATTTGCTAAGATATATACAGCAAACACAAGACCAATCGCTAGATTGAAAACAAAATTAAATATACCAAATATTCCATTGCTTAACGCCTTAATCGCATTATCTGCCATTGGCAATACAATATTATTAAGACTATTCATTAAATAACCTACGATCGTATCATAATTCTCTAAAATAGATTGCTCCATGGCATTGTCTTTAAACCATCCTACAATAAAATGTTCTAAATCTTTAAAATAGGTTGGCGCATTCACGATAATAGATTGTACACTCATTAATAACTGTGGAATAATAACGCTAATCAAAGCAGCTAAAACACTTAAAATAATAACAATCGTCATTAAAATACTTAAGTTTCTTCTTATGGTATTCTTTTCAATTCGATTAAGTACTTTATAATCGAAAAAATTTACAATCGGATGCATAATATAGGCAAGAACTAACCCAAAGATCAATGGCATCAAGATTTTTGTAAAAGCCTGTAATGCAGCAAATACTTTTCCTATTCTTAGCAAAAAGAAAGTAAATAATATACAGGCCGCCATTACGCAAAAAGTGGTAATTCCAATTTGTACTACTTTATTATTTAATATTTTTTTCATTCTATTCACCTAAATTCATTATAAAGAATAAACCATAAAATGTAAATAAAAAAGAAACATGTTACCACATTTCTAAATAATCATCATTGGCTATATACTCCTCATCTAATTTATTAATATACGCATAATATTTATACAAACCACTATTCTTATTTTTATAACTTACTTTTTCAATACGCACTCCCTTAAGTAAAGATTCAGCAATATATAAGTATTGATCATCTTTCCCTGCAATTAAAGCAGTATGTCCCCATCTAGCAATTAAATCACCTACATGATAATCATCGGAGTTTGCATAATCATAGGTAAGTGTATGCATTTCTCCTACATCACTCATATCTTTGACATTAGGATCAATTCCAGCACCAATATCACCAACATCTATTCCTGCATTATAAAGAGCCCAAGTAACAAAACCACTACAATCCAACCCATTTGGATATCTAGAACCTGGCTTATACTTTCCATGGTCCTCTAAATTCGTAAGTGGGCATCCCCAAATAGCAGGTCCCTTGTGTGTTGCTACTAAATCTTTAAACTTATTTTCTGATAAAAAGAGTCCCTTATGATAATACCTACCTTCTCCATCTGCTTTATTTCGCACATTATTTTGAGTTAATCTCCCATTTTCATAAAAGTAAGAAATCTTATAGGGAAAAGATAATGTCAAAAAACGAATCGTTTCAATTAAAGCTGCACGAGATCCTTCTCCTTTATTTTTAATACGTGTTTCTAAAGCTTCATCAAAAACGAGAGCTTCCTCTTCTGTAAAGGCTTTGCAAGGCAAAAACTTCTTTTTATCATTCAACACTGGCTTTTCTAATAAATCAGTTACAATAACTAATACTTCCGCTTTTTTCCCTGTCCCATCTGATAAAGAAACTTTTGACGTCCCAAGACTTTTTCCTTCAATTTCTCCTTCAGAAACAGAAACAATATCTTCCTTTTCACTTGACCAATTTAAATGCCCTTCTCCTACTACAATAGCTGAATAATTGAGTTTTGCTTTCTCTCCTACTGCTAAATAATATTTATCAACATGAAAAGAAATACTCTTTGCTCCATTTATATCCATTTTTACATTTTCTGTAAGCACTTGATTTTGTCTCTTGATTTGAATCTCATAATCTCCTGCACCAACGTCTAAAGAGCATTTTCCATCATTTACTTCTACCCATGTTTTTCCATCAATACTACAAGTTGCATCTAACGTATTTCCTCCTATTGTCATCATAACAGTTCTTGTATTGTTTTCATTAATACCTTCTTTATATTCAATATTTACAATTTCCAAAGTATTGATTAAACCTTTATAATAATGCAAGACAACGACATTAATACTAAGTAAAATAACAAGGATGATTCGAAGGATTCCTTTGCTCATACTACTCAACCACTTTCCATCGTCTTAAGTGTATCACAAATTTGAAGAAGTAACAATCAATGATTAAAAATGTATATGCCTATTCACTTGACTTACAAATATTTAAGATAATGCCCATCGCTGATAGACAAATCAAAAGACTTGATCCCCCATAACTTAAAAATGGCAATGTAACCCCTGTCACTGGGATTAATCCAACAACAACTAAAAGATTTAAAAGTGTTTGCAAAATAAGTTCCAATATAAGACCCAAAGATAAATATTTTCCAAATAGATTTTCCGTCTGTAAACTTATTTTTACAATATGATAAAACAATATAATATAGCAACTTGCTAATATTAAAATACCAATAAACCCAAGTTCTTCAGAGACAATAGCAAAAATAAAGTCAGTCTGCGGTTCTGGTAAATAAAAATGTTTTTGAATAGAATTTCCAAGTCCTAAACCAAATAAACCACCTGGTCCAATGGCATAAAGACTTTGAATAATTTGAAAACCACTTCCCAAAGGATCACTCCATGGATCCAAATAAGCAAGAATTCTTGCCACACGATAAGGTGCTGCAATAATAAGCCCAACAATACCAAATAATCCAACAAGTCCTAACTTAACAAAAAAAGAAAGTTTGATTTTAGAAGTAAAGATTAAAACAAGTAAAGACAAAACAATAATAGCGCCACTTCCAAAATCTGGTTCTAACAAAATCAGAAAGAAAAAAAGAAAAATAATACCTAAAATGGGTAATGAATAATGCAGAATATCATCCATATTGTTTTGATGATTGGCAAGATATTTTGAAACAAAGATAATAAGTCCTAATTTTGCAAGTTCACTAGGTTGTATTCCAAACGAACCTATACCAAACCAACTTCTAGAACCATTACGAACACTTCCTATTCCTGGAATTAAAACCAAAATCAATAAAATGCCACACACTAATAAAATCAAGTTTGCATGCTTCGCATAAATTTTATAATCAATCTTACTTAAGATAAAAAGCAAGATAAAACCAACACCTGCAAAAAGGGATTGATGAATTAAAAATTTATAAGGATTTTGAAACTTATACTCTGCCCATACATAGGAAGAAGAATAAATCATCATAATGCCAAAAATTGTTAAAAAAATAGTAATTAATAATATAATATTTTTTCTCTTCATAGTAAAGTATATTCACATAGAAAAAAGTTAGACTTCTCTAACTCTTCAAATCAACATAGAACTTTCCTTTCGCCATGTAAGTATCGTATGCAGAATAAGGCAATTCATATTTTGTCATAATATTTTTCAAAATTGGAAAACGCTCAAGTAAGGAATATGTATTAGACAGACCAGTATGTTCTCCTAAATCATTAATTCCATAAGATAAATAATAGTATTCTCTTTCCAAATTGTCAGTTTTTAATGCTTCAATTTCTTCAGAAGATACATGATAATAATCTCTTAGAAAAGTGAGATAAATTGTGTCTATTTCTTCAATAGATTTGAGAAAATCGGCATCATAAGTCTTGGCATAATACTCAAATCCTGATGGTGACGTAGCAATACTATAACCATTTGCCTCGTCTGTCAAATAATTTTTTATGATTTGATAAAGTAAAATATTTTCTTCTAAGGTAAACTCAGGATGTTTTTCAGTATATTTTATCATATCAATTAATGTTCTTTTTATAATGGCTACACGATAGGTTTCCCCTATTTGATCACGAATATTTTCTGCATTAAATTGTTCAGCTAAAGTTGTCCTAAAATTAAGGGTATCCATTGTATACATAATACGATAAAAATCATAAATGTCTTCTCTTGTCTCTAAGTGAAAAAAGTTATAGAGTTCATTTAAATCCGTGTCAAACATCGCATGATAATAATCTTCTGACTTTGCATTTTCATTAAATAAAGCTAAAAACATCAAATACATTTCTGATTTTCGCTCATACGAATAACTATAATCATCATATACTTTCTGATTCTTATATGGATCTAAATCCATGATATATAAAGAAGATTCACATGACGATTCACTTAAACTTGGAACATACTCCCCATCATAATCAATTCCACGAGTTGTGATTGCTCCTTGTTCGATACGACAGTCACAAATAGATTCTCTTAAATGGTTCATTTCATGAAGTAAAGTGGATAGAAAGATAGTATAGTAGCTTTCATAAGATCCATCATAAACAAAATAATTATAATATGTATCAATTCCATCTTTATAAAGAATAATCATATTGTCTTCTTCACGATATTCACCTATAATAAATTCCTTCTCATTGCGAAAAAGAGTAATAGGACGAATATTTGCTTCTACCGTTTTTATATCCCCTTCTTCTGTAAAATGATTGATGAAAAGAATGCTTGATTCACTTAGACGATGCCCATCTTCTATAATATTGTTTTCTTCATGCATAATCTGCGATAAAGCTTTTTTTAGAGCCTGACAAAACTCCTCATTTTCAAAAGGATTACTATATTCACTAGACTGTTGCAACTTCTCCTGAGTATTTTTATAAATTTGACGATACATTTCTTCGTCGTTTAATTCTTGCTCCATAAGACAAACTGTTTCTAAACTTACGTTGGCTATATAAGCATCTATTTCATCTTCAGTTGGATAAGCATCAAAATAACGATAATCAACAGAAATGTTCTGAAGCTCATCTATTGTTTTTTCCACCAAAATACTTTGAGTGATTTGCTCAAATTCTATTTCATTTAACTCCGTTGGCTTGTCAAAGTCTGGAATATCTTCTGCTTCTACACTAAAGACAACCTCATCATCACGTGTACAAGATGTCATCAAAAGTGATAATGCAAGCATAAGAGTTGCTATTTTTTTCCTATTCTTTTCCATCGTTAGAATCCCCTCTTTAACATTGATGACCTATTATATCACTTTTTTTAAAAAATGCAAAAAAAAGAGGAAAATCCTCTATAACCAAACGCCATAAACTACACCAAACATAGCAAGCAAGAATCCAGCAACCCAAAATATTTTAACAATATCTTGCTCTGTCCAGCCTAATTCTTCAAAATGATGATGAAGTGGGGCCTTTAAGAAAACTTTTTTATTAAATTTACGAATCGCGACAATTTGAATAAAACTTGATAAAGTTTCTACAACAAATACACCGCCTATCAAAGCAAGAGATACTTCATGATGAGTAAGTATAGCAATACTTGCTAGTGCTCCACCTAAAGCCAAAGATCCTGTATCTCCCATAAATACCCTTGCAGGATGCGTATTAAAGAGCAAAAAGCCGAGCAAACTTCCCACTAATACAAAAGAGAAAATTGCCATTCCGTCATAGCCTACAATCCAATCACTTCCCCATGAAATGACACCATAAGCAAGAAAGGCCATGACAGATAATCCTCCACATAATCCGTCTAATCCATCAGATATATTCACTGCATTTGTCGTTCCAACTAAAAGAAAAAGAATAAACAAACCATACATCCAACCTAATTCCCATTTAATTCCAAGTAAAGTGACTTCTAAAGAAGTAGATCCTCCACTATGTTTATAAATCGTATAGAAAATAACAGCAATTAATAATTGTGCAACAAACTTCGTTACCGTGGGAATTCCTTTATTATTATGGTATCTAATCTTAAGAAAATCATCGATAAAACCTAAAATTCCATATGTCACAAAGACAAATAAAACAATCACTAAGTTTGAGGTAATCGTAAGACTATGACGAAAAGACAATAATGCCAATGCAAGAAGTGGAGGAATAATAAATATTAATCCACCTATTGTTGGGGTTCCCTCTTTTTTTAGATGTCTTTTATTAATGAGTCGACTTACACTTTGTCCCGCTTTTAACTGCTTTAAAACAGGAATGATGATAATTCCTATAATAATAGATAGTACAAAACCTAATGTTAGTCCTAAGATTGATTTAGCTAAGATAAGCATAAAATCCACCACCTATATCTATATTATACAACAAATATATGAAGATTAAGCACTACGAATAATCATAGTTTACATATTCTCTACATTTTATGCGTAAAGTATAAAAAAAAGAAATTGATTATTTCAACTTCTTTTGTTTCTTTTTATCTTTCTTCAATTTTTTACGACAAGAGACAACTAATTCTCCCATGTCTTCATTATAAGTTTCCCATAATTTTTCTAATAAATTTAGGAATGCAGCAATTCCAATCGCTCCACCTATTCCATAAGCAACTTGTTCTCCTATTTCTCTTCCCATTTGTGGTGGTATAATAGGTGGTTGCTCTATTGGAGGTTCCTCAATTTTGGGTGGATTTTCCTTAGGTGGATTTTCCTTAGGTGGATTTTCCTTAGGTGGATTTTCCTTTGGCGGATTTTCTTGAGGTGGAGTTATCGGTTTAAGCTTCTTTATTTCAGCCTCAGTTTGTACTGTATCAGGAATGGTTAAACCTGCATTTGGATCCGCATCAATTTCAGAACTCCAATTCTCATCATCAATAAATTCGTCTTTTCCAAATTCTTTCTTCTCTGTATCTTCTGCACTATCCTTGCTATCTGTATCTTCTGTACTATCTTTCTTCTCTGTATCTTCTGTATTATCTTTGCTATCTGTATCACCTGTATTTCCTGTAGTACTGTCTACAATGTCTACTTGTTTATGTTCATCTTGATCTTGTTCGTAAAGAATATCCCCTACAGCTATTGTTTCTTCAGCAAAAGTAACCATTGGATTTGATAAAACAAAACCTACACCCATGGTTGCTGCAACTAATCTTAATCTTTCAAATACTTTTAAATCTTTCATCTTTCTTCCCTCTTTCTTTCTATCGTAAACCTAATGTTTTTTCATTAGATTCTACTTCTAATTCTTTTTGTAATGTCATTACTCCATAAAGAATAAATCTTTCACTTCCACCTGCGTAATTTCCACCACAAGTTACTAATCCTATAATTTTATCTCCATAATGGATTTCTACTGGACTTTCAAAAGTCGAATTATCAATTAGATTTTGAATGTATGCATCATATTCTATTTCACTAATGAAATCTGGTGTATAAATATACTCAGTTTCTATATCTACAATATTTCCTGCAAAGAAATCAATCTTATAAATATCACCATTCTCGCCATATAAAACAGCATAAGGATACTTGTCAAAATAAGCTTGAGACTTATAATTAACGATTGGAGCAAACATCGTACCATCTCCACGCATGTTATGGCCATAGATGAATGTTACGTCACTTAACTCTTCCATTTCATATTCAAAATCATTATTTCGATAATCTATAAAAAGTGTTCCTCGTTTAGATTCTTCTCCAGCAAAATTATGATCCGAATAATACTCATTATCAGTTCCTTGAACAACTCGATGATTAATATCAGTTCCATCAATTTGTAACCAAGCTGTATAATCTTCATTGATTTCCTTATTTTTTTCACAATTTGGATTTCCGAATTCATATCCCATATCGCTTAGTTCGGTAGAAGTTCTTAAAGTTTCAATTTCCTCTTCTGCATATTCCTCTACTTCTTGACTCACAATATCCTCTTCATTATTATGTCTTCTAAACTCTTCTGGAATATCCTCTGCAATAATGACAACATCTTGTAGCTCATCATCTGTTGTAGAAAAAAACTCTTTCACAGTTTTATTTTGTTCTATATAACCTTTAAGAGGACGAAACAAACTTAATACAGTCAATGGCGTTACAATAGTAAGTCCAATTAATGTTTTTGTAAACTTTTTAAAACGTGAGTGTTTCCCCTTTTTATTCACAGTATCTCCCCCTTTAAATTCTCTATAAGTTCTCACAATTCACCAAACTTATGTGGCGTATTATAACAGAGAACATTTACTTTGTCAAATTCCCCTATTGCCCTAAATTCACGGCAATTTTATATCCACAATTTACTTCATTTTCGGGAAAAATTTCTCCTGTATATTCAGTAGAGACATAAATATTAACTGTTTCTCCACTTCCTATAACCAAAGAACTTTGTTTTTCATTATTCTGTACTTTAGAAAATAATGCATTTATTTTCATATTTTTTTCTACGATTAATTCGTCTTTTTCTCTATTCGATCCTTTTCCACGACAAGTAAGCTTAATATTAGAAACATCTAATCGAATATCATGACTTGTAGTGTTGGTATATTGCGTCATCGATAAAGAATCATGATTTGTATCATTTAAATTTGCATCGGCAAGGAGATAACTATTCTTTTCTCCACTCGTATTACCACTAATAGCTTTTACTTCTGTCTTATACGGATTCTGTAAAATAATACATATTGCAACAATAGGCAAAAATGCACCTATTAATTTTACGATTTTCACAACCAATTCCCCCTTGAATTGGTGCATATAATACCAATTTTTAAGAAAATTGTCAAATTTTAACGCAAGTGTTAATTTAAATCTGAAGTGCAACAAAGATGCATTGAAAAAGACACATGAATAATTTATAATATCTATTCGCAACAAACAGAAAGGAAATTACTCATATGTCTATGGCAAATAATACAATAAAATCAAAGAAAAATCAATATCACCATTT
>CATKZK010000008.1 GCA_949841325.1 uncultured Bacilli bacterium
GTTGTAACGCCAGTTGCAGTGCAGAGTAGCTATGTCGGGAAGGGATAACCGCTGAAAGCATCTAAGCGGGAAGCCCCCTCCAAGATGAGTTTTCCCATATTTTAAAAATAGTAAGAACCGTTGAAGACTACAACGTTGATAGGCTAGAGGTGGAAGCGTAGCGATACGTTGAGCTGACTAGTACTAATAGTTCGAGGATTTAATCACATTATTTGATGAATCATTATCATGTTTTTAAAGGACAAAACGTCCTTGTGTTTGTGACGATAGCTTAGTGGACACACCTCTTTCCATACCGAACAGAGAAGTTAAGCACTAATACGCCGACGATAGTGTATGCGAAAATAGGTAGTTGCAAACCTTTTTTTTTGCCTTGATTTTTGATATGGAAAAGATTATTCCGTTATAAAAATCTATAGTTAATATTTAAAAAGAATTGTGAAAAAATACATTATTTTATATTTGGAAAAGAGAGTAAAGTTTTTTGAAATATTTTCTTTTCTTTTTTTTTATTCTTTGCTATAATGAATAGTAGAGTAGACTACAATCAGAAGGTGAAAGTATGGAAGAGACGAA
The DNA here is from genome assembly GCA_949841325.1 of uncultured Bacilli bacterium. GTDB lineage: Bacteria > Bacillota_I > Bacilli_A > RF39 > UBA660 > CAG-582. The sequence continues at coordinate 577 of CATKZK010000008.1, forward strand.
AATAAGGGATTTTATCAATGAAATTACCATTCCATTTGATGGAAATTATGTTCAAAAAATATTAAAACGTTATTTGGAATATAAGGGCTTAATTGACCCTAAAAACGCTTTTGATGTTTTCAAGTTTGATACCAAGCTAGCTTCACCTATCAATGAAGAAGATTATAAAAAGTTTATGGATGTATTGAATGCAGACTATACGGCAAATGGAACATCTGAAAAGTCTTTAGAAGAATGTTTACAAGCAGTGCCAAATAAAGTGTCTCTTTCATCTTATGCTCTTTTTAACAACACAAGTTTGGAAAACTCCAATTATGATCATCGTACTTTTAAATTCTCTATAGCAGTATCTGGTGCTAATTTATATGCCGTTTTAAATATCCTTTATGATTTGGCTAAAAGACAGGAATATCGTTTTAATTTTGAACTTCCTCCTTTAAATCTACAAAAGAGTGGTTTAACGGATAAAATTGTTATCTATAGTGAAATAAGTAACTTAAAGAATACGTTGGATTTTTTAAATGAAGCCTCACCATTGATTGAGTCTTTAGTAGCGCCAGCTCCTTCATATAAAGGAACCTATAAAGAGATATATTCTGTAGACAGTGTAATGAAAAAAGATGAATATTATTTAGATCCGAAGATAAGCAAAGAAACCTATATAAAAGACACAAAGATGCATTTGCTTTTGAATAGGGAAAAGAGTTGGACAGAAGAAGTGATTGGCGAAATCATCCTTAAAGCCATTGATGAGTGTATCGTTTATATCGCGAATCACGAAAAAAACATAACTATTAATGGCACTCTTCTTTTAGAATACTTTAATGAGGCTAATCACAAACTCATTGCTCGCCGAAAGATTATCAAAGATATAAAAGATCGTTGTCTTTGTGATATTGGGCAAATGCTTGTCAATACCGTTCAAAATCGTCTTCAGAGTAAGGGGATAAATCTATCAAACGCATTCTTAAGTGTTGAAGCTCAAAAATTGTTATCCTTTTATATTGGTGAAAACACGACTGAAAGTACTGAAGTTTTAAAAACTGATCAAAATGAAATTGGTGAAAACACGAATGAAAGTACCGAAGTTTTAAAAACTGATCAAAGTGAAGTGGAAGAAAAGAAATATGAAAATGTCGAAATCAAAACGCCAGTTGTCGAAATAGATCAAAAGGCAACAGAAGCAAACCCTATTGCGGAAGGACTACCAAGTATTGCATATTTAAAAACAGGACATTCTAAATATTTTGTAAATGAAGAGATTGCAATCAATAATTCAAAACAGGATGATATTGATTGGAAAAAGTTAGAAGTGAATATGGAAGATTATGGAAATGAGGAGCTACCGCAAGAAGAAGTTTTAAATGAACGACAAATAGAAGTGGATGAAAAGATAGATGAAAGTCAAATAGAAGCAAAACAAGATGACATAGTTCAAGAAGAGGTTACTGTATCTCATTTATTAGATATCGGTATCAAAGTGAGTGAAGAAAATAAACAAGAAGAAACAGAACCAAAGCCAGAAGTAATCGAGCCTGAAGAAGAGGAAACAAGAACATCCCATGTAATTGGAGAGTATCGTTTTATTGATGGATATCCTGATAAATTAGAAGAGACGATTTTTGATAAAGATACAGGTCAACAGATTTCTCTTTATGACTATTTTGAAAAAGTAAACTTGCTAGATTATTTCCCAACAAATTTTGTTGTGAACTCTTCTATAGGAAATATTCAAAATATGAAAACAACGGACTTTATAAATCGTTACTTAGTTCCAGAACTTCAACTAAAGGGAACTGTTAATCTAGAAAACTATATAAAGGCTTGTAAGCTTAAAATAGAAAAAAATAAGATCGTCGAAAAAGAAGTGAATGAAGTAAAAGAAGTGCCAAAAGTAAGGAAGTCAAGTTCAATTGAGGATTATAGCTTTATAAAAGGATATCCACAAAAAATGCATAGTACAGTTGTAGACAACCGCGCTTCAAATATGGCTTTAAAAATGAGTTTATATTCTTACTTCCAAAGTGAACATCTTTTAGAATTATTTCCAAAGGGATATTTAGTGAGTGGTGATAATTTTAAAGATTTAACCACTGAGGAATTTATCAATGAACAGTTACTTCCAGCGATAGGTCTTTATGGCGCTATTGATTTAAAAGAATATATGGAAAAACATAACATTCAAGTGAAGGAGCAAACTCATGAGCGTCCTAATGAAAGTTATTTAATGTCATTAAATGAGAAGCATGAAGACTATTATAATAAAAAATATGCGTATTTTCTAAAGGGAAATCCACAAATATTAAAAGAACAAATACTTGATATTGATGGAGAACCTATTTCATTAGTCTCTTATTTTGAAAGAGAAAAACTACTGGACTTTTTCCCGCAAGGCGCTGTTTTAAGTAATGTAAATTATGATGGACCTATTACAAGTGAAATATTTATTAACACAGTTCTTATTCCTTACGTAATGATCAATGGAGCTGTAAATTTTCAAGACTTTATTGAAACTCAACAGTGGACTGTAGAAATGATTACTGAAAAGAAAAAAGGAAGATTTGGAGGATTTGGAAGATTTTTTAAATAAGAAAAGTCTTCTTTTTTTCTTGATTAAAAGCATAATTTATTGAATCGAGATTATATATTAATAGGTGATGAAATGAAAGATAGAGTTGTAAAAGTAGGAATTCTAGTATTTGCTGTCTTTTTAGTTGGGATTCTTGCTGTAGTGAAGTTTGAAAAAATAGAATCAGAAGTTTCTAATTCAATGAAAGGAACAGTTCTTTCTAAAAATAAAGACAATCTTGTCATACAAGATACAAACAATGCAATTTATACATTTAAAATGACAGAAGGTGATGTTTCAGTAGGAGAGCATATTGTACTTGAATATATGGGCGTCATTGATAAGTTAAAAAACGTTCAAGATAATAAAGTTATTAGCATTCAAACCATTGATACTGTTTCCTTAGAGAAAGAAACAACGGGGATTTTCTCTAAATTCTATAAACAAGCGCAAAAAAAATTAGAGGATTTATCAACAGAGGAGAAGATTAAACAATTATTACTTGTCCGCTATAATGATAAGGCAGTTGATGCGCTAGGGGGATTTGTTTTCTTTGAAAAAGATTTTCAAAATAAAGAAGAAAATGAAGTGATATCAATGATCAATGGCGTACAGGAAAAAAGTAAGATTCCTCTTTTAACTGCAGTTGATGAAGAGGGAGGAAAAATTGTTCGTATTAGTAGTAATTCAAAATTGCGTACAACAAAATTCCGTTCTTCTAAAGATTTGTATGATGAAGGGGGATTTAATTTAATTGCTGAAGATACAGTAGATAAATCAAAACTTCTAAAAAAATTGGGATTAAATGTCAATCTAGCGCCAGTAGTTGATATTGCAGATGATGTGGATGCCTATATGTATGAAAGAACAATTGGCAAAGGAAAAGAGATTACTGCAGACTATGCAAAAACAGTAATTAATGCTAGTAAAGGAACAGATGTCTCATATACCTTAAAGCATTTTCCTGGATATGGAAATAATACTGATACTCATCTTAGTGCGGCAGAAGATATAAGAGACTATGATACGATCATCAACAATGATTTGATTCCTTTTAAAGCGGGAATAGAAGCAGGAGCTGAAGCTGTACTTGTAAGTCATAATATAGTGAAAAGCATAGATGCTGATAATCCTGCTAGTTTATCTGCCTCTGTTCATAATTTATTAAAAGTGACATTGGGATTTACAGGAATTACAATTACGGATGCTCTTGATATGGGTGCTTTAAAAGATGTAGATGATTTGTATGTTAAAGCTTTACTTGCGGGAAATGAACTATTAATTGTAACAGATTATGAAGAAGCTATAAAAGAGATTCAAGAGGCACTTACCAATAAACAAATTAGTGAAAATGTCATTGATGATGCCGCATTAAAGGTTCTGGCTTGGAAATATTATAAAGGCTTAATGATAGAAAATGAAAAATAGTCAAAAGCATATTGACTTTGAGAATAAACTACGATATACTGAGGATGCTTAGTAAAGTAACAATATGAGCGACTGATAAATTGAGAATAGTATTCTATCCAAACGGGATATTCTTTTCAATATTATCTTTTACCTGTACATTCAAACTATAAAGAGGCTGGTTCTTCTGAATCAATTCCCTCTTTATAGGAGAGAGTATACACGATTGCTCTGAATGTGAATTGATATTCTTTCATAGACGGTTTTGTCGATACTGAATATGAGTTCCTCTTGTTCCTACAGATGCCAATAAGGGTCTTATCTAGTTACTAAGTTTGTACGTACAATGAGAAAGAAAACTCATACTATTAAGATAAGCTTTTGTAGTAACTGATCTGACAGTCGGTCCTACAATCGATCTAAAACTAGGAAATACATAGTTGTCAGCTGTGTATTTTTTTTATGCTTCTTTTTAAAAAATATTGTATCTAATAGAAGAATTTGTTATACTTAGTATAAGAATAGAGAGCGTGTTGATGGTTGATGATAAAAAAATTGAAATCTGTAGTTCTAGTATTCTTTTTTCTGTTTATGGGAATTCGCGTTAATGCGGCCACTTGTGATTATAAAACTATGGCTGAACTTAATAAGAATGCATCAAAGATAACAGCTGCTTATGAAGTGAAAAGAACGAACAATAAAGAATCTTTTGATATTACAGTCCATAACATCATTGAAGAGTTGTATGTAACGGTTGTTCCAACTTCTAAGACGATAGAAGAAATAGAAACTTTTCAAATCTCACATGATATGACTCAAAATGGAACGTATACTTTTCATGTAGACAATATAAGTGATGTGATTGAATATCAATTTATTGTTAGAACGACAAAAGAAAATTGTATTGAGGATATTTATACTTTTTATTTGACAAAACCTAAGAAAAACAAGTTTTATGAAAAAGAAATTTGTAAATATAGTGAGGTTGTGGATTATTATTACTGTCAAGAGTGGGTAGAAACGGAGTTTTCTATTGCTGATGTCGATATTGAAGAAAAGATAAAAAAAGAACGCGAAAATAAAAGGAAGAATGTCACAACAAAATGTTTATCATGTGAAGCAGAAACGAAAGCAATAAGAGAAAAAGAAAAAAAGAATTTGATTAAAATTATCCTTATCATTGCATTAGGAGTAGGAATCATTATTGATGGAATTAGTATTGTTCTATTAATGAAACGCGCTAGGAGGACTAATATATGGGAGTAAAAAAGAAAAAAAGAATAAAAAAAGAATATATACCTGTTTTTATTGCAGTTATTCTCTTTATTGGATTAATTGCTGCATTGATTGCTGTTCTTTTATATAAACCAAAAGAAGAGGAAGTTGCAATAGATCCAAATCAACATGTACAAGAAGAACTAGAATTAGATAATGCAAATTCAAGTTGTAAGAAAGATACATTAGATGAATTATATAAACTAGCAAATAAAGTTACTGTAGATACGAAGATTGTCGAAAGAAAGATGTCTGGAAATGATCAAGAGACCAATGAAGAGGTTGAAATTAGTTATTTCATTCCAGAATTTACTTTTGCAAATGTCGATGACAAATTATATTTGAACATTACGCGAGACTTTGACTCTCTTAATAAAGATTTAACTCCAGAAAATGGAAAAATTGTCTATGAATGTGAATGGTCAGATAGTATGGTTACTTATACGATAGAAGTAAAATCGAATGGTGATTGTAAAGGAGAAACAGTGAGAAAATTTACTGTAGTAACGCCAATATATAATAGCCTTTCAGATTATGAAATTTGTACCATTATTCCAGAATTTAAGTATTGTCAAAAATATGTGATGGAAGATATTCCTACTTTTAACGAATTTTATACAATGGCTCAAGAATACATTAAAGATCATAAGATAACAACAACTATGGCGATAAGCGAAGAAGAACTGGAAAAAGCAAGAGAAGAAGCTTTAAAGAAAGAGGAGTAAGAACATGAAAAAGAAAATGCTGATATTATTGACAATGATTATTCTTATTCATAGTGCAGAAGTGTATGCAATTCATGGATCCGTTGAAACGAATCGATCAACTGGAACCTCTATAAAAGTTTGTCCTAGAGGAGAAGCTTGTAGAACCTATACAACACCTCATGCGACGATTACGATGAATGGAAAAAAGTATGAAGCATATTGTTTAGACCCTGGTTTACATACGACTCATACAGTTGACTGTGAAGAATTGCCTGACGCAGGACTTCAATACATTTATAGTCACAAGGATGAAATGGCTCATACAGGGGTGGACTTTAAAGAAGGCTTTATCATGGGACTTAGAATGTATGCAATGTATAGCTCAAATGGCGAATTGCCTTTAGTTTATGCAGGAGGAAGCACTCCTGTTAAACGAGCAATTGAACAAGCTGTTTTACAGTTTACTTTTGAAAAGGATAAATACGGAAGTGACTCAGGAGCATGGCTTAATATCATAAGTTCAAATGTTCATAATGGTAAATTACAAATGTCTCAAGGAATTAGCTTAGCTTATAACGCTCGTGTATATAAAGCGAATGGATATATAGGACATACGGCAAAGGGTGGCTCTTTAAATTTAGGAAGTAAATCTATTGCTGGAACTAGAGTAACGTATTCTTTAACTTCGAATGCTACAATGGATAGAAATAATTTACGATTTGGATGCGAAAATTGTACAGTAGATAATTCAAGTCTTAAATGGGATGGAACAAGCGGATCTATTTCTATAGTTGTTCAGGATTGTTCAAAAGAATATAAAATTGGTGTGTCAGCTCCAGGAGGTGGAGAAATTACCACTTCTACGCATCCTGAAAACTTAGATTTCTCATTATATGGATCAGCAAGTAAGTCGGCAAAACCATATTTCTGTAGAAGTAAAAACGGATCATCTACACAAAATTTTATCATCTTTGATGAAGATGAAGCAGAAGGAATGGTTTGGAAAACAGATAAAATTCCTTGTGATGATCCAAACTGTTGTACCGAGAACCCTATAACACCTGGTAAAATCATAGGAGATATCAACAATTGTTGTACAGATGGATCAACATCTAAGGCAAGTGAATATAAATTAGATGAGTTATTCTGTAATCCAAATAATGTTGATATTTATAAATCTAAATGTCAAAATCAATATTATCAAGATGAAACATTACAATCTAAGTATTGCAAACTTTATTGTACTGAAAGAGTAGAGATTGAACAACCTGGGGCTATAACGGCTACATCAGGTAGATACTTTACTTTAACAAAAACATCTGCAGGAACAACATCACCTCATATTATGGCTTATAGAAGATGTCGTGTAACTACAGATTATAAACAGTGGGAAAAGGATTACGGAGATCAAGTGGATCTAGAGGTTAAATACTATAATGAATATCAAGAGGCTATAGCTTATAAAACGATGCTTGATAGAGCTAGCGTATCTCACCCAAGTGGAAGTTGTAATAGCCGAAAAGAAACTGGAAAAACGTACGATTGTCACTGTGATGAAGACGGAAGAAATTGTAGTCAATGTAAAGAAACAGTACCTTGTACTAATAATTACTCCTTTGATTCCTACAGTTTCCCTTCAATTAATTATTACACTGTGCAAATTAATGATACTGCAAGAAAGAATCATACAGCTTATCAAATTATAAATGCAGGATCTGGAACTGCCAGTTCGGGAATGAGATGGGCAAATTTACAACAATCTGATTCGAGTTGTTGTCGACCTTCAGGAGATTATAGTTATAATCATAGTGCAGCATTGTCTTCAGCACAATCTAGAGTAAGTGCGGCTCAGACAAATTATAATAATGCAGCAAAGAAGGCAAAACAATTAGAACAAGAATTAGACAAATGTCAAAACTACTTTACAGAATATCAAGGTAAGAGTGCTGATAACTTTAAAATGAATACACAAATGTCTTTCTATTATACGCAAGTATATATGGATAATACAGGAGAATTAATTCTTGATAAACAATCTATAAACTTTAAGGAAACTCCTGGATGTAAAATACAACCTACAGGAGCAAATAGCAAGGGCGAAACAATCTACGCTAAAGTAGGTCCTGAAGCAGGAGAGGATGACTTAAAAGATAGACGTTACTCTACGATATATGGAAGAGAAACTCAATTTATGAGAGATTTTAAAGAAACGACTCTATCTTTAGTTGGTCGAGGAGGACATACTGCCTTTATTGATACAGAATACAAAGCAAATAAAGCCTTCTCACATGATGCAAAATATACAGCTGATTGTCGCTGGGATGAAGATAGTAATGAATACTATACGTTAGTTCCTAGTGGAGAATCTTCTGAAACGACTAGTACGATTAACTATATTAAACATGGTCAAGAATATCGTTTACATTTAACGACACTTGATGGTACTTATCAGACTTATTGGCAATTATCTGGAATTGGATCTGCAAGACCAGGTGAATCTGCAGGAAGATTCGATGAATATATAACGAATGAAGGAAAAACATGTGCTGGTGAATCAGCTGATGGAGAATCTTCTCTAACTTGTAAGTTACATGTTGAATATGAAGTTATTTTGACAGGTAAATGTAATGGAATTAATGGAACAGATACAACTAATGATCCAGAAAGCTGTGAACCTTATAAAGAGGGATATAACTTATTTACCTTTAAAATCGCGGATCCTGGAAATTTATTCCCAAATGGAACAATAGATAAAAAAGAAGGAGAATATGCTTATAACTGGACTTCAACAGCGAAGGGACAAGCAGCTATGGAAGAAATTCAAAAAAGAGATGTTCGCAGTGAGACATATTCAAATGATAACTTAACTTATTCCTTTATATTAACACCAACTGATATGCGTAATATTAAGAATTATAACAAAGAGAAAAATGCTGATGGGGGCTATTCAGATTTTAATATGAAATGTGATTGTTCTGGAAGTTCTTGTGTTAAATGTAAGTCAAATTTCTTAGAGGAATTAAGTAAAGGAAATATCATTTATGATAATCAAGACCATCGTGCTGCTGGATGGGCAAATGCACAAAAATCAATCGATGCAGTAAGACAAGCAAATGGTTGGTAAAGGAGGTAAAAACGAATGAAAGAGAGTATGTGGGGCTACTGGATAGTAGTTCTTGGAATTTCCATAATGTCTGTTATGGTACTTCTTCAAAATTATACGACAACAAGTGAACAAGATTATTCAATGATCAAAAGTGTTCTTGAAGCTTCTATGTATGAAGCAGTAGACTATGGATACTACCGAGATACTGGGGATTTAAAAATGAACCGAGAAAAGTTTGCAGAAAACTTTATTCGCCGTTTCTCTGAAGTTATTAACATGAATAAGAATTATAAAATTGACTTTTATAATGTATATGAAGAACCTCCTGCTGCAAGTGTAGCGATTACAACAGCATCCGATGTTTCAAACTTTGGACAAGCTGGAGGCGCTTCTGAAAGTGTGGACATTACGAGTCGTTTAACAGGTATATTATATACAAATGCTAGATATAAACCTCGTAATAAATTTCAACCAACTGCTTAAAAGAATTGAGGAATCAATTCTTTTTTTCTTGGAACTGTATATAATGAAATAGAAAGGAAAGAAGAATTATGGAAATATTAAAAGTATCAAGCAAATCGAATCCTAGTAAAGTTGCAGGAGCGATTGCGAATGTATTTAGAAATTATGGAAGTGTTGAAGTACAAACAGTAGGTGCAGGAAGCTTAAATCAAGCAATTAAAGCCATTTGTATAGCAAGAGGATTTGTTGCACCTTCAGGTAAAAATTTAGTCGTTGTTCCTGCTTTTTCGGATATTACCATTGATGGTGAAGAAAAAACAGCCATAAAATTAATTGTAGAGGCTTATTAGTCTCTTTTTCTTTTGGGATTGTATAGAATCTTTTCTTTTTAACAAACTAATACTGTTTAGAGAAGGGATAATGATGAAAAAGCTAGAAGAATACAATAAAAAAAGAGACTTTAAAAAAACAACAGAACCAAAGGGAAAAGAGATAAAGAAGAACAAAAATTTGAGATTTGTAGTACAACATCATTTAGCAACAAAAGATCATTATGATTTTCGTTTAGAATTAGATGGTGTATTAAAAAGTTTTGCTATTCCTAAGGGACCTAGTTATAATACTAAAGATAAACGTTTAGCTATACAGGTGGAGGATCATCCTTATCAATATCGCAATTTTGAAGGCGTTATTCCAAAAGGAGAATATGGTGCTGGTCCTGTTATGATTTGGGATGAAGGATACTGGGAACCACTTGGTAATCCAGTAGAAGATTTAAAAAAAGGTTCTATGAAGTTTATCTTAAAAGGAAGACGTTTACAGGGAAAATGGACACTGGTTTCCTTTAAGGAAAATTGGTTACTTATCAAAGAAAAAGATGGCATTTGTCTCTATGAAAGCATAGATGAATATAATACGAGTATAAAAACGGGAAGAACGATGGAAGAAATCATAGCAGGAAAAATACAAAAGAGAGAAATCGAAATTACAAATCCCGACAAAATCATGAATAAAAGACCCAAAATTACAAAGGCAGATATTGTAAAGTATTATGAGTTAGTGAGTAAAAGAATGCTTACTTATACAAAGGGAAGGATCTTAAGTACAGTAAGATGCCCAAATGGGATAAAGGGAACTTCTTTTTTTAAAAAACATTTTGAAAATAAAAGAGGTCTTTTAAAAAAGATTTTTTTGAAAAATGAAAGAGGCGAGAAGGGAGATTATTATAGTCTTCAGAATGAAGAAAGTATCAAAGAGGAAGTGCAAATGAATGGTATTGAATTTCATATTGGAGGGTGTCTTTTAAGTGATATAAATAAACCAAATATGCTAGTATTTGATTTAGATCCTGATGAGGGAATGGATATAAGAAAAGTGAGAGAAGGTGTTCTTGATTTAAAGGAAATCTTAGATGAACTTTCTCTAACTTCTTTTTTGAAAACAAGTGGGGGAAAGGGATATCATGTCGTTGTACCTATTCATTCTTGTAAGTCATGGAAAGTGTTTAAAAGTATTGCAAGAGATATTGCCCTTATTATGGAAAGTAGATGGCCTGATAAATATGTGGCGAATATGAGTAAAAGCAAACGAAAGAATAAAATATTTATCGATTGGCTACGAAATACAAAGGGTGCTTCTAGTGTAGCTCCATATTCGTTGAGAGTAAGAAAAGGATGTCCTGTTTCTATGCCTATTAAATGGAGTGAATTAAAGCTTGTAAAGCCAAATGAAATTACAATGGAAGATGCGATAAAAAGGCTTAAACGGAAAGATCCTTGGGAGGGATTTTTTGAAGAAAATATGTAAAGAACTTTCTATTGTCATTGATCGACTTTTTAGATATACTATGAAAGGAAAAGACGGAGATGGGCAACATGAAAAATGTCATAGTGAAAAAAGAAGAAGATCTTGATATTATAGAAATAAAAGAATCTATTTGTGTACTGGATTATGTGAATGATTTAGAAAAAGAGAAGATTAACCACTCAATTCCTACTAGACTTTATTTAATGAGTGGAGAAAGTCTTTTGAAAAGTGTATTACTACCACAGTCACTGTATCTCTTTGAAGAGGAAAATTGGACTTATACAATTACAATCGGAGATAAAGGATGTATTCTATCAGGTATAAAAAGAGAAGATAAACTTTATGAAACAGAAATCAAATGGGATGAAGAGAGTCAAGAACTTAGAATTATCTGTTTTACTCATTCTCTTGCCTTTAGTACAGGAGAAATTAAAATATATTCAAATCGTAAAGCAAAAGAGGATTTTGACTTTTTTTCTTTGGATGTAACAAAGGCTAAAGAGAAAGCTTTAGAGCTTTTAGATCAACTTTATCATAGTCACTATGTGGGGCTTTATATAAATGAACTGTTAAAGCTCTATAAAAGGTTAGATTTGGCAAATCCTTCTATAGATTCTATAATAGAAGATGAACTTATTTTCCTTGCCAATTCAATCTCAAGTTGTCATGGAAAAAGTTCGACCTTTGAAATTTATAAAAAAGTGAGCAGAGAAAAAGTGGGCGAAATTTCTTTTTCTTTTATGAAAAAACCTTTTTATGGAGGGAATATTTACTATGAAATTAAAGAAGAACATCAGGGTAAGCACTATGCAACACGAGCTTTGGAATTAATAAAAGCGTATCTTAAATCGTTTGCTCATAGAGAAGAGGATGATTTATATATCGCAATTGAACCTACAAATATCGCTTCCTTAAAGGTCGTCGGTCATCATAAAGGAGAATTAGTATATGAAGGAGAAGTACCAAAAGAGGATTCCTTATACCAATTAGATCATATAAAAGAAGTAAAAATTTATAAAATTCATATCTAAATATGTTACAATATTTTTGAGAGTGAAGGTTATGAAGGTTAGAATTACAGAGGATTTAATTGAATGGTATCGTATAAATCAAAGAGATTTACCATGGAGACATACAAAAAATGCTTATTATATTTGGATTAGTGAAATTATGTTACAACAAACACGTGTAGAGACTGTGATTGACTATTATAAAAGGTTTCTCTCCTTTTTTCCTACACTAAAGGACTTAGCAGAGGCAAAAGAAGATGTTCTATTAAAAGCATGGGAAGGTCTTGGATACTATAGTCGAGTGCGAAATATGCAAAAAACGGCTCAAATACTTTTAAATCATGGAATGATGACTCTTCCCAATAAGGAAAGCGAATTACTTGCTTTGCCGGGGATTGGACCATATACAGCTGGCGCTATTCTCTCTATTGCTTATGATATTCCAAGTGTTGCTATTGATGGAAATGTATATCGAGTATTAGGAAGAGTCTATGAAGTGAAAGATTCGATTAATAAACCTAAAGCAACTCGAATCTATAAAGAAATAATGGACTCTCTTTTACCCAATAAAGAAGCCTCTTTTTTCACACAGAGTTTTATGGATTTAGGTAGTAGTATTTGTACGCCCAAACAGCCCAAATGCGAGCTCTGTCCACTTCATGACAAATGTCTAGCATTTAAACATAAAAGTGTTGAGCTTTATCCAGTAAAAGAGAAGAAAAAAATGCAAAGAGTGGAAAATAGAATTGTCTTTTTATTTGTTTATCAAGATCGGGTAGCCATTTGTAAAAGAGAGAATAAAGGTTTACTCGCATCTCTTTATGAGTTTCCTAATGAGCTTCTTACGGACTCTTCTCTTGAAGATATTTTAAAAGAAAAGAAGATCGAGTACAACTTTATCTCAAGATTAGAAGATACAAAACATGTATTTTCACACATTATTTGGAATTTACAAGCCTATTATATTTCTGTTTTAGAGCCAAACGGGGAGTATAAGTGGGTAACAAAAGAGGAACTTCAAAATGCCTATAGTCTTTCAAGTGCATTTTCTAAATATGTAAAATTCTTTATGGAAAGGTAATATACTTTGAATATTTACAAATGTTTAAATGAAATAACTAAATATATAGATGATCATTTGGAAGATAAAATAGATTATGATGTTTTAGCCAAAATAATGGGCGTAAATTCATATACTATGCAAAGAATATTTTCCTTAATAGCAGGTATTTATATCGTTAAATACATAAGGAAACGAAGATTAACAAATGCGGCTTATGACTTATATGAAACAAATGCTAAAGTAATGGATATCGCCATGAAATATCAATATGATAATGCCACCTCTTTTTCAAGAGCATTTGAAAGTTTCCATGGGATTAAACCTAGTCAAGTAAATAAATGTTCAAAACTTAAAAACTTTCCTAGAATTATATTTAAAGAAGAAATAAAAAGACCTGTAACAGGTCTTTTAATTTGATGATTTACTTTGATTAACAAGATAATTCATATATTTATTATAAGCGTTCTCCAATTCAGAATCATGCCATGTAATTTTATGTTTTTTTCTTAATTCAATCATTGCATTAACACTTAATGTCTTATCTTCATCTAAAGCATCTTCTGCTAAAGTCTCTTTAATAGACTCTTCAACATCTTTTAATTCAGGTTTTTCTTTTTCATCAATTTTAACAGCTGCGTGATATCCATAGGTTGTCTTTATTGGCTCTTTTGTATATTCTCCTTTATTTAATGCAAAAACAGTTGTTTCAAATGATTCTACCATTTCTCCTTTATTTATATAACCTAAATCTTGGAAAGTGACATTATCATTTTTGTCATATTTTTTAAAGGCTTCCTCTATACTTGTTCCACTTTTTATATCATCTTCAATCGATTTAATAATTTTTTGAGCTTCTTCTTTTGCTTTTGTATCATCTTCACTTGATGTACTTGCAGGTTCTACTAAAATATGCAAAACATGAATATCTCCAACCGTTTCATTTTTGTAATACTCTTTTACTTGTTTATCCGTTATTTTCATTTTGGCATAATCTACTGCTGCCTTTTCAGATAAATAAGAGACTTTAATATAATCTAAGTAATCCTGTAAAGTGCTATATCCTGCTTGAGATAATTGACCTAAAAGTTTACTTTCATCATATTTTCCACTGTCATCTGTAAAGTTCTTTTTTAAAGTTGTCTCTTCCCCCTTAATATATTCTTCTGTCTCTTTTTCATCGTCTTTATATTCTTCCTCTAATATTTTTTGATCAATTTTTGTTAGAGCAACTTGTAATGCATAAGACTCCTTCATTTCTTCCCATACTTCATTTATACTATAGGTTGTACCATCTCCAAATTCAATGAGTGCTTCCTCTCCATTGGATAATTTTGGTATTTTGCTTCCACAACCAGTTAATAAAGTGGCAACAACAGCTATTAATAATAATTTTTTCTTCATAAATGTTCCTCCTTGACACTGTCTATTATACCATGAATCCCTATTTTTGCATATAAAAATAGAAAAATGCAAAAAGTTTTAAAAGGTTCGACAACATTCGACAAATTTTTTTCTAATTTTGTAGTATAACAGGAGCAAGGGAGGGGATATAAAGATGTATCATGAATTAACAAAAAAAGAAATACGGGGATTTATTAAAGAATTTATGAATCCATTTGATGATTATACAAAAAAGATTACGCATATTAGCCGTATAGAATATAAAGGAATAACAGAGTATTTAATTAATCACCAATATTTATTAAGAGTAAAATCTTCTAAAAATAAGAAATAGTACGCACAAATTTGGCCTTTACACCATACAATAAAGTGAGTAATGAAAAGGAGGGAGACCCATGAATAAATGTTGTAATAATAACATTTCTGGAGCTGCATTCATATTAGTGCTATTCATTCTATTAATCATCATCGTAGGGGCTTTTATTTAGTTTGGAGGTGAAAAGTATGTGTTGTAATTCTCATTCCTCAAATAATACTGGATGTAACGGAAATTATGGAAATACATTCTTTATCATTTTAGTATTATTTATTCTACTTGCAATTATTGTTAGTTCAATATATGCATACTAAGAGGCAAATGCCTCTTTTTCATTTCTTTAATGTCATTTAAAAAGGAGTGTGTAGTGACATGGAACAAAGAAAAAATGTAAAGATTATCCTTTTTATTTTAATGCTATTTACTGAGAGTACATCTTTGCCTAGAGGCTGTTGTTCTTGGCATGGAGGAATTCTTTTATATAATCCCTTTACAGGACGTGTCATTTGTAACGATGGAACCAAAAGCCCGACTTGTACCGGAAAAAGACTTTAAGCATAAGAAAAGAAGACTAATGGTCTTCTTCAAAAAAATCTCGAATATCAACATGAAGAGCATCTGCAATTCTTCCAAGAATCGCTATCGTAACATGTTTTCCTCGCTTTTCATTTTCAATGTCACAAATATATTGCCTTGTTACGCTGATCATATCCGCTAATGTCTGTTGAGTGAGTTGCTTATTGGTACGAATTTTACGAATGTTCTTGCGAATTACTTGATAGTAGTATTCATCAGTATGAATGACTGTTCTCTCTTCCATTTCATAATCAACCATATACACCTCAATCTAGCAAATTTTTAAAATCTGCAAAAAAACTATATCTCTATTTTGGTATATTCTTCTTTAAAAATATATAGTCCAATGGACGACGGCACTTTGTATTTATTATAGTATAAGTTCATCTTTTTTTGAGCATGTCTTAAAAAACGGGGACGAGAGGGTTCCTTATAATAAAAAAAAGGTATAAAAAGCTGAAAGAGGAGAACTGACTTGTTATAATGCGAATTGCGTGAGTAAAAAGGAGGATAAAAAGGTGACTAAACATGTATTTTTGACAAAAGAAGTTGTTGAAACATTTATTCGTGAAGGAAATCTAAATGATCGTGACACCTATATTATTAAAACAAGAGCAAAAGGATATACCATTGCCAAACAGGCAAGAGAACTAAATTTAAGTGTTGACCAAGTGAATAAAGATATTAGACGTCTAAAAGCCCTATATGATGAGGTGCAAAAGAAAAGTGATATCTTACCTGAGCGCAAGAAAAATAAACGCGAATTAGAACAATTGATAAAATAATGTAAAACCCAAAGATTATGATTTCTTTTTTTGAAAAAGTTTATTATACTTAAATAAGGTGATAGTAGATGGGAAATATAACACATTATATTAATAAATATGGGAATTTAACCTTTGGTGAGCTTGCCTTTAATGAAATTGATAATGTCATTCTTTCCACCATCGCATATATTAACTTTGACAGTATTATAGAGAAGAATAAAACGATTCGTCTAGAGGAAGCTGCAAAAAGTTATTTTAAGAAAAACAATAAAAAGGATGTTTTAAAGAATGTTCTATGCGTTCAAATTGCCTCTAAAATTTTGAAATATGTGGCAGAAGAAAGGCGTTTTAAAGATTTAGTACTATCAAATTATGATTATAAGAGTAGTGGAGATTATCAATTTTCTGCACTCTTTATCGACTTAGACGAGAAATCAACGTATATTGCATTTGAAGGAACAGATGATTTAATTAGTGGGTGGAAAGAAGATATGGCACTTTCCTATGAATTTCCCGTTATTGCGCAAAAAGAAGCGATTTCTTATATTAATTCAAAAATTTCTTGGACTTCAAAAAGAAACTATATCTTAGGAGGCCACTCTAAAGGAGGAAATCTTGCTTTAGTAGCAGGCATGTATGCCAATCCTTTTATTCGCAAAAAAATCATCCAAATTATAAGCAATGATGGACCTG
The DNA here is from genome assembly GCA_949841325.1 of uncultured Bacilli bacterium. Classification (GTDB taxonomy): domain Bacteria; phylum Bacillota_I; class Bacilli_A; order RF39; family UBA660; genus CAG-582. Next base: position 17,735 of record CATKZK010000008.1, read on the forward strand.
GTTTAAGGGAAAAACAAATCAATTCAAGACAATTTAAAAGAGTAAAACATCTATATGAATTAGTTGTTCCTAATTATTCTGTTGTAGGTCTTTTGCTAAATCAACCAGAAAATCCTCGAGTTATTTCTTCTACAAAAACAGGAATTATGGCGCATAATGTTTTGACATGGGAAGTCTTGGATAATCATTTTATTGACGCTAAATTAAGTAAATTTAGCAAGAATGTGGATAAAATTATAACACAGTGGATAAGTTCTTATTCGGATGAGGAAAAAAAGGAATTAGTGATGCAAATCTTTTCTATTTTTAATCGTGCTAAAATCAAATCGCTTCTTGATATTAAAGCTTCTAAGATTCCTAGTGTGATAAGAATTGTAAAAGAGAGTACAAAATTGGACAAAAAAAGCAAAAAGGCCATAAATGATTTAATTAATCTTACCATTGATCATTTTAAGGATGATGTTAAAAGTCATATTAAAATTTGATTTACACTCACAGGAAAAAATTTGAGTAACTTTATCTAAAAGCATGATATAATGGTGACACTAGGATATGGAGGTTAGTCTATGGAATTTGAAACAAAACATCTTGTAATAAAAAAATTTATTCCAGAATATATCTCTATAATGTATGAGACATGGGGAACAGATCGTGAAGTTGGAAAGTATATGCCTGGTTTTCGTGTAGATTGGGATATTGAAGGATTCACAGATTATATTCTAAGAACTTATAAAGATGAATATCATACACGTGCCGTTATTCAAGAAAAGGAAAGCAATAAGATTATTGGAAATATTTCAATTTATCAAGAAGATAGTCGCAGCAAGTCTGTCAATATTTGGTTGATTAAAGACTATTGGAAAAAAGGCTATGGCACAGAAGTATTAAAAGGCATTGTGAAGGAGTTAAAGAAGACAAAAATTGAAAGTCTATATGCTACTTGCGATGGACGAAATATAGGTGCAGTTCGTATGCTTGAAAAAGCGAATTTTGAATGCATTGATATTATCAAAGATTATCGAGAAGATATTGATGGTGTCATTGGAGATGAATATTTGTATGAAATGGAATTTAAGTAAAAGATTTACTTGTAAAAATATATAAAATATCATAGAATAAATGTAGGAACACACATTTCGTGGGTGCCTATTAGTATAAGCTGCCCTACGGCAGTTTTCTTATGCCATTATTTCTAACAGTTTTAAGATAATAATGATAAGAATAAAGATTAGAAAATCCTTCTTCATAATCATCACCTCTATGTTCTCTAAGTTAAGAAAATAAATTTCCAAAACCCTCTGAGAAAATGGCAACTACAAAAACATGTGCTCCTACTTACTATATACAAAAAAAAAATCGTGAATTACTCGTAAATTAGAACAACTTTAAAAAAATAGGCTGTTTTTATATGAATATTAAAGATCTGTATGTTGTAAACAAGGTGTACAAATTCACTAAAGTGAGAAGAAAATACACGAACATACGTCAAAAAAAAAAAAAAAAAAAGTGGTAAAATTACAGTAGGACACTATGTCTATTGGAGGATTATCTATGAAAAGAAAGCGTTTTTTATTAGTACTAGCTATTGTACTTATGACCATTGGATTTGCTGCTGTCAGTACAACCTTTTACTTAAATGGAACAACAAATGTAGCAAGCCATACAAATGACTTTGATGTGTACTTTTCTAAGGCAATAGAAAATGGATTAGAAAACAAAGCTTTAATTAAAGATAAAATCCATATAGACTTTATAGCAGAATTAAAAGAAGTAGGAGAAAACTATGAACTAAAATATGAAGTAACGAATGCATCAAAGAATTATGATGCCCGTGTGAGTTTAAATGTACCTGCAGGGAATGAATATATAAGAGTCACCAATGATTTTGATACAAGCAATCTTTTGGCAAGAACAACAAGAGAAGGAGTACTTACTTTAAAAGTCATCAAAGGAGTGACAGAAGAGATTACCTTTCCAATAGAAATTACGATAGAAGTGAATGCTTTAGAAAGAACAGAACTAGGTGGTGAAGATATCCAAAGAGAGAAGAAAATCTATGGAGTAAAAAGAGAACTTGATGCTAAAACAACGAAATGGGAAAGAATAGAAGACTCAGTAGGTTTAGTAGCTCATGCAACTCATGATGGAAGTGAAGTCCAAAATGATTTTGACAATATTTATCCATGGAGTGACATTATCACGTATAACTATGATGATGAAACCAAAACAGAGACAGCCAAGTATGGCGATGACAATTTTGCATTTGATGGAAGTAATGGCCAAGTACTAACGAGAATCCCAGAATTCTACTATAAAAGGGAACAAAAAGATGGTGTAGAATATCAATATATCTCCAAATATCCTCAAGAAGGATTTTTAAAAAGTGAAACCTTTAGTATAGGAAGATACACCATGTCAGGAAATAGTACAAAAGTGTATAGTCGAAGTGGACATCAACCGTTAGTTAATACAACGATTACTGATTTTAGAAACTATGCAAGAAATCTAGGAGAAGACTTTGGTCAATTAGATTGGCGATACTTTCTTATTCAAATGCTTTATTTAGTTGAATATGCGGATTACAATAGTCAAGAAATATTAGGAGTAGGAAATACAAATAGCTCTGGAATTATAATAAGTGGAGGATGCAATACACTAGGAATGAAATCAGGCACTTTAGTTAATGATGGAAAACATTCGATGATTTATCGAGGAATTGAAGATCTCTTTGGAAATATATGGCAGTTTGTTGATGGAATGAATTTTAAAGATAATCAAGCTTATGTCAACTACAATTCAGAAACCTATGAAGTAGATAAATTTGATGGAGATTATTTTCGTATTGGCTATCTGAATGCAAAAACTGATGATTTTATAACACACTTAGGATATGATTATGAAAATTTCTTAATTTCTTTTCCGACCTCAGTTGGTGGAGAAGATAAGATGCATATAACTGATTATTATTATCAAGCAATAGGAAATCACATTGCTGTTGTTGGTGGAGCATATATTATTGGAACTTCTGCAGGTTTATGGTGTTGGAGTTTTAATGAACTTTCATCGACTACGTGGTTTCGTATTGGTGCTCGTCTCCTTCGATATGCATAAAACAATTGACAAACAAATGCAATTACGATATAGTAAAGAAAATTAAGGGAGGGAGTATCTATGAAAACAATAAAGAGAATAAAACAGGTTCTTTTTGTATTGATGGATTACTCAAACTACGCCCAAATTTAAATAAAGAGAGTATTTGTTTAATCCTACCTTTTAAGTAGGATTTTTTAATGGCAAATAGAAGAAAAGAGGAATGAATATGGAAAGAAAGTTAACGGATCAAGAATTAGTAAGAAGAGAAAAAATGAACCGTATTAAAGAGTTGGGACTCGACCCCTTTGGACAAGCCTATGAAAGAACCGATTTTGCAAATGATATTAAGGAAAAATATCAAGAGTTTTCTCACGAAACTTTAGAATATGAAGAACATTTTGCTAAAGTAGCAGGAAGAATAATGTTTATTCGTAAAATGGGAAAAGCCTCCTTCTTTACAATCAAAGATAAGACAGGAAAGATTCAAATCTATATTTCCATTAATGATATAGGAGAAGACGCTTATACTCTTTTTAAATCGGCTGATATTGGAGATATTGTTGGAATTTATGGAAAAATAATGAAAACACAGACAGGGGAGATTACAATTAAATGCTTAGAGTATACACATCTTACAAAGGCGTTAAGACCACTTCCTGAAAAATTCCATGGACTTACAGATATTGAAGAACGCTATAGAAGACGTTATGTAGATTTAATTATGAATGATGAATCAATGAAAGTGGCGATGATGAGACCTAAAATTATTCGTACTATTCAAAATTTCTTGGATAGTAGGGGATTTGTAGAAGTAGAAACGCCAATTCTTACAACCCTTTTAACAGGAGCTAGTGCAAGACCTTTTATTACACATCACAATACGCAGGACTTAGATATGTATTTGCGTATTGCTCTTGAACTTAATTTAAAGAGACTTCTTGTTGGTGGAATGGAATCTGTTTATGAAATTGGAAGAACATTTAGAAATGAAGGAATGGATTCTCAGCATAATCCTGAGTTTACGATGATGGAAGTTTATCAAGCGTACTCTAATTTAGAGGGAATGATGGATTTAACAGAAAAGATGTATCAAGAAATAGCAAATAAAGTATGTGGGAAGACGACATTTACCTATCTTGGACATGAAGTTGATCTAGCAGGAAATTGGAAACGTATTTCTATGGTGGATGCAATAAAGGAAAAAACAGGAATTGACTTTAAACAAGAAATGACAGTAGAAGAAGCCCTCCATTTGGCAAATGAACATCACATCGAAGTTGAAGACCATGAACATACTGTAGGGCATATTATCAATTTATTCTTTGAACGATATGTCGAAGAGACTTTGATTCAACCAACATTCCTCTATGGGCATCCTGTAGAGATTTCTCCACTTACTAAGAGAAACCCTGAAGATCCGCGTTTTGTTGATCGCTTTGAACTCTTTATATCAGGTCATGAATGTGCTAATGCCTATACCGAATTAAATGATCCAATTGATCAATTAGAAAGATTTGAAGAGCAAATGAAAGAAAAAGAACTTGGAAACGAAGAGGCAAATGACATTGATTATGATTTTGTTGAAGCTTTAGAATATGGAATGCCACCAGCTGGAGGAATAGGTTATGGTGTAGATCGTATGATAATGCTCTTTACAGAGGCCACTTCTATACGAGATGTTTTATTATTCCCAACAATGAAACCAGAAGAGCGTTAAAAAACGCTTTTTTCTTTTGGGTATGTTTTTCATGATTTGGACCAAACTAAAATGTAAAATATTTGATGATTACTTTACATTTTTTAAAAAACTTGTTGAAAATTGTCGAATTGCATAGTATCATTTAATTAGACTAAAGGAGGAAATGAAATGAAAAAGAAAAAGTCTGTTAAAACTGGTATTATTGTAGCCGTGCTATTATTGGCAGTTGGGTTTGCTGCAGTAACCACTACATTGTACATTAATGGTACAGCAATTATTAAACCCAACGATCAAGATTTTAGAGATAATGTAATCTTTGCATCAGCTGCAATGACATTCTCAGATGCTTCTGTAACAGAAATTACACAACCTCAAATTGTTGATGATGGGAAATCAATTACATTTACAACACCATCATTAAAATCAATTGGTGATACTGCAACAATTCAATATACTATTCAAAATAATAGTCAATACAAAGCTCAATTAACTGACATGGTATGTAAAATCGTTGACGGTGATGCTGCTCCTGCAGACATGACTGGTGCTGCTGCTGTTGTTACTTCAACTGAAGGACATGTAAGAGTTACAGCTGCAAATAGTTTAATGGCTTCAGAAGAAACAAAAATCATTAATCGTAATGCTACAACTGGAGAAGATACACTTAAAGTTGAAATGATTAAATCATTTGCTGGTACTGAAGAAGCAGATTTCAAAACATATACAATCAAATGTCAATTAGACGTTAATGCTGTTGAAGACGGTGCAACTACTACTACTACTTCTAATGCAGCAGGTGAATAAAAGGAAGTTTTTAATAGAAAATAGTTAAAGAGTGGTGAGCTAAAGTGATTAAATATATTATCCAATTGATTTTGGAAGTCGTATTGTTTTGCTTGCTCTTCTTTAACGTTTTTGTATTAAAAACACTAGACTCCGTAGGAACACTCATGATGTTAGTGGTATTTTTAATACTTTTACTGACGATTATAAGATATCGAAAACCCATTATTGGTAGAAATTCGGATATTATCTTTATTGTTGTCGGTTTATGCTCTGTTATGTTGGGATTTTTGTATTTAATGGGTCTTATCTATGGATATGATGTATCCTATAGTGTGATTTACAAAAAATATATCTCCACGACAATGTGGGCAACAACGTTCTTAGTCGTTATCATAACGGAAATAATACGTTACGTATTATCGTTAGTAGATACGAGGCAGAAAAAAAGATATTGGTTATTGACAATTATTATGTTGGCTAACTTTGTTATGATTGACTTAGCTATCGCTACAAAAACATATGATTTCTCAAATTTCAATCAGTTATATGAATTTTTTGGTCTCGTCTTTATTCAAAGTATCGCAAAGAACATTTTATTAAATTATATCAGTAAAAAATATGGCTATGTTCCATGCTTATGTTATCGACTTATCATGGATTTATATATTTATTTCATGCCATTAACACCTGATATTAATGTGTTTATAGAAGCGGTTTTACTCCTTGTCTTCCCATATTTTGTATATGTGTTGATAAAAGAGTTGACGGAACGAAAAAAATTGGAGCCTGCAAGTAAGAATAAGACAGCTGATAGGGTATCAACGGTTATACTAAGTATCATATTTGGAATTTTGGTTATTCTAGTGTCAAGAGAATTCAATTATGCAATGATTGCCATTGGTTCTGAATCGATGACAGGAACTATTAATAAGGGAGATGCCATTGTTTATCAAAAATATGATATGGATAAAATGGAGTTAAAAGAAGGGGACATAATTGTTTTTGCCAAGAACAATATGATGATTGTCCATCGTGTTGTAAAAGTCTATACGCTTAATGAAGGCGAGTATGTCTATCAGACAAAGGGTGATTATAATGATAATGTTGACAACTGGGTAGTTACACAACAAGAGGTCATTGGCAAAGTAAAAACAAGAGTTCTATGGATTGCTTGGCCGTCCGTATTACTAAATGAATGGTTTTAGAAGAGTGTGGTGAGTAGAATGGAAAAAGAAAAAATTGAGTTACCATTGTTGAAAGGAAAAGACAGAGAAAAAGCAATTCCTATCGTTGTTGTATGTGGAATTATTGGAATGCTTCTCATTCTCTTGATAGTATGTTTATCATTAACATTTAAAAGAGAATATAAGTTACACTATAGTGATGTTTCAAATCTTGACTATAATGTTTATCTAAAAGAAAATGACTTTTATGATATGAAGTATTTGCCTAAAGATAAAATCTATGTATCTTCATTGATTGATTATATAGATGCAGATTTTGACTACATTTTCAAAAGTGATGAAAATATTGGACTTGAGTATACTTATTATGTAAGAGCTTCTGTTCTTGTCAATAATTCTGATGGTAAGAATATCTTCAAAAAAGAAGAGACACTTTTAGATAAAAAAAGCTTCAGTGATATGAACAAGGATACATTCTCTGTTAATGAAAATGTTAAGATTGACTATGGAAAATATAATAAGTTAGCAAGCGACTTTGTTGATCAGTTAAATATATCAGCAGATGCAAAATTAGTTGTTAGTTTATATGTCGATGTTTTAGGTAAACATGCTGAATTTGATAAAAATATCAGTGATAAAGCTGTTATTAGTTTAAATATCCCACTTACAACTCGTGGTGTTGATATTTCAATGGACTACAATTTATCAAATAATGTGGACGAAGTCTTACAATATAGCTCGACAATCATTAGTAATCCAATCTTATTCGGATTCGCTGTATTGTTAGCTGTACTTGATATATGTGCAATTGTTGGTGTAATTGCTTATGTTATCGTCAATCGTGATAACCAAACTCTTTATAATAAAAAATTAGCGAAAATATTAAAAGATTATGAACGTTATATCAGTGAAACCGTTATTACAGAACGTGTAGAAGATATGATGAAGACACAAAGTCTACGAATTGAGATTATTAAGACTTTTGAAGATTTAATTGATATTCGTGATAGTTTAGAAAAACCAGTTCTTTATCATGAAGAAAGACCTGGAGAAGAAGCTGTGTTCTATATCTTAGCAGATAAAGTTGGATACATTTATGTAATGCGTGCAAACGAAATGCGTAAAAATAAAGATAAAAAAGATGCAGTAAAGCAGGAAACAAAGAAAAAATAAGAAATATTTGGAAACCTCGTTATATAGTAGCGAGGTTTTTAAATTTCATATTTCCTTAAGTCATTAGACATGTTATAATGAAGATGATAAAAATGAGGGAGAATTGTATGAAGAAAATTTTAAAAAGGCTTTTTATTTTTTTAATCGTTGGATTACATTTTGTTTTAACATTGAATCTTCTTGTCATTAATGAGACAAGAGGACGTATTTTATCGATAGAGGATATAAAAAAAGAGGAGGGTTTTGATTGTATATTGATTCTTGGTGCTGGCTTACAAGATGGTAAACCAAGCAAAATGCTTCAAGAAAGATTAGATATGGGAATAGAAGTCTATCAAAAATATAAAAACAACAAAATTTTGATGTCGGGAGATCATACTCGGAAAAACCATGATGAAGTAAACGCCATGAAATATTACGCCTTTTTAAAAGACGTGCCGACAAATGATGTCTTTCTGGATCATGCAGGAGTCTCAACTTTCGATAGTTTATTACGGGCTAAAGAGATTTTTGGGGCAAAGAAAATTGTTATTATCACACAAAAGTACCATCTATATCGTGCTTTATATATCGCCAAGTCTTTAGGGATTGAAGCTTATGGAGTTGATGCGACGAAGGCAACTTATCTAGGTCAAAGCAAAAGAGAAGTTAGGGAAATTCTTGCCCGTATCAAAGATATGGTAAAAGCAAAGATTAATCTTGTGTCAGTCTATAATGAAAAGACGATTTCTTTAAAGGGAAATGGCGATCGTACAAATGATTACTCTCTTACCATTGTAGATGCTGAAGGAAGAAAGAGATTTCTTAAAAAGAGTGATGGATATTATCAATTTAAGCGTATTTTAGAAGAAAATCAAATGATAGAAGAGTCTTGCAGTGCGACTCCAACGTATACAATTTCTTATGAAGAGGATAAGTCTTATCAAATAGAAATCGATGGAGACTATGTTCATATAAGAGAAAATGAAAAAGAGATAAAACTTGATTTAGAAGGATCGAAGATTATGAGGGAGCTCATTCTAGCATCAGGTATTGACTAAGAGTTGACATGTAAAACGTCAATTCTTTTTGACTTTATAATTTGAACTTATAGAACATAAAAACCTATACTTCAACGGGAAATAATCATATGGGAACCATAGGCGCCCAAAAGACTATTGACAATAATTCAAGTTTTTTTTAAAAAAGTGGAAAAAGGTATAGAAAAGTTGAGCCGTCTATTTTATACTAGAGGTGTAAATGTTATTCATTTAGGTAAAGGAGGAATGATGATGTATAGTAACCTTGCCGACTTATTGGTCACCTATAATGGAACATGCAATCCCTTCTATCTATTTGGTAATAATGAAATAGAAGTACAAAATTTTATAAAAACTTATTTAGCACAAATAGATAAAGAACAAGTGAAAGTAAAGACGTATTATGATTTCATAAAAGATGTGAAAAAACAGTTTAAAAACTTAGTAAGCGAATATCTTGAGAATACTCAGGTGTTTATACTAGGCGGTTTGTGCGAAATGAAAGACGGGGAGATAAAAGAGGCATTATGTCAGTTGATAGATGCTTGTATTTTAGAACACAAGCAAATCATTCTTATATCTAATGAAGGCTTTGATATTCGAGAATTAAGAGAAAAGAACAGCATTTTACTTCACTTAGACAATTAAAAAAAGAGTCTTTTAGACTCAAATGATTTATAGTGAAGCATCTACTTGCATTTTATAATGGACTCTAGAGCAAGAGTAATCATCGTGTTAAGTGAGGTTTCTCGATCCTTTGGACTTACGATGTGTTCTGGCTCATATTTTGAATCGACAATTGTTGCAAGCATTGCAGCTTCTTTTTGGCAATATTTTGCAATATGCATAAGACCAAAGCCTTCCATTTCAACACATAAAAGTTCATCTTTAATAGGACATTTGTTGATAAGTGGAGAGATATCAACATAGACATCAAACACATCACTTGTATAAGTTGGACCTGTTTTAAGAGGAATTTGTAAATGATTTGCCGTATCTTGAATGATTTGGTTAAGCTGTATACTTGAGGAAATGTATTTTTCTTCTTTTTTTGTTAATGTAACATCAAACGAAGAATTTGAATAAGCTCCAGTTGATAAAATAACATCAAGTATCTTCGCATTTGGATGCATTGAACCAGCAGAACCAATGCGTATAATTTTTTCTACATGATAGAACTTATAGAGTTCATAAGCATAGATACCAATTGAGGGTATTCCCATACCATGACCCATAACTGTAATTTTTTCTCCCTTATAATATCCAGTATAGGCATACATATTCCGAACTGTATTCACAAGAATTGCATCATCTAGAAAATGTTCAGCAATATATTTTGCCCTTAAAGGATCTCCTGGTAGCAAAACCAAAGGAGCAATATTTTCTTTATCCGTTTTAATATGTACGGGTTCCATTTTCATCACCTATATTCATATTACCACAAAGTGTGGTATAATTGTCTTATAAAAAATTAAATTTTACGTATACTAAGAGTGAGAGGTGTCAATATGGTATATAAATTACATAAAAATGGATCATTCAATATTCATACAATTAAAACAGATCGCTTTAAAAATATTCAGATGGAAATTCTTTTTCGCAATAATCTAGATGAGAAAAATGTACATAAACGAGTGGTTCTCTTTGATACCTTAATGGCATCAAGTAAAGAGTATAAAACAAAGAGAGATATCGCATTAAAATTAGAGGATTTATATAATGCTTCTTGTTATGCTAGAACGACAAAAATTGGAGGCGAGGTTGTCTCTTCAATTACTTTAGACTTTTTAAATCCAAAATATGCAGAAGAAGAGTATTTAAGCGAAGTGATCAAACTTCCTTTTGATTTGATTTTTTCTCCTGATGTAACGAATAATGAATTTGCAAGTATTCCTTTGGAGAGTGTAAAATGTCAAGTCATTTCAGATATAAAAAATACGAAAGAAAACCCCAAGAAATTATCGATTCAAAAGGCGTTAGAAAAAGCTGTGCCCAAAAGTATATCTAGTATTCCTCTTACAGGAAAAGAAAGTGACATTCTAAGCATAACTCCTGCTAATTTATTTGAAGAATATACGAATATTTTAAAGCATGATTATATTGATATTTTTGTTATTGGAGATATTGACGTTGATAAGATGATTTCCGAAATTGTCAAATATGCTGCTTTTAATACCATAAAGACACATGAAATTGAAATGAATGTTTTAAATGCACCACGAAAAAAGGCACAAGAAATCGAAGAAAAATCAGACTTTTCTCAATCACAGTTGGTGTATATACTAAATACATTGAATCTTACAGAAGAAGAAAAAAGGTATCCTTTTATTATTTACAATCTTATTTTAGGTGGAGGATCTTTAGAGACAAAATTGTATGGCCATTTAAGAGATGAACATTCACTCTGTTATAATGTTTTAAGTCTATTTCAAAAGTATGATAATTTAGAAATCATTCAGACGGGAATTGACTATAAAAATATGAATCTTGCTAAAAAATTGATTAAAGAGACTTTGCACGAAATGGAAAATTCTGTAACTGACGATGAAGTAAATCGGGCTATTTTGGCAGTCATTTCTGCTATTAATATTTCTCTTGATCGTCCTGAAAAGATTATAGATCAATACTTTTTTGAATATTTAGGAAGTATTGAACCCATGGATGTTCGCATCGAAAAATTTAAAAAGGTGACAAAAGAAGAAGTTATGAAAATTGCCAAAAAAGTAAAATTAAATACGATTTATGTTCTAAAAGGAGGGGAGAAGCATGAGAATTAAAATAGCAGGAATCGAAGAAGAACTTATAAAAGAGACTTTAGATAATGGGCTGGATGTTTATCTTCTACCAAATGAACATGTTAAAAACTACTACTTAACTTTTAATACAAAATTTGGCTCTTTGCATACCCAATTTAAAAAAGAAAGCGCTAGTAGCTATGTTAAAATACCAAATGGTGTTGCCCATTTTTTAGAACATCTTACTTTTTATATGGAAAATGAGGATGCTTCTACGCATTATGCTGATATGGGCGCGATGTCCAATGCTTATACGAATTTTGATGTAACTTGTTATGAAGTTTTTGGTTATAATCACTTTAAAGAAAATTTAGAATACTTGCTTGATTTCGTACAAACTCCTTTTTACAATGCCAAAATGGTAGAAGCAGAAAAAGGCATTATTACAGAAGAAGTGAGAATGTATGAGGATAGTCCAGCCATGCAGCTTCCTTTTGCTTTATATCGAAATTTATTTGAAAAAGATAATCATCGATTTTTAATCGCAGGAGAAGTAGAAGATGTGAAGAAGACAACGTTGAAAGATATTGAAAATGCTTACAAAACTTTTTATCATCCATCTAATATGTTTGTCATTATTACGGGTAATTTTAATGCTGAAGAGGCACTTGCTATTATTACAGAAAATCAGGCAAAGAAAAAGTTTACATCACCATTTAAGATTAAGAAAAAAGAATCAAAGGAACCAATCAAGGTAGTAAAAGAATTTGAAAGTATTGAAACGACTGTTGAGATTCCTAAAGTGAACATTGGCTTAAAGATTCCTAAAGCGTATTTTAAAGCATTAGGACTTTCAGAAGTAGAAACCAATCTCTATATAAGCTTTATTATGAATACGAATTTTGGCATTTCTAGTGAAGTAAGAGATCAATTAATCAGTGGCAATATAATGACAGAGGGCATTGATTTTTCTAAATTTATGACAAAAGATTATTATATATTAGAGTTAGCAGCAGAAACACCTTATCCAGAACGATATATTTCCATTATGAAAGAGAAGTTAAAAAAGGTCACGATTACAAAAGAGGAATTTAGTCGCAAGAAAAAGGTTGCGATAAGTAATTTCATTCTTTCATTTGATAATATTGAAGTAATGAATGAAAGCATTCAAATGGATATCTTATATTTTGGAGAATTTCAAAATAAAATCTATGATATTTATAAAAATTTGCAATTTGATAAATGTAAGGAAGTAGCAAAAAAGATCAATAGTAAAAATATGTCGATTGTCGTTTTGCGTCCTTTTGATAAAAAAAATGAAAAAGATGAAGCCAAAGATGAGTAATTTGGCTTTTTTTTGTGTATATAACTTATAGGAGGTGAAAAATTTGAAAATAAGAGAATTACTTGAGAGTAAGGCTTTTCGAATCGCGGGTGGAATCCTCTTTTTTCTTATAGGAATGCTTCTTTTGTTTTTTTATGAAAGACAGGAATCAACCTTAGAGGAAGAAAATGTCGCCGTTTCTTTTGATCAAGAGAAAAAGAGTACAGAACAGATTCACGATACTTTTTATGTCGATATAAAGGGTGCCGTAAAAAAGCCAGGAGTTTATGCCATGAAATCGGGAAGTATCGTAAATGATGTCATCAAAGAAGCAGGTGGACTTACGAAAAATGCTGTCACTTCAAATATTAATTTATCTAAACAAGTAACCAACGAAATGGTCATTTATGTTTTTACAAAAAATCAAATCAAAAAGACGACAACACCCGTTTTAAACGACGTTCCTTGTGTCTGTGAAACGATTGAAGTGAATCAATGCATCCAAGATACGACTGGAGGAAATGGCAATGCAAGTGATAATGAGACGAGCAAGAAAGCGAAAAAAGTAAATCTCAATACAGCGAGTAAAGAAGAACTTATGACGGTTTCTGGAATAGGGGAATCTAAAGCTGAGGCAATTATTGCCTATCGTAGTGAACAGAAATTTACAACAATTGAAGAGATAAAAAATGTGAGTGGAATAGGAGATGCTTTATTTGCTAAGATTAAAGACTATATTACAGTATAATTGGATCTATGTTCTTTTATTACTCATAGCCATTTTCTTTTCTTATTGTTTCTTGAATCGTGGGTATTCTTCTCTTTACCATGAAAATGAAGTTTTATTTACGGGAACCGTTCTTTCTACAAAATTAGATGGAGATAAATTTACTTTTCTTTTAAAGGGAAAAGAGAAACTTATCTGTACGTATTATCTAGATAAAGAGGAAAAGGTTCGTTACTATGATTCTTTTGCCTTAGGTCAAAAAGTTCAAGTGACGGGAAAACTGAGTCGGCCACTTCACAATACGATTCCAAATACATTTGATTACCATGATTATCTAAAATATCAAGGTATTCATTATCTTGTTAGCGTAGAAAAAATAGAAATAATGGATACAAAGATTTCTATTTTTTATATGATAAAGAACGCTTTGATAAATTATTTAAAACAATTTAAAAGTGTCTCCTATTTGCAAATGTTTATTCTAGGAAACAAAAACTTTTTAGAAGAGGAAACATATGAACAATATCAAAATTTAGGAATATCACATATCTTTGCTATTTCTGGAATGCATATTTCTTTACTTATCGCATTACTTTTTAAATTGTTAAAGAAATTGCGAGAAGGGATGCGTTATTTTATCGTGATTATTTTTCTGTTATTTTATGTTTTCTTAACCAATTATACTGCCAGTGTATTGAGGAGTGTAACTTTCTTTATTTTTCTTTATCTAAATAAAAAATGGTCATGGAATTTAAAAACCATTTCTTGCTATCTTTTAACTATTTCTTTTTTGCTTTTTATAAAGCCTGCATTTTTATATGATATTGGTTTTCGTTATTCTTCTTTAGTTTCTTTTTCTCTCGTCTGTTATTCTTCTTTACTTAAAGGAAATTATGTCGTGGTCTTATTAAAAGTTTCTCTTCTCGCCTTTCTTTTTAGTTTGCCGATTACAGTCACTCAAAACTTTGAAATTAATGTGTTATCTATTTTTTATAATTTGCTTTTTGTTCCTCTCATTAGTTTTATTGTGTATCCTCTTAATCTTCTTGTATTCATTGTAAGACCTTTAGATCCGCTTTTATATCTGTTGCTACAATTTATTGAAAAACTTGCGAAGTGTTTACCTATTTGTTCACTTATTATTCCCAAGTTCTCTTGGATAAGTATCATTTTTTATTACACTAACTTGTTCTTTTTTTTAAAGTCTTATCAAAAAAAGTATATCCTCTTTCTGATAATGTTTATAAGTGTTCTTAAAGTTATCCCTATGCTAAATTGTTCTTATCTAATAACATTTCTTGATGTAGGGCAAGGGGACTGTGCAATTATCAATTACAAAGGAGAGACCGTTATGATTGATACAGGAGGAAAAGTAAGTTTTAAAGAGGAATCCTGGAAAAAGAAAAAACAATATGCGATGGGGAAGAGTATTCTTACTTATCTAAAAAGTAAGGGAATTACGCATCTTGATTATTTGATATTAACACACGGGGATCAAGATCATTTGGGAGAGGCAGAGTATCTTTTAAAACATTTCCAAGTAAAGAATGTTATCCTCAATAAGGGAGAGTGGAATGCCGCCGAAAAGCGAATTGCTAAAAAAGCCAAAATCGTGACCTCTTATCGTGGGAAAATACCTTTAACTTTTTTAGATACGGGTATTCTATATGACAATGAAAATGACAATAGTCTTCTTATCCATTTAAGAAGTGATGCCTATCAATTTCTTTTTATGGGGGATGCTTCTTGTAAAGTAGAAGAGGATCTTATTCAAAAAGTGAACTTAAAAATAGATGTCCTTAAATTAGGACATCATGGAAGTAAAACATCGACAGGAGAAGTATTATTAAAAAGCATAGAGCCAAAGCTTGCTATTATTTCTAGTGGACGAAACAATCGTTTTAAACATCCACATCAAGAGACTTTAGACATTTTAAAAAAAGCGAGTGTTCCTTATCTGAACACTCAAGAGATGGGTAGTATCGAATTTATAATAAAAGGAACTCATCTCAAAAAAAGATTTTGCATACCATAAAGATCTGATTCCCTCTTATTTTGTAACGATATCTAATATATGAGCACTGGCACCTAGCATGTCAGAACGTTCGCAAATGATAAAATGATATTCCATAAACCGTTCAAAAGTTTCATCGTCCATTTTATTTAGTGTACTGCGTAAATAATTGGCTGGGCCATCAGGTGTTATAATCTTTAATCGTTTTAAACCAACCTTTTGATTTAAAACGTCGATATCTTCTAAGCGAACGACACTATAAAGGGAGTTATCCCAGTCTGTAATATGGAACTGGTTATCTACCATTCCTTTTTTTATTGCTTCTTCTATTTTTCCCTCTTTAAAACCATGTGTAATAACACAGTAGTCGTTCATAAAGTAGTTAATAAGAAGAACACCACTAGGTTTTAAAACGCGCTTAGCTTCTTTTAGTGCTTGCACTTTTTCCTCTTCAGTAAGCAAGTGGTACATCGGGCCAAAGAGTAAAATAACTTCATAAGAATCATTTTCAAATTGCTTTAAATCTAAAGCATTTCCCAAATGAGTATGAACATTAGGTCCGTTTTTTTCAATCACCCTTAGATTATGTTTGACAAGTTCTAAAGCATCAACATGATAATGCATTGAAAGAGGAATCGAATATTTCCCAGTGCCCGCTCCAATATCTAGAATACGTGGTTTTTCAAACTGTTTTAAAGCCTCTTCAATATAGTGCATACAAGTGCGATATTCTACTTGACCGTGTCGTGTATTGAGGCGCTTATCTTCATTAAATTTATTATAATAGGCAATTAACTCTTCTGTATTCATCTTATTACTCCCAACATTTCCTTATTATAATATAGGTTGATGAAAATAAAAAGATAGTAAAGATAAAATTTCTTTGGTAAGATACAGATAGTGAATGGGAGGTTTACGATGAAAAAATATGTTGTATTAGACTTTGGTGGAGTTTTAGCTAAACCAACGAGTGGGAATTGGTTTGTTACTCCTGAGATTATACGTACTGTTAAAAAGGAAAGAGTAAAAGACTTGATGGAAGCGGCTTCCTCTTACAATGAAATCATTTCAAGACCTTTACGTACAGAGGATGAAGAATATGAGATGTTTTATGAATATTATCAAGAATTATTTCAAAAAATCAACTATTCTGTTCCTGATACACTTTTAAAACATTTTGCAGCAGATACAACTTATTCAAGTGAAAAGTGTACTTTTTATGATGGAATAAAAGAGGAGTTAGCCATGCTAGAAAGCGAATATACACTGTTGCTTTTAAGTGATAATTGGCCTTGTGGAATGCGAATCTTAAAAGAAGGAAACTTAATTCAATATTTTAAAAGAATCTATATTTCATCTATTTATGGGACTGTGAAAAAAGACGGCACATTTTTTGAATATCCAATCCATGATTTTAATATAAAGGAAAATGAAGCTATTTTTATTGATGATAATGAAACCCTTTTAGAGGTGGGCGAAACTTATGGATTTCAGGGTATGTTAATGGATAGAAGTGAAAAGGTAAAAACTTCAAAATACAAAATATTAAAGAATTTAAAGGGAATTGAAAGAGCATGAAAGTGGAGCATAGTTTAAAACCAATTTATGCTGCTTCTTCAAAAGTTCTCATTTTAGGGACGATGCCCTCTGTTATCTCACGAGAAAAGAATTTTTATTATGCCCATCCACGAAATCGCTTTTGGAAAGTTTTAAGTCGCGTTTATCAAGAAGAAATAGCAGAGAATATTGCAGATAGAAAAGCATTTTTAAAGAGGCATCATATTGCTTTATTTGACTGTCTTAAAAGTTGTGAAATAAAAAAGTCAAGTGATGCGTCTATTAAAGAACCTGTTCCCAATGACTTAAGGCCAATACTCAAAAACTCTTCGATTAAAATGATTTTTACGACAGGAAATCAAGCGCATTTGCTTTATCAAAAATTTCTAAAGAAAGATACAGGAATAGAAGATATTTTACTGCCAAGTCCATCTCCTGCTAACTGTCCAAAGGGCATTGAAAAACTGTTATTTGAAAAGTATTCAAAGATAAAAGAATATACAGATAACCCACTATAAACCAACTGTAAAAGACCCTAAATTTTTCTTTTATTTCAAAATGAATTATGATACGATGATATTGTTGGTGTAAGGCTACGTCTAGTCAATAAAAATTAAAATATAAGGAGTGTTTCTATGGTTAATGGCGATTATAAACTACCTATATTTGAATATATGACTCAAGAAAGAGACATCATTCCTTTAGAGAAAAGCTTTTATGATTTAGGAGAATATACGGAAGAGGAGATTGCAAATACCTATGAAATTTATAAACAACTATATGAGGAAATTCATGCGATCTCTTATAACTCTTTAAATACCCTTTTAGAAAAGTTTTTTCTTATCAAAGTAAGTATATCAAAACATTTAGGACTTTATATAAAAGAGATTAACCCAACAGAAATAGAACTGATTCATATAGAACAGTTAATAAGCAAAAGAATAGAAGAACTTCACATTGTCAAAACGAGTAAAGCTTTTGAACGAAGTATGGCGTTTATTTTAAAATAAACAAATAAAAAAGAAAGCTTAAAAGTCGCTTTCTTGCTCGTCTTCCTCAAAGAGAAGGCTAATATCGATGCCTAGTGCTTTTGAAAGAGAATATATCGTCGCTAAAGAAAAAGTTTGATGATAATTTGGACTTTCAATATTTCCGATGAATTGAGTTGAAAAGCCACACCTTGAGGCGACATCAAACTTAGAAATTCCCAATTGCTTGCGATATTTTTTAAAATTTTTGCTAACTAACTCGTAGATGTAATTTTCATCTTCTTTATTAAACATGTGCATCACCAATAATGATATTATAAATGAAAAAGCATGATTTTGCACGCAAAAGTTGAAAAATATTTAAATAATGGTATAATGAATTTAAATTTTGTGAGGTGTTTAAATTGAAAAAAAAGGTGGTCTTAGGGTTAAAGTGGGGAATAATAGCGATTGTCTTATTGTTATCAATTCTATTTTTTAGAAATATTATAAAACTTGATGTCGTTCCAATGAAATATTTAGTGTTATTAGGTTTTGTTTTAGCTCTTTTAAATATAGTAGGGGGCTTAAGCTTATTCTTTAAAAAGATATGGCTTAGAACATTTACTGTTTTGTCTTATGGATTTTTACTTGGTTTTTCTTTAATTGGGGGGCATTATGCTAAAATGACGAATCAATTTTTTGATGAGGGATTTTCTAATTATAAAGTTGAATTGACGACTTATCATGTTATCGTTAGATCAGCAAGTGAGGAAAGTGCATTAGCAGAACTAGAAAATAAAAGTATGGCGTATTATACCTTCTTTAATGAGCCAGAAAAAGTAATTAAGACTATATCAAATCAAGTAAATAATATTTCTTTTTTACCACATGATGATTTGTATGATACTTTTATTAACTTTTTAGTTGGACAGTATGATTCTTTGATTGTAACAGATAGTATATTAGATATTTTAAGTGAAGATTATAAAAACTTAGATGAACGCATAAAGATTCTTTATACATTTGAAATTGAAGCTAAAGTAAATAATACAGAAGAAAAAGTAGAAGAAGAAATTCCTAAAGTCGAGAATAATGCAATTTTAAAGGGTGATAATTTTAATATTTATATTTCAGGAAGTGATTCGAGAAGTACTAAAATTGCCAATAAGTCTAGAAGTGACGTTAACATGGTTGTTTCCATTAATAAGAAAACAAGAACGGTTTTATTGACTTCTATACCAAGAGATTACTATGTAATGGTACATGGACAAACTGGTTTAAAAGATAAATTAACACATGCGGGAATTTATGGACTTGAACGCAGTAAACAAACTGTAGAAGATTTATTTGATATTAACATCGATTATTCGATTAAATTAGGTTTTTCCTCTGTTGTCGAACTTGTCGATTTAGTAGGGGGAATTGATATCCATAGTGATACCTCATTTGACTCTTATCATATTCCTGGATGGCATGTTAATAAGGGAGTCAATCACATGGATGGAGCAAAAGCACTTGCTTATGCTAGGGAACGCTACGCATATGCGAGTGGAGACCGGCATCGTATATTGAATCAACAACAAGTATTAGAAGCAACCTTTAAAAAACTATCTACAAGTAAAAACTTATTACTTCATTATGATGAACTTCTTAATTCTTTAAGTAAACTCTATATTACAGATATTCCAAAAGAAGAGATTACTTCCCTTGTGAAAATGCAACTTGAAGATATGTCTTCATGGACTTTTTTAAGTAGTACTGTTGATGGAACAGGAAAAATGGCTCCTACTCATGTTGCACCAAAGACCAATCTATATGTGATGGAACCAAATGAAGCGACAGTTACAAAGGCTCGAAATAAAATGAAAGAAGTTTTAGAGGCAAAATAAATGTCCTTTAGAAATAATTGAAAAGAGAAGATTTTCTCTTTTTTTGTGTTACTATATGCATTTTTAAAGGTCCTTATTTTACTTGATTAAATCAAAAAAATATGCTAGAGTATATGGCAATTTCAAAAAGGGGGAAATATATATGTCATTAAAAGAAAAACTAATGATTATGAAAAAAGGGGTTTTATCGAGTTTTCCTACAGAAAAGCAACTTCCAGCAACACATGAAAATACGAATTTAACTGTTTTAAATGAAATTGATGACACATTAGATTTGCTTTTAAAAGAAGAGGAAAAAGGGTCTCTTGTAAAAGCGAAAAAAAATTATGTGAATGAGATTATAAGTCTTATTATTCTTTTAGATGTCAGCGGGTCAATGCGTGGAACGGAAAATGATATATATCAAGGACTAAAGTCATTAATCAATAAACATAAGGATGATAATATCTTATTAAGTTTCATTGCCTTTAATGACGACAGATATACACTGTTAGATGATGCTCCTATTGATATCGCGCATATTAGTAAAATAGATCCGATAGGTGGTACAAATTTAAATGGAAGTCTTTTTTATGCATTAAATGAAAAATGTAGTACAGGAATCAATTTATTAGTCACTATAAGTGATGGCGATGATACAGAAAATAAAATAACAACAGATAAAGTAAGAAAAGCTCTAAGAAGTAAAATGAATAGTGACAATCATTTCTTTTTCCTTGGGGAGGCTAATATTTGGCAAACTCCTGAAGACGTATATCAAAATGCTCATGAATTGGGATTTGAAGAAGAGCATATTGCCGTGTTTACTCGAAAAGGAAATGGGAATAAATTAAATTTTGCTGTTATAAGTAACATGTTAGAAGAATTAATATACAATGGAATGATATCTAATTCATGGTCAGAACCTATAAAAGAACATTATTTAGCATTAACAGATAAGAGGTTAAAATAATGGAATGGTGGGAAAAGGAAGGCGAATGGTTTGATTGCTTCAAAATACTAGGAATCAGTGAGAATGCTAGTGAAGGTGAACTAAAAAAAGCTTATCATGCTTTTGTTAATAAATATCACCCAGATGTGAATAATAATGAAACTGAGCTCTTTAAACGTGGAACTTTAGCATATAAGACCTTACGTGATACTAAAACAAGAGAAAAATATACAAAATTTACTAAAAAGTTAAAAGCTGAGAGAGCTAATAATAAAAAAGAAGACAAAGAAGAAACAATGAGTTTTGAAGAAAACGTTAACGAATATAAAAGAAAAGAGAGTCAAATAAAGATTGCCATTAATGGAATGATTCATGAGATCGAACAGAAAAGAGAAAAATTCAATAGCATATATATCAGTTTATGCCAAGCTTTAAAAAATAAAAGTATAAACGCGAATGATTATGAAATAAGAAGACAAAAACTACGAAGCTTTGAACTATCTAGTATCAATTCTATAAAAGAAATAGAAGATATAATAGAACATGATTTGAATAATCTTGATTTAACATACGAACAAAAAAAATTGCGTGATCTAAGAAAAAAATTCAGACAAACGGAAAAAATTTTAACTAGTAGTTATGATCAGGCTATTATTAAATTAAAAAAAGCTAAGTTAATGGAATTTAGTCCTTATGCAGCTCTAATAATGTCTGGAATCATTATATCTACTTTTTTCTATAATTTATTAGATTTTGGCAGTGAAACTCCAAAGAAATCTATAGTAGCTGAATATGACGGTGAAAAAATAGAAGATGAGGAAAAAGTAGTAGTTAACGAAACTTTAGAGCCTACAACAATAGAAACTGACCCAATACTAGACATTACTCAAGAAGGAAGTATAAATTTTGATTATTATCCTGATTGTGTTTTATTTCAAAATATTCCAAGTGAAGATGAATATGTGAGTTTTTCTAACGTCTATACTGAGTGTGGTATGGAAGTCATCATCGCTGATGACGAATATGGCGTAAGTTATCTTTTAGATGCCAACAATCACAACAACGTTCTTTTTGGCAATTTTATTTCCTATGGTGGACCATATCATTCAGAAGATGGCTTTTATTTTTGTATTCTATCCGCCGATGGATATGATTACAAATTAGATGCTTATGACTGTCGAACTATTCTTGAAGTTGAATCAGCTTATTCCGAAGAGAGTGAACCATATTATTTAGAAGGTTATGGATATGTGATTGAAGCTTATAATTGTGGTGAAAAATATTTAATAGATGCCGAAACTCGCTATCCTTTTATCAGAAATTTTGATGACTATGAACCCATGTATTATGATGAAGAGCTTGGTTGTAATGTCTATTGTTTCAATAAATATGGTGGAGATTGTAAATATTACTTAGCTGCCGATGATTTAAGAAAAGTATTAAAAAAAGAAAGCGTATGGGATTAATTTTGCTTTTTTCTATTTTTTTATATGATGAAAAAAACACTTCTCCTTGAATATTTTTATCCTTTATTTTATAATAGAAATAGAATAGAGGGTGAGAAGATGCAGTGTGGAAATTGTGGTACACCATTAATACCTGGGAATAATATTTGTCCATCATGTGGGGCTTTAAATATGGGGTTTACTCCACAAAATTCAAATACAGAGGATAAATCAGTTCTAAATTCTTCTCCTATAGAAAGCAATGAAGGAACGAATGTAAATGAACAAGCAGTAGAATCATCTCTTATAAATCAGGCATTACCTGTGGAAAATGAAAATCAAGTGCATCAAGAGACATCAAATGATATCAGTGATGTCAAAGCATTAGGTGAATCGCAAATTCAAAATGATCCTGATAAGATAGAAACTTTAGAGAACCAAGTTCCACAAGATATTCCACCTGTTTCTTTAACTTTTGAAGAGAATCTTACACAAGGTGTAAAAGAGATGAATGAAGAAAATATTTCTACTTATGCTCCAGAACAACAAAATACACCTGAACAAAAAGAAGAGGGACAAGTTTCCATTCAAATTCCTGAAGTAGAAAAGCCAATAGAAAATATTCAGATGCCAAGTGATGGCAGTGCTTTATCTGTTGATGAAGTTACAGAAACGGTTGGCGAAGTAGCAGAAGAGTCGACGTTAAAGATTGGAAAAACAAATTTTAAAATAAAATTTCCTAAGGGGAAAAAGATTTCTATGAGAATCTTTATAATCGCTCTTATTATTACTTTAGTCGTAGGTGCTCTTTTGGGGCGTACTCTTTTCAAGCAAAACGTCTGTGTATCTTCTACCCCTAAGAGTACAAAGACAAAAACACCTCTTGTAAGTGATGGCAAAAACAACATAACAAAAGCAGGCAATTATCTGTATACGATTCCTAAAAGTTTGAATTACGATAAGAAAGATGGAGGTATTGTCATCTATGATGAAGCGGGGAGTTATCGAATTTTTATACGTGATGAAGCGGGATTATATGAAAATTTGGCAAGTTCTAGAACTAGTATAACAGAGACGCTTAAAGAAAATGAAATGACAGTAAATAATAGTAAAGAGATGAAAATAAAAGAGAAGAGTTATCTTATTTTTGAAGGAACAACAAAATTACAAAACCGTCTTGTAGTTTTTTCTGAAGCAACTAATGATCATATCTTTTATATGGAAATCGTAAATACAAGTAATAATTATGACTATCAAGCATTAGAAGTCGCTGATGATATTATAAAAAATGCCAAATATGAAGAAAAAGAAAATGAATTAGAGGATGTTGATATCTATGATATAAGTGAAGTGAGTATTACGGCTGCTGAAGCTTATCAGGCGATACGGTAGTTATTGACAAGTTACATTTTCTTCAGTATAATCAACTTAATTAGTGATGAAGTGATTTACAACCATGGAGCTAAATCGTTATTCGCGTTAAGAAAAAAAGTGTATGAGCAATCATAAAATAGGATGGTACCACGGATTATTTCGTTCCTATGTTTATGATTGCTTTCTTTATTGGAGGACAAATGAAAAAAAGAGTTATTGTTGATTTGGATGGGACAATTATACCAAAGTTTAATGTTAAAGAAAGTGTGATAAAGTGTTTTGAAAGGAATGGAATAGAGCGTCGTGAAAGTTTTATAAAGGGATTTTTAAGAGGAATGAAAGAATATGAAATATTTCATTCAGAATATGATCTTTTTCTATATTATGACTTTTTAAAAAGATGTTCTAAAGTTCCTTTTTCCATTGAACTTGTTCAAGATTATCTTTCTCATATTGAATACCTTGTTCCTCAAAAAAACACAATAGAGGAAAGAGAATTTCTTGAAAGAATCTATGCTGATTATGAGGTTGTTGCTTTATCTAGTTTTTTTAAAGAGGTGGAAGAAAAGCGTTTAGAATATTTACATTTGCGACAATACTTTACGGAAGTTTATGGTGGTGAAGAATATACTAAACCAGATGAAAGAGCTTATGAAATGGCCTTGGGAAGTCTCCTATGGAAGAATGTATAATGATTGGCGATGATTATAATCTTGATTACTTAGGCGCTAAAAGAATAGGTTTAGATGCCATTTATTACCATCAAGAAGGTTGTATAAATAATAATGAGGAAGTCAATGCACTTCATATGATAAAAATAGAAAGATAGGGAGAATATATATGACATGTTATGAAGATTTAGTCTTTCGTGGACTAATAAAAGATAAAACAAATAATGAAGATTTTATAAAAAAACTAAATGAAGGAGGTATGATTTTTTATATTGGAACAGATCCAACGGCTGATTCTCTTCATTTAGGGCATTTATCGAGTTTTTTGATTTGTGAGAGACTAGCACGTTTTGGACATCATCCAATTGTCTTAGTGGGAGGCGCAACAGGCCTAATTGGAGATCCAAGACCAACAAAAGAAAGAGAAACATCTACTGTTGAGTTTATTACTAAAAATGTTGAAGGAATAAAAAAACAATTGGCAAAATATTTTCCTCATTGTGAGATGGTCAATAACTATACTTGGACAAAAGATGTCACCTATATCGACTTTTTAAGGGATTATGGAAAATATTTTAATATTAATTATATGATTAATAAAGATATTATTAGAAGAAGATTAGATGAAGGTATTTCCTATACAGAATTTTCTTATACCCTAATGCAAGCATATGATTTCTTATGGTTATATGAAAATAAAAATTGTATTATGCAAGTTGCTGGACAAGATCAATGGGGAAATATTACATCTGGTATTGAACTTATTAGAAAGAAATTGGGACGTGAGGCCTATGCTTTTACAATGCCTCTTGTTACGACTAAAAGTGGTGTTAAATTTGGCAAGAGTGAAGGAAATGCTTTATGGTTAGATAAAGAGAAAACGAGTCCATATGAGATGTATCAATATTTAATTAATGCTGAAGATGAAATGGTCATTGAATATTTGAAACGTTTTACTTTCCTTTCTAAAGAAGAAATTTTGGTCTTGGAGGAAAAACATAAAGTGGCTCCTGAAAAAAGAGATGCTCATCGTGCTCTTGCTTATGAGGTAGTTAAATTTTTGCATGGAGAAGAAGAAGCATCAAAAGCTCGTGAAACGAGTGAGTCTGTATTTAGTGGAAACATGTCTGACAATATGCCGACTGTAGAATTAAAGAATTTTGAAGGGAATATTTTAGACTTATTAGTTAAAACAGAACTTGCTCCCTCTAAATCAGAAGCTAGAAGACTTGTTATGCAAGGTGGAGTTAGCATAAATAGTGAAAAAGTTATAGATTCAAATGCAGAAATATCTTTAAAAGAATTTGTTTTACAAAAAGGCAAAAAGAAAATCATTAAAGTGGTATTATCTTAAGTGTAGAAATACAATTTTTTCTTTATAAATCAAATACACATATCAAATATTTGGCTTTATATCTATCGGATATAAAGTCTGCAATACTGATACTAAAATCGTCGTGAATTATACAGAAAAGTCTTCTGCATTAGTAGATCAAATGATAGCAACTAAATCAAGTTATTCTAATGTTGTAAAAGGGGTACAAGTAACTTAAAAAAGTTTTCTTTTTAAGAAAATAGTGATATAATTTCTTTTCAAGAGAGAAGGAAAAGAAATGACAGAAGAGTTTGAAGATTTATATAATTCTGTATTGGTAATTCTTTATTATATGGAAGAAGAAAGAAAAGACATACTTACAGACTATGTCAAAATCTTATCAGGAGTGGCAAAATTTTCTCATGTAAAACACTATGACGATTTATTAAATAGTATAGAAGAAACCTTTGCCCCATTCTTTAGTGAAGTAAAAATAGAAGGTATGATTTTTGAGGAGATTAAGTCTTATATAGAATCAAAGTCTGATTTACGCTATATTCAAGAAGATATTTTAGACTATTTTGCTAGTTTATTTGATTCTTTTGATGAATTATTTATTCGAAGATCAATCATCTATTCCCGAATTGTAAACTTTTATGAACAATTAATTTTGGGTGACATTTTAACTGATTTAAATTATCGAGTATGTGGATTAGAAGTCACTCTTAGTGAAACGAGTATTCAAGAATTACAAATGAAACTAAAAAATACATAAGCTATTTCATTTCGCTTATGTATTTTTTTAATGCACGTGCATCAGGACCAAATATGATTTTTAATTGATTGTCAATTTCGACAATTCCTTTGGCACCCAACTTTTGAATCCCTTCTTTATCTACAATACTAACATCTTTAAGGGTTACTTTGAATCTTGACATATTGACTTCTGTATCTAATATATTGTCTTTCCCGCCTAAAAATTGTACAAGTTTATTAATCTCCAAATTAAAGTTTTTGTGATTTAGTTTGACAATCACTAAAGAGATAATAATCAAAGCAACGGCAATAATGGCATATTGTAGAAGATATGTCCAATTCATCTTTATCACCAAACCCATCATACTATAAATTAGGGAAAAAAGCAAATGATTGATAATTTATGAAAATAATACTATAATAAAAGTAGAAATGAGATGATTCTTTGAAAAAACTATTATTACGTCTACTTGCTTTTTTTCTAGACACGTTGTTTATATCTTTTATCATTTGGGGGATATCTTTAATTCCAGTGATTAATCCGAATATTGATAAAATTAATCACCTCTATGCAGAACAGAATAATTCGTATAAAACCTATTTATCGTTTATGGAAGAGGGGCCAAAAATGGTGGAAGATTCTGTTATTACAGAAGAAGAAGCAAAGAAAATTGAGCAGGAGTATCCTGAATATAGAATAATAGTTAAGGATATCACGGTTAATGAGGATTTAAAAAATGAGTTTATTAAAGATTTAAAGATAAAAATAAATGAACAATATAAAGACATTTTAAATGATTATACATATCAAGTAAATAAACTCTTGATTATTGAAAATGTCATTGCAATTATTTGTTATTTGATTTATTTTGGAGTTGTTCCATATTTTACTAAGGGATATACTCTATTTAAAAAGTTTATGCGTATAAAAACAATACATGTAGACGAAAAGAAAGAAGTATCTTTAGTTACTTTCCTAATTAGGGCATTCTTAATTAATGAAATTCTTTTTGTTCTTTTAGAAATTATTGGTGTTTATACTTTAAAAATAAATGCCTATACAACTTTCCATTATTGGCTTAACCAAGCAAAGTACGTTTATGAAATGGCTTTCTTAATCGTTCTTGTCATGAGAGATGATCAAAAAAGTATTCATGACATTCTTCTCAAAACGAGAGTTGTCCTTTTAGATAAAGACGGTAAAGAAGTTGAAAGTGTCATTTTTAAAACGAATGAAAAAATAGAAACAAAAGAGATCAAGACAAATACCTCTAAAAAGAGAAAAAAAGAAGAAGTGAAAGCGATAAAAGTTGATGATAAGTAAAGGGCTTATCAAATTGATTAGACTTTATCAAAGAGCACCCATGGGAACACATCGTCAATGTAAGTTTATTCCTACTTGTTCAGAGTATGCTATTCAAGCATTGGAAAACTATGGTGCCCTTTATGGAACTTTTCTTTCTTTAAAGCGAATATTAAAATGTAATCCATGGTCTAAAGGTGGCCTTGATCCCTTAAAAGTAAAAAAGTGAAACTTATCTAGTAGAAGATAGGTTTTTTTGTGTCAATAAAATGTATAAATTGATGGAAAAGAATAAATTAGTTGAACATATGTACAAAAAAAAGAAA
>CATKZK010000009.1 GCA_949841325.1 uncultured Bacilli bacterium
TCTTCATAAGATATTTCTATTTTAAATCTTTTATTCCTCATTATCTCCCATTCATTTATAAATGTTTTTACTTGATTTATATTATTTTCATTGACATTAGGAACATTTGATAGATCAATCTTATATCGTGGAATTAATTCTTCCAACCACATAAATGTGTATAATATATCTATCGTATTTTTAAAATCATATTTTTTTATAGCATTATAGTTTACATTTAAGATTTTAGATAATTCTAAAGTTCTTTCATCTTTGGGATTTCTATCACCTTTTTCATATCTAGTCATAGTTCTTCTCTTACATTCTCCAGTAAGTCCAAGTTTATCAGACACTTCATCTTGAGTCATAAATCTAAATTTCCTAGCAAAAGCAATTCTTGAACCTTGTGATAAATCTTCTAATTCTGGTTTAGTGTATAATAATCGCATTTTTAATACCTCCAAATTTCTATCGCACCAAGCACGAAAAAAGACTAAGATTTGCAACTATAAGTCATCTTAGTCTTTAATATTTTATATAAATTATATTTTTTCATCCTTTGAGAACAATATCATTACTCAGAATATAAACTTCAAAAATCATTTATTCCTTGTAATTAAAGGGATTAAAGCGATTATTGCTCTATACTACTTATTCATCCCTTGTTTGATAGCGGCTTGAGCTGCAGCAAGTCTTGCTATTGGAACTCTAAATGGCGAACATGAAACATAAGTTAATCCAATGTTATGGCAGAACTCAACACTTGATGGATCCCCACCATGTTCTCCACAAATTCCAAGTTTTATATTAGGTCTAGTTTCTTTACCTAATTTAACAGCCATTTTCACTAAAGAACCAACACCTACTTGATCAATTTTAGCAAAAGGATCATTTTCATAAATCTTAGTATCATAGTATGAATTTAAGAATTTTCCAGCATCGTCTCTTGAGAAACCAAACGTCATCTGAGTTAAATCGTTTGTTCCGAATGAGAAAAATTCAGCTTCTTTAGCTATCTCATCAGCAGTAATCGCAGCTCTTGGAATCTCAATCATTGTACCAATATGGTATTCCATAGAAGAATTTTTTTCCTTTTTTACTTGCTCTGCTGTTTCAACAACAATATTTTTAACATACTTTAATTCTTTTACTTCTCCCACTAAAGGAATCATAATTTCAGGAATAATATTAAATCCATCTTCCTCAGAAACTTCAATAGCAGCTTCCATTAATGCACGAGTTTGCATACGCGCAATTTCTGGATAGGTAACTGCAAGTCTACATCCACGATGACCCATCATTGGATTAAACTCATGTAATTCATCACATTTCACTTTTACGTGTTCTACAGTAACACCCATAGCATCTGCTAATTCTTTCATCTCAGCATCGGTTTTTGGGATGAACTCATGTAAAGGTGGATCCAAATAACGAACAGTCATTGGTAGTCCTTTCAATTCTTTATACATCGCTTTAAAATCGCTTTTTTGATAAGGAATTAATAAATCTAAATACTTAACACGATCTTCAACTGTTTCTGAAAGAATCATTTTTCTTAAATTAAAGATTCTCTCTTCATCAAAGAACATGTGTTCTGTACGACATAAACCAACACCTTCAGCCCCAAGTTCAATCGCTTTTGCTGTATCCGTAGGAGTATCTGCATTTGTTCTAACACCTAATGTACGATATTTATCAGCCCATTCCATTACACGGCCGAATTCACCAGCGATAACGGCGTCAACTGTTGGAATTGCTCCATCATAAATATTACCAGTTGTTCCATCAAGAGAAATAATATCTCCTTCATGATATGTTTTTCCAGACAAAGTAAATTGTTTATTAGCTTCATCCATAATGATTTCGCCACATCCTGAAACACAGCATTCACCCATACCACGAGCAACAACTGCAGCATGACTCGTCATACCACCACGTACAGTTAAAATACCTTGTGCGGCTTTCATACCAGTAATATCTTCAGGGCTTGTTTCTAATCTTACCAAAATAACTTTTTCGCCCTTTTCAGCCCATTTTACCGCGTCTTCTGCAGTAAATACCACTTTACCACAAGCGGCTCCAGGAGAGGCACCTAATCCTTTACCGATTGGTGTAGCTTTCTTTAATTCATTCATATCAAATTGTGGATGTAAAAGTGTATCTAAGTTACGAGGATCAATCATAAGTACAGCTTCCTCTTCTGTACGCATTCCTTCATCTACTAAGTCACAAGCAATTTTTAATGCTGCTTGAGCCGTTCTTTTACCGTTCCTTGTTTGTAACATGTAAAGTTTTCCATGTTCTACTGTAAATTCCATATCTTGCATATCACGATAATGCTTTTCTAGAGTTTCACAAACACCTTTAAATTGCTCAAATGCTTCTGGAAATTTTGTCTCCATTTCTGCAATTTTCATTGGCGTACGTACACCTGCAACAACATCTTCTCCTTGTGCATTTGTCAAGAATTCACCAAATAAACCTTTCTCACCTGTAGCAGGATCACGAGTAAAGGCAACACCAGTTCCACAGTCATCTCCCATATTACCAAATGCCATCGATTGAACGTTTACAGCAGTTCCCCATGAATAAGGAATATCATTATCTCTTCTATAAACATTTGCTCTTGGGTTGTCCCATGAACGGAATACAGCCTTAATGGCACCCATTAATTGTTCTTTAGGATCACTTGGGAAATCGCTACCAATTTTAGCTTTGTATTCAGCTTTAAATTCGCTTGCTAATTCTTTTAAATCGTCTGCACTAAGCTCAACATCTTGAGTGACACCTTTTGCTGCTTTCATTTTGTCGATTAACTCTTCAAAATATTTCTTTCCAACTTCCATAACAACATCAGAATACATTTGAATGAATCGACGATAACAATCCCACGCCCATCTTGGATTATTTGATTTTTCAGCTAAAACCTCAACGACTTCTTCATTTAAACCTAAGTTTAAAATCGTATCCATCATACCAGGCATACTTGCTCTTGCACCACTTCTTACGGAAACGAGTAATGGATTTTCTTTATCTCCGAATTTTTTCCCCGTTATCTCTTCCATTTTCCCAATATACTCATTAATTTGTGATTGGATTTCCTCATTAATTTCTCTTCCATCTTCATAATATTGAGTACAAGCTTCTGTAGTAATCGTAAATCCTTGAGGTACTGGCAAACCAATATTTGTCATTTCTGCTAAATTAGCACCTTTACCACCAAGAAGATTTCTCATATCTGCATTACCTTCAGTAAATAAATATACATATTTCATTGTATACACTCTCCTCTCTCATACTATTTTATTATAGCAACATTCTTCATATTCTAGCAATAGAAAAACACTCTTTTGACAAGTGTTTTTCATCAATATCTTTATTAATCATTTAGCTTAATTCATAAGGTATATCCATCGAGCCATCATAATCTCCTTAGTTAAATTTATACACTTTTATGTAAATAAAAAACCATTTTACGCTATTTGAATGGTTCGATTTAAAAAATCTTTACTATGAAGATATAATCCTGTATATGTATCATAATAAGTACTAACAAAAAGATTGACATTTTCAATGACATAATCTTTTATCTTTAATTCTTTAATAGTATCAATATCAACCAAATAATACATACGAAGCATCTTTCTTGTCTTTTCATCAAAAATCATTTGTCCTTGATAGCAATGACTACAAACATATCCTCCAAGAGTTGGATCTATGGTCATAATATTTTTCGTACTACCACAAAGACTGCAAGAATTGAGATTAATTCCAACTCCTAAATAATCTAGTAACTTTATCTCTAAAATATTCATCATAACTTTAGGATTTAATCCTTCTTCTATCTTCCTTATTGTACTCATATAAAGAGAATAAATCATCGAATCATCATTTTGTTTGACCACTTGCATGACAAGTTCTGTCAAATAAGCAAAATAAGAAATAAGCTCCAAATCCGTTTTTATATGATAAAAATCATCCTTTAAAACACCTTCTTTTAATGTAGAAAGATGGTCCTCCTTATAGTAAATCGTAAACTCACCATAGACAAGTTTTGAGGAAATCGTTCTCAAAGGACTTTTAATATTCTTGCATCCCTTAGAAAGAACACCAATAATTCCCTCTTCTGTATAGATATTTAATATCTTTGAATTTTCTTTAAAAGCTGTTTCACTAACTACCATTCCCGTAATGGTTTTTAACATCCTATATCACTTCTTTTTATATTCTAAATAATATTCAATTTTCCCCGTTTTTTTAAATAATTCCCAAGCTTCCTTTTTGGTCATATCATTCACCCTTTCTATTATAAGAATGGGAGATTTCTTTAGAAATTATTCATGAAAACCTAATTCAACTAAATATTTTTCTTTATTTCGCCAATTTTTAACCGTTTTTACATACAATTCTAAATAGACAGGCTTTTTTAGCATCATTTCAATATCTTTTCTTGCCTGCATGCCGATAGTCTTTAACATCTGTCCTTGTTTTCCAATAATGATTTTCTTTAAGGAATCTCTCGTTACAATAATATCAACAGCTATCTCGATTAAACTACTCTTTTCCTTATATTGAGTTAAGATACAAGTAATAGAATGAGGAACTTCATCTGTTGTCAGATTCAAGATTTTTTCTCGTACTAATTCTGTAATCATAAAATGAGGATCATTATTAGTAATGACATCATCTTCATAATACTTAATCGTATCTTTTAAATACTTTTTTGTAATTTCAATTAAGCGATCTACATTGTCCTTCTTTAAAGCACTAATGGGAATAATATCTGCAAAATCAAATAAATCTTTATAATTAGTAATCGCCTTTAATATACCTTCAGAAGTTAATTTATCAATCTTATTTAACACAAGAATAACTGGAACACTCGTATGTTTTAAAGCTTCCATGATAAAACGATCACCTTTTCCAAGACCATTTGCTGCATCCACAAGGAAAAGAATCGCATCTATATCCTCTAAAGATTCATACGATTGTTTATTCAAATGCTTTCCTAACTTATCAGAGGCTTTATGAATACCTGGAGTATCCACAAACACAATTTGAGTATCCTTATCATGATATACTCCTTGTATTGTATTTCTAGTTGTTCCTGCGACATTAGAAACAATTGCAATCTTTTCTTTTATAAGTGTATTAATTAAAGTACTCTTCCCTGTATTTGGTCTTCCAATAATACTTACAAAGCCACTTTTCATACCATCACTTCCTACTACCTCTTAAGTATATCATAAAATTTCATACAAAAATATGAAAAAACGACAGATCATCATTTCATTCTTCCTATTTTCTAAATAACCTATTATTTTAAAATACCTAAATCATTTAAAATCTCTTCTTGCAAGCCAAATTGCATTTTTTCATCTTCTTCACTTCTCGTATGATCATATCCTAATAAATGAAGAAGGCCATGTACACAGAGAAAAGAAAGTTCTCTTTTTTCAGAATGCCCATAAGCAATTGACTGCTCTTTCATCTTAGGAATGCTCACATAAATATCTCCTAATTCGCGGATTTCACTTTGAATAGAAAGACCATCCTCTAAGGCAAAACTTAATACATCTGTTGTTCTATCAATTCCTCGATACATTTTATTGAGTTTATGCATCTCTTCATCATCAATCAATAAAACGGAAAAAGAAGCATTCCCGACTTTTAATTTCTCTAACGTATGATTTAAAACGACTTCTATATAGTCGTAATTTCCTTCATATGCCACTTTATTTTCTATACTAAATTCATTCATTTATATTACCTCGCACAACCACGTATATCCCATAAAGAGTAAAAAGATTCCCCCCATAAAGATGAAAAGCTTAATCCAATGGACAGGCCAACTCTCAGGTATTTGTCTAAGCATCTTATGAAATATTTTATACCCAATAACTCCAATAATTCCTCCAATAACATTTAAAAGAATATCATCTATATCAAAACTTCTGCCAATTTTCATTTGAATAACTTCTGTTGTAAAAGAGGTAATTAAAGTAATGATTCCTACGATGAGAATTGGACACTTTTTCGCTTTTTCTGTTATCATATCTGTTACCAAATAACCAAAGGGTAAAAATAAGAGAATATTTCCAATAACATTGCGATAAAATAATGGACTTGTGAGTCTATACCTTGTCATTTCTTTAAAAGGAATAAAATTATTAGAAAAACTTTCAAAATCTGTTGTCGTTACTAAATAAAATAGAGCAAAAATATAGAGAATATAGACAAGAGATTTCATCTCCTTATAAAGAATGATTTTTTCTTTCGCATAGATCAAACTAGTCAATCTTACAATAGAAATGACAACGGAAAACAATAGCACCATTGGCAACAAATTAAAAAAGATCGCATAAACTTTATCTGGTATCAAACTCTTCACCCACTTCAAAGTATTGTGTTGTACTAATGTTTTCTAAGACACTTATAAATACTTCTAACTCTATTGTACTATTATTTTTAAAACTATTCAAAACTTTTTGCTCTAGAATCGTATTTTTTTTGCCAATTTTTGAAAGTAATCGCTCTACAGCTGTGTCTATTCCCTTTTTTGTTGCCTCTTCTTCTGTATATTTTTTCTTATTGATGATGATTTCTTGTTCGCGAATAAAGGCAAGTGGCCCTATTTTAAAAAGTTTTTCTTCTTCTACTATTTCATATTTCTTTTTTCTCAAGCGATTGCCATTCATAACAAGATTATATCGTCTATTTTTTGTCGGTTCCTTTTCTTCATAATCCAAAGGAATCGTTACATGAATTTTATACCATGTTTCGGCCTCTACTTCTCCTTCAGCACATACATTATCTTGTACTTCTTCATTTAACATAATTTCCCCACTGATGATGATTTCACCCTTTTTGACATATTCGCTTTTCTCTTTCATTTCAACGCCTTGTATTGCTTTTATAGAATGAATAACACCATTTTTTGAAGCGACAACATGGCAATAAGGGGCCTTTTCTTCTTTTTTAAAAATAATTCGCTCTTCAAAAGAGACAATATATTTCATACCCACTTTATTAATGGAAATCCAATCCAAGAATTCTCTGTTTTCATAAAGGATTTCATCACTTATGGAATTCAAAGTGTCCAAACCCTTCCCTAATGTAAACCTTGTAATCTTTTTCTCTTTTAAAATGGTATTAACTTTTTCTATCAATTCCTTATTTTCATGTTTTACTTCTACTTCGATTATACAATTGCTAATAAAAAAGAGCAAAAGAAGAGAAAGAATCAATAGACTATAATCAAAAAGATATCTCTTCACATGAAGAAGAATTCCTTTTACTCCAAGATATCGAACTACTTCAATCTTTGAATAATAATTTAACTTCGTAATACGTTCTAAATCCTCTTCATGAATAAGTACTGTTATTCTTTCCTTTTTATATTTTATCCGATAGAGATTTATTTTATACTGAAGACATTTTTTTATAAAACGATCTTGGTGATTTGTAACTCGAATAACAATCATACAACAACAATACTTTCTATACTTCCTTTAATCGCTAACTCTTGCCCAACAGTTTTCGTAAGCGTTATTCCACTGCCCTTGATTCTATAGAGAACTTTATTAATCTCTATCAATAATTCTTCGTCACTTATTCCAAGCAGTTTAGAGTAATTTTTAATATATAACCCATTCTTTATCAAAACAATATAGAAAGACTCCTTCTTTAGATAAGACTTCAGTATTTCAAACATAGTATCACCAGTACATTATATGCCTTATCATAAGAAAAAAAACTCACATCTATTTCTATCCACAAAAAAAGAAGTTTTCAAGCTAACTTCTCTTTGACCATTTTTGAAACTTTACTCATATCTGCTCTAGCGCCTACTTTAGCACTAATAGATTTGATAACGACACCCATTTCCTTCATAGAAGTAGCACCTATTTCTTTAATTGTTTCATCAATGATGACTTGTAATTCTAAATCGCTCATTTCCTCTGGTAAATAAGTACTCATAATCTCTATTTCATGAGTTAAATTATCAACCATCTCTTGTTTTCCAAATTTTTTATATTCTTCTATAGAGGAATTGCGCTTTTTCACTTCTCTTTTAATTACAGCGATAACCTCATCATCACTTAATTCTTTCTTAGCTTCAATCGTCTCGTTTTGAATAGCACTTTTAAGCATTCTGATAACATCTAATTTAAACTTATCTTTTTCTTTCATTGCTACTAATAAATCCGCTTTTACTCTTTCAAACATATCTCTTTTCCTTTCATCTTAAAAAGGATATTGCTATCCTTATTAATCGCGATTACTTCTCTTATTTCTTTTACGAGAGTTTTTAATCATTTCTTCCTTAGCTTTTCTTCTTCTTACGCCAGGTTTTTGATATTCTTTATGTTTTTTTAATTCAGAAGGGACACCGCTCTTAGCAACTTTCATTTTAAATCTCTTTAAAGCACCATTAACATCTCCGTTTTTTACTTCCACTTTTGTCATTTTGCTTCCCTCCTCTCAATTCACTAGTATTATAATACACTTTTTAAGGCTTTGCAATATGTTTTAGAGGATTTCCAATTGAAAAAAGAGGAAATTATTCATCCTCTTCTTCGATTCTTTTAAATTCCTCTGTATTAAACTCATATTGCTTTGTATTCATTAAGTCACTCAAAGCTTCATCAACATCAACTGTTTTATCCGCATCATCTGAAAAATCGCTTCCCAACTCTTCTTCTGTCATTTCCGTTTTCGCAATTTCTTCTGCTTCCTCTAGAGATTCTTTCTCCTCATTTTCTTCTTTCTTTTTTCCTTTTTCATTTTTTGGTTTCTTCTTTCGGAAAATCAAGAATCCTGATCCTGCAATGATGGCAAGTCCTACGACAACAAGTAAAATGATTAGCCACGTTTTATCTTCTTTTTCTTCCTTTTTAGTGTCTTCCTCATCATCCTTATTCTCTTCCTCTGTTATAAGGTTTCCATCAGCATCAAAGCGAAATTCATTATTGATAATTTTTTCATACATCGTAGGATAAGTTGTCTTAAAGACATCCATCTTCAAAGTCATTTGGCTTCCATCGGCATCTTTAAAAGTGACCTCGTCATTTATATATTTTAAAATCTCAATGTTTTCTTCACTTAAGCGAGTGATCGTAACTTTATAAGTAATCGATTCATCTCCATTAGCGTTATCCACTTTTATCGTAAGTGTATTTGTTCCTACTGTAAAATTATCTGTTCCATTTACCGTTGCTTTGGCATTTGTATCTTGTAAAGTATATTTTAAAATATCATCTACATTCGTAATCGTGTTAGGAACCGTCAATGTATATTCCTTTGTATCACTTGAGAAGGCAGGAGTCAAAGCATAATCGCCAAAATCAAGACTTGCAAGTTTAGCACTATTGAAACTTGTCTCCCCGCGATACACAGTAAATGTATAAGTCTGTTTGTTCCCTGCACTGGCAACAACTTCAATACTGATTTTATTTTCCCCTTGATTTAGAGTAACACTCGTTCCACTTACAGATTTTCCTCCACTGATTGAAAAATCACAAGTATTATCGCCACCATTACAAGCTGGAGTAAAACGAATACTATTCACGGTGTCTGGAATATTATAAACGGTATAGTCATATGTCGTATTTTTAAATTCTGGTTGCATTGTTCCCTGTGAAACTTTAACGCTTTTTAAAGTCGCATCTGTTGACTGAACAACTTCCACTTTTGGTCCTACAACAGTGTTCATATAAGCAGATTTCGTGACCCCTTGAATCATCGAATCCTTCAATTCTACACGTAAATTAGAAAAACGTGTCGTCGTGTCATTGGTAATCACAAGATTTGCAAACAAATGCGTTCCAACAGGAATATTTCCACCCATTGTATAAGTAAACATATTGCTTGCTGATGTAAATCCACTGCTTGGTGTTGGCTCGACTGTACACTTTACCTCAGTATTTTCTGTTGTACATCCGAGTTTTGCTGTAGTAATTTCTTCGCCTTCTTCTACTTTAATACTCACTGGTATCTTTGTCACATTATCTTGTTTTGTTGTATTTCCAAATTCAAACTCAGCTGCGTGCACAAGATTTGGAAGTGCAAATGGAAGAATAAGGAAAAGAAACAGCATTCTCTTACATTTCATTTTTTTCATCATTTTATAATCCCTTCTATTCTAATATGCATTATAGCAAATTAAGTATTTCATTTCAATATTAAATTAATTGAATCAAGATGGCATTCATAATATAAAGCTGATTTGGATGTATAAATAAAAGCCCATTTTTATAAATCAAATCCTTCGATTTTATCAATTCTTTAACAGGATATTCGTCTTGTATATTCGCTCCATATCGATCATAAAAGCGATTCACATCAATACCTTCTGTCTTTCGAAGACCAAGCATAATTTCATTATCCATTTGATCTTTTCTTGTCATTAAGTTTTCTTCTATGCGATAATTGCCAGCTATATATTCATGAATATTACGCGTATTAGTATAACGGAAACTGTCTTTATAGCCAGAAGCTCCTAAACCAAAGCCATAGTATTCATCATTGTTCCAATAGTTTAGATTGTGACGAGACATCTTTCCCTCTTTGGCAAAATTACTTATCTCATAATGAATATATCCCTCTTTTTTCAAAGTTGAGACAATAAAATTATACATTTTACGATCTAAATCCTCATCTGCAGCCATCACACCTTCTCCATTTAATTTTGTATGTTTTTCTAAGATTAAGGAATATGTCGAAATATGAGTGGGTTCAAGTTTTAATATTTTCATCAAATCCTTTTTTACTGTTTGGAGTTTTTCATTAGGTAAGGCGTACATTAAATCGAGATTAATATTATATATGCCTCTTCTTCGAAGCATAGACATTTTTTCTTCCATTTCTTCAAAATCGACATTTCTTTCTAATACTTTTAGATTATCCTCATCAAAGGATTCTACACCTATACTGACACGATTAACTCCCGCTTCGACTAAATCGTCTAGGAGATCTTCTGTTATGTCATTAGGATTACATTCAAAAGTGTATTCACAATCAGGCGATAATTTAAAGATACTCAAAATGCGGAATAATTTAACTCTTTCCTCTTTTGTTAAACAAGAAGGACTTCCCCCACCTATATAAAGCGAACGAATTCGATCCCCATCATAGTAATCTTCGATTTCCCTTTTTAATGCTTCTAAATAGTCAAAAACAAAAGAATCAATATGTAATACCTTTGGAAAATCACAATAGGAACATATATGTTTACAAAATGGGATATGGATATATACTGCTTCCATGAACATCACCCTTATATCAAAATTGTAATATAAAACAATCAAAAAAACAATCAAATTTGATTGTTTCTATTTTATATTGTAGTGTTTAAAGTCTTTAAAACGTTTTCTTTTCATTTTAATTTCCTTCTTGATAAACGATAACATGTTTTATAGGCATATCGTGCAGTCTGTAAATCAGCATACACAGGATTAGTGATGAGATCTCCCAATTCATCATAACAAGTAGGAGCAGCAGATTGTCCTAATTTATGATACCATATTCCATTTTTCCCCTGTCTAAAGAAATGAAAATCAAAATCTTCTTCTATATCAACAAAAAAGGCAATTTTCCATTCATAAGGAGATATAATACGATCAAATAGCCCAATTTGTTCATAATATAATCGCAGAGTTTTAAAATCTAATTCTATTTTACTCTGATGATCAAGCCCTCTAATACTTGCTGGACGACTTGATAAACACTTATAGATAACACCACCATTGTAAGCATATTGTTCCTTAGAGATTTGATCGCTTGGAACATCTAAACCTAAAGCAAATGCATAACAATTCGTCGCTTCGTTGTGACGCCAATCGGATACTTTTAAATCTATTGCATTTTGCAATGCGACTCTTTTCTTCCATTTATTCATCCTTTTTCCCCCTTCATATTTTTTTACTTTTCTGTTTTTAAGACAGCTAAGAACGCCTCTGGCGGAATTTCCACATTTCCTACCATTTTCATTCGTTTCTTCCCTTCTTTTTGTTTTTCAAGTAGTTTACGTTTTCGCGAGATATCTCCCCCATAACACTTGGCAAGAACATTCTTACGCATTTGACTGATATTTTCTCTAGCAATTACCTTTGCTCCAATACTCGCTTGTAAAGGAACTTGAAATAATTGCCTTGGGATAATTTCTTTTAAATTCTCGACAATCTTTTTTCCTCGTTGATAGGCAAAATCCTTGTGTACAATCATACTAAGGGCATCAACTGTCTCGCCATTGATTAAAATATCCATCTTTACTAAGTCTTGTGCTCGATAGCCACATAACTCATAGTCAAATGAGGCATATCCCTTTGTACTTGACTTTAAGCGATCAAAAAAATCATAGACAATTTCTGATAAGGGTAAGTCATAATGAATATTCACCCTTGTTTCATTGATATAATCCATTGATTGATAGATGCCTCTTTTATCTTGACAAAGTTCCATAATGGCGCCTATATATTCACTTGGTACGAAAATATTCGTTTTAATAAATGGTTCTCTAATTTCACTTATTAAAACACGATCAGGCATTTTACTTGGCGAATCAACTAAACGATTTTCTCCATTTGTAAGAGTTACTTCATAGATGACAGATGGAGAGGTAGCAATGATATCAATACCAAATTCACGAGTGAGTCTTTCTTCAATGATTTCCATATGTAAAAGACCTAAAAAACCACAACGAAAGCCAAAACCTAATGCTTCTGAAGTTTCAGGTTCAAAAGTCAAAGAAGCATCATTTAACTTTAATTTTTCCAAGGCTTCTTTTAATGGTTCAAATTTATTGGGTTCGATGGGAAACAAACCAGAATAGACCATGGGTTTCATCGGCTGATATCCAGGAAGTGCACTCTTAGCTGGATGAGAAACTGTAGTTAAAGTATCTCCTACCTGCACGGTATCGATTGTCTTAATGGAGGCATTAATCCATCCAACTTGTCCTGTAACCAATTTATCTAAATTTTTTGACTTCGGCGTATTA
Organism: uncultured Bacilli bacterium; assembly: GCA_949841325.1. GTDB lineage: Bacteria > Bacillota_I > Bacilli_A > RF39 > UBA660 > CAG-582. Next base: position 12,980 of record CATKZK010000009.1, read on the forward strand.
ATCCCAAGTTCCACCACTTCATACTCTGTGTTTGTTGCCATAAGGCGAATTACATCTTTTTTCTTAATTTCTCCACTTTTAACACAAATGGAAGCAATCACCCCACGATAAGGGTCAAAATAGCTATCAAAGATGAGGGCTTTCGTCTCCTCTGTTTCTGCCTTTTTAGGAGAAGGAATACGTGTAATAATGGCACTTAAAAGTTCAGGCACTCCAGCTCCTGTTTTTCCGCTACATAAGAGAATGTCTTCTTCTTTAAATCCAAGCACATTGATAAGTTCACTTTTTATTTTTGGTACATCTGCATTTGGTAAATCAATTTTATTGATAACGGGAATAATCGTCAAATCATTTTCGATGGCTAAATAAAGATTGGCAAGCGTCTGTGCTTCTATTCCTTGTGCAGCATCAACAATCAGTAACGCTCCCTCACAAGCAGCTAAGCTTCTTGACACTTCATAGGAAAAATCGACATGCCCTGGTGTATCAATTAAATGAAGGATATACTCTTCCCCTTCGTACTTATAACTTAACTCAACAGCATTTAATTTAATCGTAATTCCTCGTTCTCGTTCAAGATCCATACTATCTAAAAGTTGATCTTTCATATCATGGGCAGAAACAGCACCTGTGACCTCTAAAATACGATCTGCAAGCGTTGACTTTCCATGATCAATATGTGCAATAATACTAAAATTTCTAATATGATTTAAATCCATAAAGGCATCACCTCTTTGTATTTTATCATATTCTCCGCTTTTTCGCATCATTCTTTTCTTGACACTATCAGTATTTATTATATAATAAGGGCAGGTGATAATATGTTAAAACAAAAGACAATTGAAAATGAAGAAGCTTTTTTAAGACAAATGTCTAGAAAAGTGGATTTTCTTGAAGATCCAGTACAAGAGATCGCGAATCAATTAAAAGACTTTTGTCAAAATAGCTCGCTTGCCATGGCATTAGCTGCTGTTCAAGTCGGAATACCTCTTGAGATGCTTTATTTAAAGAAAACCGATTTGAATCGATTGGAAGATGATGCCTATGACGAAAATCGCATTCTTATAAATCCAGTCATCATTGGAGCTTACGGGGAAAGTGAATACTGGGAAGCTTGTGTAAGTTGCCTAGATTATACAGGTCTTGTAAAACGCCCATATGGAGTTGTTATAGAATATCAAGATATAGAAGGAAATGTTCATCAAGAAGAATTTACTGGATTACCTGCAACTGTTATATGCCATGAACTTGACCATTTTAAAGGAATTTTGCATATTGATATCGCATCAAAAATCATTCGCTGTACTCCTGAAGAACGTTTAGAATTGAGAAAAAAAGAAGGATATAAAATCATTAGAAAAGATGGCCCTTTTGTTAAAGCCAAACAAAAAACATTATAAAAAGGGATTTCACTCCCTTTTTTTTGTGATTTCTTCTGCTACTTTCAATCCATCTATTGCCGAAGTCATAATGCCTCCCGCATACCCAGCACCCTCGCCACATGGATAGAGATTAAAAATATTGGCTTGAAAAGCATCATCTCTTGCAATCCTTATCGGAGATGAAGTTCTGCTTTCAATACCAGAAAGAATCGCCTCTTCGTCATTAAAACCTGGCATTTTTTGATCAAAAGCCTGGAAGGCTTCCCTGATGGCTTCATTGTATTCTGGTGGTAAAAGTTCATGCAATTTTGCAAAAATATACTTTCCTTTCATAGAAGGAATTACACTTTTAAAGGCAACACTTTCTCTTTTTTTAAGATAATCTCCGAGTAACTGTACAGGAATATCCCCTTTTCCTAAAGCATAAGCCTCTTTTTCAAGGGAACGCTGAAATTCAACCCCGCCAAAGAGATCTTTACTTTTAGGAACAGTAACTACAATGGCACTGTTGGCATTTTGACTCTCACGTCTTGCATTGCTCATGCCATTTACTACAAGACATCCTTCTTCACTTGAAGCATTTACGACATATCCTCCAGGACACATACAAAAAGAATAAACACCATGACCATTTTTTGCCTGATATGTCAATTTATAACTTGCAGGAGGAAGAAATGAAGCAAACTTTCCGTATTGCATTTCATTGATTTTACTTTGCAAATGTTCTACTCTTAAACCAATCGCAAAGGCTTTTGGTTCCATCTTCACATTCTTTTTATGAAGAAGTGAAAAGGTATCTCTAGCACTATGTCCAATTGCTAAAACAAGTCGATCTACAGACATCCATGACTTGTGATTGACTTCTATTTCTTTTACTCGATTTTCTTCAATTTTAAAATCCGTCAAACAAGTATTAAAGTAAAACTTTCCTCCTAAACTCTTGATATACTCACGCATATTTTTTACTACGATGCGCAAAACATCGGTTCCAATATGAGGCTTATAATCATAAAGAATTTCTTCGTTAGCGCCAAACTTTACAAAGGTCTCTAAGACAAACTGATTTCTCCCCGTCATATCATGAACCAAAGTATTTAATTTACCGTCAGAAAATGTTCCTGCTCCTCCTTCACCAAAGTGAACATTAGATTCTCTTTGTAAATCTCCTGTTAGAAAGAAATGTTCTACCGTCTCTACTCGGCTGTCGACATCTTCTCCACGCTCTATTACGATGGGTTTAACTCCTTTTAAGGCAAGCAAATAGGCAGCAAACAAACCAGCAGGGCCTGCCCCTACAATAACTATTTTTTCTTCTTTTATCGCATTATTTTTGATTTTGTATTCCTTTTTTTGATAAAGACTGACCTCTTGAAATTTTAAAAGTTTTTTTTCATTTTGAACATGCAAAGCAAGATCATACACATAAAAAACTTGCTTTTTATTTCGAGCATCAATGGAACGTTTCAATATTTTTAACGTTTCTATTTCTTTTGAAGAAAGAGAATACTTCTTTCTTAATTTATTTTCTAAGTCCGCTTTAGGACTTGATGTTACCAATACCTTTACTCCATTTATTCTTATCATAAAATACTCCCTGCTAGATAACCACTGATGAAGGCAAAAGCGAGATTATATCCCCCACAATTTCCATCGACATCCAAGATTTCTCCTACTATATAGAGATTTTTACTCTTTTTTGACTCGAAAGTATGCACATCAATTTCTTTTAAAGGAATTCCACCTGTACAAACTTGTGCTTTTTCATAATCAGCAGATGCAATATCTACCCTGAAAGAAGTAATCGCTCTTTCTAAGCGTTTTATCTCCTCACTACTTAGCAAATCAAGTTTTTTCTCTCTTTCTATAGAGGCATATTCTAATAAGACAAATAGAAGCTTGTAGGGAAAAATACTTTCTAAGCTCTTTTCAATAGAAACATTTCCCATGACAGTTCTTCTTGAACGAATAAAAGCAGCAAAATTTTCTAAAAATGGCAAAAAATGAAGAGTTATATAAACTTGACTTCCTTTATTTAAAGCGCGCGAAGCTTCTCCACTGACATTAAAAATGCAAATACCACTTATGCCATTTTTAGTTAATTGAACTTCTCCCTCTTCTTGCATTACTGCTTCTCCATCAATGTGTAAAGTTAAAGATGCATCTACTCTTACACCTTCCCAAGAAGGCACTTTATGCTTTGCAATAAGTGGTGCAAGACTTGGCAAAACAGGATGTAAAGTATGACCGAGATTTTCTAAAATAGGATAAAGGCTTCCATCACTTCCCGTTTTGGGCATTGCTTTAGAACCCGAAGCCACCACCAATTTTTCCGCTTTTATACATTCCCCATCTTTTGATTTTATATGAAATTCTTTTCCTACTTTTATAATTTCTTGCACTTTAAAGTTTGTGATGATTTTTACTTTATCTTGAAGTGCATAAAGTAAAAGTTCTCTTAAGGATGCTGCACTTTTAGAATATGGATAGATAAAATTTCCAATCTCTTTTGGATAAAGACCAATAGAACTAAGAAAAGAGAAAACCTCATCTTTATGAGAAAGAACATCCTCTAATGCCATCACATCATCTGTATGATAGTATTTACTTTCTATTAACGTGTTCCAATAATTAGCTCGACCATTTCCAGTGATTAAAATCTTTTTTCCTAATTTGTCGTTACGTTCAAGAAGGGTCACTTCATGCTTTTTGCTGGCTTTTATAGCGGCCACAATTCCTGAAGCTCCACCGCCAATGATAACTACTTTTGCCATATTTTACTCCTTACTATTTTTAATATATTTGATTATCTCATTTTGATTTTTAATCAATGTTTTAATATTAGCATGTAAATCTTCTAAAATAAGTTCACTTTTTAAATCGGTTTGATAGTCATTTTGATTCCGCAAACTATCTTTTTTAGACTGCCTATTTTGGCTCATCATAATAATAGGCGCTTGTAAGGCAGCAATACAGGAAAGTAAAAGATTGAGCAATATAAATGGATAAGGATCGATTGCTTTTTCTGCAAGGACTACTCCATTTATAATTCCCCATCCCACGAGAAAACAGGTAAAACCAATAATAAAAGGCCATGATCCCACCACTTCAGCCACTTTATCAGCAATTTTATCTCCAAAAGAAATTTCTGACTCTTCTTTTTTCTCAATATTGACAGCAATTGGTTGATTAATCAACATTTCTAACAATTCCTCATAATCCTCTATTTCTAATTCTTGATTCAATAATTCTTGTACAATTTGTTTTCTTGTCTTCTCCTTCATTTTCCTCACCCATTTTATTTTACCACAAAAAAAGACTATTTATTGTCAAATAAAGTCTTTATTGTGATCTTTTTAATTATGATAGCTATAACTCTTTGCCTTATCAGAGGCAACTTCTTCTACTTGTTCTTGATATGGATCCTCTATCGAATCTTCTAATAAATGTGTACGATAAAGATCTCTTGCTAAATTGTGGTATTTGTCTCCACCAACAACAATTTGATACTTACGTTCTCCTTTTTGTGTTTTATCACTAGTATTGCAAGCTTTCCATTCTACATAGTCTACTGTACGCACGCCATAGACAGTAGCTGTTTCTATTGCTTTTAACACATATTCTGGAGCAGTTTTTCCTGATGCAACATAATCGGCATACGCTTTATCACTATACACGACAAATTGTAATGGAGCAGTTAATACCTCTGTAAGGTAATCAGGGTACCTTGGATCTTCTAAACGATTTAAAATAACAGAAACATTTCCTAAAGCATCTTGATAACTTTCCTTTTTACTTTCTCTCTCGACAACAAATCCCAATAATCTTAGTTCATCTTCTGTGAAATTATAAGTTTTATTATAATATGTCTTATGATAACCTTGTTTTATTTCAAAATTATCTTCACTAACGATTTCAGGTATTTTTGGTGCAGACATGCTACTTAATAAAGACGTATTTTCATCAATTGGAGCCCATGGGTCAAATGCTGCTTCTTCTAAAGACATTGGTTCATCGCTAATTTCTATATCAGAGGCAATTACAATCTCGCTTTCTAAAGGAGTCGTCTCTTCTTTTACAACAGAAGATATTTCCTCTTCTTCCGTTACTTTTTCTGAGGCAAGTTCTTCTTCTACTTCTGTTTCTTCCAAAACAACTTCTTCCTCAATTTCTTCCTTTTCTTCTATTACTTCTATTACTTCTTCATCTGTTCCATTATTATCTGCAAGATTTTGTTCTAATGTTACGAAATCAAATAATTCTAAAAAATTCTCTTTTTCTTCGTTTAGCTTAGAAATGTCAAAATCTCCATAGTCAAATAAAAGATGGTCCCAATTTTCTGCTTTTATCTTCTCAGGATCAAAGTCCTCAAATTCATTAAACAATTCTGCGTATTGTTCCCCAGATTGATGATATTGGTCTTTTAATTTCTTTTCTTCAATGGAGAATGCCATTGCCTCTTCATTTTCTTCAGCAGCATCTACCATATAATCATCTTCAGATTCTATTTTGTTAACAAATTCAGGCAATCTTTCTTGGAGTTCGCGAATTTTCATCCCTGTAAAAAACGAAACTGCATACATTCCAAGTATCGCACATGATTTTCTCATCTTTTTTGAAACTTCTAATTCCATTCCAATCCCTCCCGTTTTCTTTGGCATAACAGTAAGTATTCTACACGAAAAAAAGACAGATGTCAAATGTCTTTTAAAATTTATTGTAAAAAATGAAAAAAAGAATCTGTTCATTAAAGGCAAGCTATTCTTTTTTTCAATTGTTTCATTTCTTTTTTTAAATGATGTCGCATAAGTCGCTTGTTTTTAGGTAATAACCTCAATATCTTTTCACAATTTTCGATTTCAAATTGGAGGTATTCCTCATTGTGAATCAAAATAGGACCATAAAGGTATTCTCCTTTTGTATATTTCTCTTGCCCTCTTTCAAAGATAATATTGATATAGTGTTTTTTATGATCAGTAAGAAATTCTTCTTCGACAATCTTAAATCCCATTTTGCATACTTCTTTTCTAAGTTCACAATGGTTATTATTAGATTGTAAGATTAGTTTATTTATTCTTTTACAGTAAGGATGATTTAGAATAGATAAGATTGTAGAAGTTCCCATTCCTGAAATGATAATCGTATCTACATCCTCTTCTTCATGTAAAACTTCTAATCCATCTCCTAAACGCATATCAATCTGATGAATGAGTTTATTCTTCTTCACATTGGCAATTCCCGCTTCAAGCGCATGTTTATGAATATCCGCAGCAATCATTTTTTCCACTACTTGACTCTTTATCAGTTCAATATCTAAAAGGGCATGGTCACACCCAATATCAATAACTTTATCCTCTTTTGATACATATTTCAAAAGGGAAAATAGACGTTTAGAAAGCATCTTAATCCACCATAAAATCTTTTAACTTTTTAGCTCTCGACGGATGTCTTAATTTTCTTAAAGCTTTTGCTTCAATTTGACGAATACGCTCACGTGTTACATTAAAGCGTTTTCCTACTTCCTCTAAGGTATAACTTGTGCCATCAATTAAGCCGAATCGAAGTTCAAGAACTTGTTGTTCTCTTGGTTGAAGTGTTGATAGAACTTGTTTTATTTCTTCTTTTAAAATTTCATTTGTTGCATATTCTTCTGGCGAAAGACTTGATTCATCCTTAATAAAATCTCCTAAATGAGAATCATCCTCTTCTCCAATTGGAGTTTCTAAAGAAACAGGATCTTGACTAATTTTAATCACTTCACGAACTTTATCAACTGAGATGCCCATTTTTTTAGCAAGTTCCTCATCACTTGGTTCACGATTTAACTCTAGTGTCATTTGTCTTTGAATACGAGCCATTTTATTAATCGTTTCTACCATATGAACTGGAACACGAATGGTTCTCGCTTGGTCTGCAAGTGCACGTGTAATGGCTTGTCTTATCCACCATGTTGCATAAGTCGAAAATTTATATCCTTTTCCATAGTCAAATTTTTCAACAGCTTTCATAAGACCAATATTACCTTCTTGAATGAGATCAAGAAACAAAAGGCCTCTTCCAACATAACGCTTAGCTATAGAGACAACTAGACGCAAATTAGATTCTGCTAAAGTATTTTTCGCTTTCTCTTCTCCATTGGCTACGCGAACCGACAAATCCATCTCTTCTTCAGCACTTAACAAAGAAATACGCCCAATCTCTTTTAAATACATTCTAACAGGGTCGTTAATATTGACATCTTTAGTTAAATCCTCATCTGTCAAAACTTCCACTTCTGCAGGGGCTTTTCCACCTTCACCTGATTCCGCATCTTCTTCCGTTACAACACTTATACCCTCTTCCACAAAACTATTATATAAATTATCGAGTGTATCGGCATCCATATCTAGCCCTTTTAAGGCATTTGCAAGTTGCTCAAAGGTAATATACCCTTTCTTCTTTCCTTCTTCAATTAGTTCTTGTTTTCTTTCCTCAAATGGTTTAATTTCTGTTACTTTTTTCATTCTTTACACATCCTTTTTTTCATATTTGCTATTTCATCAATAATCTTTGATTTTTCGTTAATATCACTTGCTAACTTTAATTGTTGCTTTAACTCTTCTATCTTTTTTTCTGCATTCAAGTTTTTCATCCGTTCAATAAGACCAACAAACTCCGCATCACTTAGTTCTATATTGGCGTTACGATCAATAATATCCAACACATCTTCATAATGATCACTCTCGATTTCATACGTGATAAAATCCGCGATATTAATATAATTGTATTTTAAGAAAAATGCAAGCAATTCATTCGCGATTTTCTCATAACGTTCCATGGGTACAAAAGAAATTTCCTGCTCATAAAATTCAATATACTTGGTATCATTCATCATATAATAAAGCATTAAAGCACAACACATCTCATCTTTATTCTGCTTCTTTTTCTGAAACTTAGTAATGGAAATTTTAGGTGTACTTTCGACTTTTATAACTTTATCATAGAGTACATTTTTTGAAACTCCATACTCTTCGCTTAATTTGTTAATTGTCAAATTAATTAACACATCATCATTTGTCTTATTGAGTTCTTTTATTACTTGATTGATATAGAGTGAAACATCATCAACCTTTTCTAGATTTTTATCTTTTTTAAGATAATTCATCTTAAAATCAAAAAAGGTAATCGCATTTGCTACAGCATCCAAAAACGCTTCTTTTTTATGTTTCAAAATATATTCATCAGGATCTTTGGCGTCTTCTATTCTTAAAATGCCTAAATCAATCTCATTTTTACTTAACAATTCACCATTTTGAATCGTTGCTTGTTCTCCTGCCTTATCATTATCCATACAGAGAACAACCTTGACATTCAGTCGTTTTAATAGTTTTACATGATCATTTGTAAGCGCTGTTCCCATAGTCGCGACAACATTTTTTATTCCCGATGCATAGACACGTATCGCATCCATTTGTCCCTCGACAATGATCAAGACTTTCTTTCTTTTCGCTTCATTCTGTGCCCGATGATAATTAAAGAGAATTTCTCCTTTTTTAAACACAGGTGTTTCTTTGGTATTGATATATTTAGCATCGTTACTATTATCAAATATACGAGCAGAAAACCCAACACTTTTTCCTTGCGCATTATGAATTGGAAACGTTATTCGATTTCGGAATAAATCATAAAGACTATTTCCTCTTCCAGATATTCCAGCATTAATTAATAACTCTTCATCAAAAGATTTATTTAAAAGAAGTTTCGTAATCGTATCAAACTCACTAGGTGCATATCCAATTTCAAACTCTTCTATAATGACTTCAGATAGACCACGTTCCTCTAAATACGCCCGTGCTTTTTTGCCCTCTTTACTCTTTAAATGATTCTGATAAAATTTACTTGCTAAATCCAAGGCGTTATAGTATTTATCATACTTTGAAGTTGTTTGAAATTCAATATTTAGTTCAATTCCCGTTTTATTCGCGACCTCTTTTACAGCCTCTAAAAAGGATATGTTTTCATATTCTTGAACAAAATTAAAGACATTCCCCGTTTTATGACAAACAAAACAGGTATAAATCCCTTTTTCTTCATTTACACTCATCGATGGCGTATGATCATCGTGAAAGGGACAAATGCCAAAGTAATTTTTTCCCTTCTTTTCTAAAGAAAGGTACGAACCTATGATATCGACAATACTTGTTTTCTTCGCGATTGCATTGATTTCCTCATTCGATAATCTTGCCATAATAACACCCTCTACTTATATTTGTTACCAAGCACATAGGAAATTACTCATTTTTTTTGCAATTTTTTTCATTTTTTTACAAAATATACATTCTTTTGATTGATTTAGCTCCTTTTCTTTACTCTTTTAGCAGTAGAGAATCTTCCTTCCCATTGTCTTTTGTTTTCCCTCTTGTTATACTTATACTAGAGGTTGATGATCATGGAAAAGAAAAAATACTTAGAATATATTCTATTATTTGGCATTGTTTTCTTATTTATTACAATCATGAGTAAGAATTCATTCCTTTATCGTACAAACGACTGGTGGGACGCAAATGCTTTTATGACGGTAGGAAAAGCGATGATGCAGGGAATTGTTCCTTACCGCGACTTATTTGAGCAAAAAGGTCCTTTCTTATATCTAATTTATGGAGTGGCAAGCCTTATATCAAAAACAAATTTTATAGGCGTCTATTTTCTTGAACTTCTTGCCTTTTTTGTAAGCCTTCTCTATTTAAAAAAGATCATTCAATTGTTCTTTCCAAATACAAAACACCTTTATTTAGCGGGAATTCTCTTTTTATTCAGTGCTACAGGCTTAAAGGCCTTTGGGCATGGTGGAAGCGCAGAGGAATTCACTTTGCCATTTATGATGATGAGTCTTTATTCCCTACTGCATTTTTTAAAGACAGAATCTATATCAAAAAAAGATATTTTTATAAATGGCTTCATCGCGGGAATTGTGCTATGGACTAAATATAGTTTGCTTGGATTCTGGTTTATTTTTGAAGCAAGTGTCTTCTTCATTCATCTTATTAAAAAGGAGATAAAAAAGGCTCTTTTAAGTAGTGTTTTATTCTTAAGTGGAATGTGTATTTCTTCGCTTCCTTGGATATTCTACTTTGGTATTCATCATGCTTTGCCTTCTTTATTCAATGTTTACTTTTTAACCAACATGACATCTTATGCTAAAAAGACAAGTCTTCTTATGAAACTCGCAAAAGCAATTGGTTTACTATTTTATAATCTAGTAAGTCAACCAGCCTACTTCCTATTCATAACACTTCCTATTCCTTTTTTCTTAAAGCAAAAGAGTACTTTAAAATATGGGGGAGTAGTCCTTTTACTTGCTCTTCTATTTACTGGTTTAGGGGCTTTTATTGGAGGTACGAATTATTTCTATTATGGTTATATCTTAACTGCATTTAATACATTTGGTATTCTTCTACTTCTAATCTTTTTAAATAAAAAGAGCGTTTTCTTACCAAAACATCTTACCCTTTATGTTCTTCTTTCTTGTATTACTTTACTTCTACTATTTACAAACAATCCAAAGTATATCATCAAGAAAAAAAGCGACTATGGTCAATTTGTTTTTAAAGATCTTATTCTTGATGATTCTCTTCTTAACTATCACTGTCTTGACTTAGGCCTTTATACAACAACTGGCATTACACCAAAGTATTATTATTTCATGCGCAATAATATTCCAAGAGAAAACTATCCTGAAATGTATGAAGAACAAGATCGATATATTAAAGAAAAGATTCCTAAATACGTCATTACAAAGAAAAAATATTCCCTATTGGATGAAGACTATACAATGATAAAATCACAGAGACAACCTTATGAAAATCGAAAAGTAACCTATTATTTATACGAAAGAAAAACGTAAAAAAAGCGAGAATTCCTCGCTTTTTTTGATTCTTTAAAATAAAGATAACTGATTAGACTCTGACATATTCTTAAGACAGCCTAATTCTTTTAGTTTATCTAAGGCAGCGTTGTTAACTTTCCCTCTCGTTTGTAAATCTTCTTGTGAGATAAAAGGATGTTCTTTTCTCGCCTTTACTATCGAAGCGGCAACGGAATCCCCAAGACCATCTAATGCTCTAAAGGGAATAATAAGACCTTTTCCATCATCTGTAATAACAAAATGTTTAGCATCACTCTTCTCAACGTCAATATTAAGGAAATAAAAGCCTCTTGCAACCATTTCTAAACAGATACACAAAGTTTCTCTAGTATCTATCTCTTTATTAGATGCTGCATTTCCTTTCGCATCAATTTCATCGATTTTATCACGAATGGCATCTTCTCCACGTATCATAGATAAAACATCAAATTGATCACGTCGTATTGAAAGAAAAGCGCAATAATACCATATCGGATGATGGACTTTAAACCATGCAATACGGAAGGCTGAAGTTACATAAGCAGTTGCATGGGCTTTTGGAAACATGTATTTGATTTTGCGACAAGATTCAATATACCACTCAGGGATATTGTATTCGCGCATTGTTTCAGCAAAACCTTTCCAACTCTCTGGATCCTTACTTGGTTTTCCCTTTCGTACAAATTCCATAATTTTAAAGGCTTTAGCTGGAGGCATTCCCCATTGGATTAAATTGACCATAATGTCATCACGACACCCAATAACATCCTTAAAGGGAACTAAGATATTGCCATTTTCATCTGGAGTACAAAGATCCCTGGCATTTCCTAGCCACACATCTGTTCCATGAGATAATCCTGAAATCTTAATCAATTCGGCAAATGTTGTTGGCTTTGTCTCTTCAAGCATTCCTAAGAGGAACGATGTTCCAAATTCAGGAACCCCTAAAGTCCCCGTTGGACAATATTTTCTTCCATTTTTAGAAAGCCCACGTAGACGATCTTTTTCAAGACCTAAAACTTCTGGTCCCGTAAAAATCTTCATCGTATCTAAATCTCCTAAATCAATAGCATTAACATCAATTCCTGATAAATCTTGAAGCATTCTTAAAACTGTTGGATCATCGTGTCCTAGTATATCTAGTTTTAAAAGGTCTGCATCAATTGCATGATAATCAAAGTGAGTCGTTCTCCAAGCTGATGTTGGATCATCTGCTGGATATTGAAATGGAGTAAAATCCCAAATTTCTTTATATCCAGGAACGACAACGATTCCTCCAGGATGTTGCCCAGTTGTTCTTTTAACCCCTGTACAACCAACGGCTAAACGTTCAACTTCAGGAATACGTATCGAACTTTTAATAAGACCCTTTTTCTTTAATTCATCCTTTGCTGTAATATCTACTCCTAAAGATTTTGCTTCTATTCTTAAAATGTTATAGGAGCGTTCCTCAAAGTATCCTTGTACATATCCAAAGGCCGTCTTTTCCGCAACCGTTCCAATCGTTCCTGCGCGATACACATTATCCGTTCCAAATAAGACTTTTGTATATTCATGAGCACTTGGCTGGTTATCTCCTGAGAAATTAAGGTCAATATCAGGAACTTTCTCTCCACTAAATCCTAAAAACGTAGCAAAAGGCATATCATTTCCCTGATGTACCATTAATGTATCACATTTTGGACAATTTTTATTAGGTAAATCATATCCACTTGGATAATCTTCAGCATAAGGTTTTCCTTCACTATTGCTAAATTCATTATACTGACAATTTGGACAATAATAATGGGCTGGCAAGCCATTACATTCTGTAATACCCATCATACTAGCAACAAAAGAAGAACCAACAGATCCACGAGATCCTACTAAATACCCATCATCATTGGAGTGTTTAACGAGTTTTTGCGCAATCAAATAGATAACGTCAAATCCTCCTCCAATAATACCACTTAATTCCGCTTTAGCACGTTCTTCTCCCTTTTCTAAATCTAAATCTGGATTTTCTCTCATCAACTGTTCTGTTTTTAATTTTACAACACCATCATATCCAGACATGATCACTTCATGAAGGAATGTTGGAAAAAAAGCATCCACTTCCTCTTCATTCATCTCTGGGTGATCTAGGCGAATTTTCTCAATGACTAATTCATTAATTTTATCCCCATAGAATTCTTGTGCAATGCGCTCTTCTATATTTCTTGGAAGCGGATTTCCATACATAGAATGCGCTTTTTCAAATACTAAATCACGACAAGTTTCTTGTGAATGTTCTATTATAGGTGAAAAGGGCTTATCAGGATAAACGACAACTTCTAACTCATCAAGAGAATCAATCAACTTATTTGGATTATCAATAACAATCTCTTCTATCAACTCTTTATCTTTTAACCAAGCAAATTCTTCAAGCATTTCATCAGTTGTTCTAAAATGTTGAAATGGAATGTGTCCTCCCTCTGCTAGATTTGTCTCTGTATAAGGCGTCAAAAGAGAATATGTTCCTTCGCGATAATTGACAGTAATTAATTTTGCAATTTGCAACTTTCTAAGAGAAGTATCAATTGTATATTTTTTATTTTCTTCGTTCTCTTTTCCCTTAATACTTCCCTCTTCTTGATTATATTTATCAGGCATATATAGGTTTGTTAGGTTCATACTCGTAATCGGAATATCCTTAAAAGGAGTTAAAGCATAAATATATTTTAGCACTTTAATATCGACTTTATTTAGTTCAACACCTTCCCTTTGTGCTTTTTTAATTGCTCTTTCAATATGGTCTTTATTCTTATTTGTTTTACTACTTCCTGCTAAATATCTTGCTAGAGGATGTCTTCCCTTCCCAGGAACATTTTGATTGACAATAATCTCTCGGTAAAGTCTATCCTCTTTTTCAATATGATGCACATCTCCCGTAGCAACAATTAATTTTCCTGCCTTTTTCGCACAAGTAATAATTTTCTTTACGCAGTACTTTAAGTGTTCCATATTATTGATATCATGATTTCTTAAAAGATGCGAATAATTTTCAAGAGGTTGAACTTCAATATAGTCATAAAATTCGATAGCACGCGTAAGTTCCTCTTCATTTCGAGTCTCTGCAAGATAAAAGATTTCCCCATTTAAGCAAGCAGATCCTACTAAAAGTCCTTTGCGATATTCATTGACTAACTTTCTTGGAATTTTAGCATTTCTCTGAATAAAGTTTGAATTGGCAAAACTGATGATCTTAAATAAATTTTTAAGTCCTTCATGGTCTTTGGCAATAAAGGTCACATGGTAGCCAAAGTCATAGATATTCGCAGAATGCTCTGTATACGTTTTTCCAGGAATATTTTCATACATTTGGAGCCAATTCTCATGGCAACAAGGATATTTCCATACATAGTCTTTATTTCCATATTTTAAGAATGGATAGCAATTCTCCTCTTTTGGAGGTTCTTCCTCTTCTTCTAATGGACGAATATAGTTTTTAAAGGTACATAAATCCCCAATATTTTCTAACTTTTTATGATCATTTTTAAAGGCAATTTCTTCAAGTAATCCTAAATCATTTAATTCATTAAGCGTCTTTATGCCTTCAATCTGCTTTAGCATCTTCGTAAAAATATATCCTGTATTTTCTGAATCGACGTCTGCTCCATGGTGTTGTCCAACATAGATAATGACATCAATACTCTTTTCCCCAAAAGTTGTCATATAACGAACACTGACGACATTCTCTGCTGGGTGAAGCGTAATCGTATTGTTAAAATCAATTAACTGGCATTCCCCTTTTAATTTGACTTCTATTTTAGCAAGATCTGTCTTACTTGCTTTATATACGGTATCCAAGTATAGCTCTTCGCGGATCTTCGTCATTCGTGTTTCCGTAGTTGCATCCACTGTTTGATATTCTACTTTATTAACTTTTAAAATAGACTCTCCATCTACTAGGATATCTTCAATTTCTTCACTTGCTTCCTCTTCAAGTTTAACTCCTGTCGTCTCGTTATCTTCATTATTTTCATCATCTTCTGCTTCTCCAGTATCAATCCCATAGAACTTTCCTAACGCTTTTAAGCTATGTTTTTTTAAATCACGATTGATAATTCGTGAAAGCATAAGCGTATCTATAATTGGATTTTCTAAGACGCCAAGATGATATTTGTAATAAGCCATATCTAACATATTTTTATCGAATCTAGCATTATGGGCAACGAGCGGTGAAGAACCTATCCACTCTTTAAAACGCTTGATTACATTTTCTTCATTATCGGCATCCTTTACATCATCATCACTTATATTAGTAACTCGTGTAATGGCAGCATCAATATGATGCCCAGGATTAATCAGTTCATCAAAGCGATCAACCACTTCTCCATGCGCTATTTTAACACCACCAATTTCAATCATTGAATCTCCAAGACCTGGATTAAAACCTGTTGTTTCGGTATCGAATATAACAAACGTCGTATTCTCAATTTCCATATCACTTGCATTAAAACAGACATTTAAAGAAGATTCCACCATTTCAAGTTCTACACCATATCCAGCCTTAAAAGGTTTAAAATTTTGCTGTTCTTCTTTGGCTTCTTTAATATACTTCTCAATCTCTTCTATTCCTTCTTGATTGTCACTATTTTTAATATTTTCAAGAGAAGTTTCTAACTCACTAATACGAGCTGCTAATGCTTTTTTTCTTGTCTTATTGATTTCTGTTACTTTGGAAAATACGTGAGGAAATGACTGACATCCATCGTGATCAGTAATCGCAATTCCCGCATGTCCCCAGTCACTAGCTAAAGAAACTAATTTATTTTCATCACAAACGCCATCCATCTGACTCATCATAGTGTGAGCATGGAGTTCAACTCGTTTGCGTAAAGCTTTATCTTTTCTTTTGATTTCAGGAGAGTCAATCGGCTCATAATGTTTAAATTGGAATACCAAATCCTTCGCATAGTCATCATATCTTACTTGCCCTGTAAAAGCAAACCACTTTCCTTTTTTTAATTCTTTACCAAATTTTACAAATTCTTCTTCATCTTTGGCAAAAGTTTTTCCTAATATACTTGAAGAATTATCACTAATTTTTAAAGTAACGAGAAAAAGAGGCGTACCATCCTTTTTAGTGAGCTGTGTAAATTCCGCATCAAAAATATACGCTTCTAAATTAACCGCATTTTCCTCTTGATTTAGAGAAGCAATAGAAACAAGGCCTTCTCTTTGATATTCCACTTTTTTGCGCATCTGCCATTTTGGTTTTGTTTCTTCTTTCATGACAGGAATAGGAATTTTGACATTGGCTTTTTCCTTTTCAATTTGTTCTTTAATCTTCTCTACTTCTTTTTCATTCAAAATAAAGGAAATATCAATTCCAGAAATGCCCATCTCTTCTAATTTTTTCATAATCTTTTTACATTCTTTTTTTAAAACATTTTCTTCTAACTTCGATGTAACTTCTATCAAAATAATATCATCATCTAGTTTTATCTTGTCTTTATCGATTCCAGATAAACTTGGATTTTCTTCTACGACATCGTCAAAATAGTATAAAAAGTATTCCATGACAAGTTCCGGATTTAGTTCCTCATACGTCATTTGAATGAAGATTTTTTTTACATCTTCGGCACCATCTGCACACAATCTTCTCAACTGAAGCATCGATTGAATAGGAATAATTTCTTTCGCTATTATTCTAAGGGTCCAAGTATTTTCTTTTCGATTAACGACCATATCTTTAAGTGTTGCCTGTTCAAAGGCTAATACATCATTATAGTTCACTAATTTAAAAAATCTTAAAAGTTTTTCATCCATCAAGTACACTTCCTATTCTACCACTAGGTTTATTATACTAAAAATACACAAGAATTTAAAGCAAAAAGAAAAGCTTAGATACAAAATATCTAAACTTTTTGTTGATGGTTTGAAAACATTTCTTTGTTGTCATTTCTCTGTTGTTTAGCAGGTATTCTCTGTTGCTTTTCTCGCTGTTTTTCTAAGGTGTATTCTTTGTTGTCTCTGCTGTTTTGAAGTAATTATAATCTTTCTATGCTGGTTTTCTATGTTGTATGATGCACTGTCTTAAGTTGTCTTACTTCGTATCAACCTTTCTCCCCATTAGGGTATTAATACCCTTAATGACATTATAATATAACTCATAAAATGAATGCAATACTTTTTCGATATTTTTTAAAATTTATTCACTCAAGT
Organism: uncultured Bacilli bacterium; assembly: GCA_949841325.1. Classification (GTDB taxonomy): domain Bacteria; phylum Bacillota_I; class Bacilli_A; order RF39; family UBA660; genus CAG-582. The sequence goes on from CATKZK010000009.1 coordinate 30,431, forward strand.
AAGTAATTCTCGCATATCCATCTCCTAGTTTAGCCGTATTTACAATAGCGTTAGCAGAGACATTTCCTGTTGAAACCGTCTTCGTACTTGCATCATTTGAAGTCATACATTGATAACAAACCATGACTTTATTTTTTAAGAGAGGATTTCCAATATAAGAAGATCCCCCAGCGCTTGAAGCTCGGCATCCACCTCCATAAAGTCCGCCTCCACCTCCAGAATACACGCAAGAAGCACCAATACCAAATCCTGCTGTTCCACAGTAATTGGCATCAGAACAACTCATTGCATATCCTGGAGAAGTCTGTGTTCCTCCATAGGCAAGATTTCCACTGACTGTATTTCCTGCAATGCCTCCTCCTGCACTACCAGGAACACCCAAATAGGAAGTAGCAGCATTATTGCCTCCACCACCTCCTCCAGCAGCTACAATTAATATATCACTTTTATAAGAAGCTAAATTTCTCAAGAGAGCATTTCTTAGAGAAATATGTGTAGCTCCTCCTCCTGATGCCTGCCTTGTATTACTATCTGCATCTGGGCTTGCGTTTCCGCCTCCATTAAAGCCTCCAGCTTGATAGACGTGATTTCCATTTCCAGAACCTGCTCCCCCTACGTAGATGTAAAGGGGTGTTCCTTTTGTCAAACTTATATCTCCTACAGCATACGCTCCATAACCACCTATTACACTTGAATTATAAGACCCACCTTGAGCTCCCCATACTTCTAGCTTATAATTGCCATCACAAGGTGTTTTAAATGTTTGAGAAGTATTTGTATACGCATATGTCCACGTATAGCCATCACTATATGTACAAACTCGACACTTAAAATCTGTTTTCTCTTTTGCTTCGGCAACCAGTTCATCAGATGCCACTTCTTCTCTTTCATGGGCTTTTATTTCTAAACTACAAAGATGCGTTCCCTTTCCTTTGTCAATCTTTATAGTTCCCCATCGACTCGTTCTTGCCTTCAATAGTTGATCACTAAAGGAATTCGTCAATATAACCTCTTCATTATCACTTGCACAATTTAAAGTAACTTCTGCATCATATTGAAAACTCTCATTTACAATCTCATATTCTAAAATAATACAGTTATCTATACTGGTATAGGAAAAACTCATCCCATCATCAGAAATAACTTGCAACTCTTCTTCATTTAATTGAACCCGAGAAAATCGAACATTGATATCAGCCTGTGTTACAATTCCCTTTCCCTCTAAATATAGTGTATTGCTTACGGCTGCATATCCAATAGACATAAATAAAATGACAATCATTGGAATTATTATTTTCTTTATCATAAGACAGAATCACCTATAATGATTATACCACTTTTTTTTGCACCACTAATAAAAAAAGTCAAGGATATTTTGTCTAAATTATACACTTTTTCTGTAAACAAAAAAAGAAGATGACTCTTCTCTTTAATCAATAACCTTAATAGAGGCAATTTTTGGTTGATCTTCTTTCAAAACAGCCCCATTTTCACCTACTTCGATTTCATCAGCAATCTTATCGACAACTTCCATTCCACTGGTGACATGTCCAAAGGCAGCATATTTCCCATCAAGAGAAGGATAGTCTCTTTGAACAATAAAGAATTGACTAGAAGCGGAATCATTTTCTCTACTTCTGGCCATAGAAATGACTCCTCTAACATGTTTGATATCATTCTTTACTCCATTTTCACTAAATTCACCCTTAATTTTCTTTTCAGACCCACCAAAGCCAGTTCCTTCAGGATCTCCACCTTGAATCATAAAATCTTTGATGATGCGATGGAAAGTTAATCCGTCATAAAAACCACTACTAGCAAGTTCAATAAAATTTGTCACCGTAATTGGAGCTGTATCTGCATCCAATTCTACTGCAATTTCGCCATATTTGATAATATTAATCACAATATGATGTTTTCCACTCATATACTCACTCTCTTTCTCAGAATCATTTTCTTTTTCTCCCTTCGCTGCTAAAAAGGTAATCACAAGAAGCAGCACAATAACAGCGATGAGGACAAAAACTCCAATATTTTTTTTCATCTTTATCACATCCTTATTCATTATACTACACTTGTCTTCTCTTTTTCAAATAAATCGATGATTTCATATGCTGCTTTTTTCCCCGCTTCCATAGCAAGAATAACCGTAGCTGCACCTGTAACAACATCTCCTCCTGCAAAACAACGATCAGAACTTGTCCTTGTTCCATCTACTTCTATGCAGCCATTTTCTCTGACTTTAATGTCAGTATTTTCTATTGCTAAAGCATTTATATTTGTTCCCAAAGCCATAACGACCATATCACATTCTAAGACTTCTTTGCTATCCCTTACTTCTTCCACTATGGCTCTTCCCTTATCATCTGTTCCGACAGAAACCATATGAACAACTTCAATTCCCGTTACCAATTGATTAGAATCTACACAAATACGAACTGGATTTAAAAATTCTTTTATCTCTATTTGCTCCTCTAAAAGGTGATGCACTTCTTCTTTTCTTGCAGGCATATCAGAAATTCCTCTTCGGTAAACAATACTGACATCTTTACCAAAACGTTTTAGAGAGCGAGCAACATCACAAGCCACATTTCCTCCGCCAACAACAATGATTTTATCTCCCAAATATAAAGGAGTATTTCCATCTTCATAGGCTTTCATGAGATTAATACGAGTTAAAACTTCATTCGCAGAAAAGACTCCACAGGCAAGTTCATTGGGAATTCCCATAAATTTAGGAAGTCCAGCTCCAGTAGCAATATAAATCGCATCATAATCTTCTTTTAAATTAGAGAGTGTAATGGTCTTGCCAATGAGTGTATCTAAAACAAATTCTACTCCCATATGCTTTAAATCGACCACTTCTTTTTCTACAATTTGTTTAGGCAAACGAAATTCAGGAATACCATACGTTAAAACACCACCAGCTTTATGCAAGACTTCATAAACGGTGACTCTATATCCTTCTTTTGCAAGCGTTCCTGCACAACTAAGCCCCGATGGTCCAGAACCAATGATGGCGATTCTTTGCTCTTTCTTTTCTGATTCTTTATTCTTTTTTAAATGATGCATATTGGCATAATCAGCTACATAACGTTCCAAAGCTCCAATCGCAATGGCATCACTTTTAAAGCCTTTAATACACATTTTTTCGCACTGATTTTCTTGAGGGCACACTCTTCCACAGACGGCAGGCAAAGTAGAAGCCTCTGTAATAATGTTATAAGCCATTTCCATTTTTTCTTCTTTTATTGCTTCTATAAATTTAGGAATTTCAATTCCTACTGGACAGCCTATAACACATCGAGGATTTTTACATTGTAAGCACCTGCTTGCTTCCTTATAAGCCTCTTCTTTTGTGTACCCAAGAGATACTTCTTGAAAATTATGAATGCGCTCCTCCTTTTTTTGTACACTTGCCATCACTTTCTTATCATTCACAGTTTGCACATTCTCCATGATGAGTCTCTCCTTCCAATTCTTTTAAATACTTTTTTCCCTCTATGGTTTTATAAAGTTCTAAACGTTTCATCGCAGCCTCAAAATTCACCAAATGTCCATCAAATTCAGGGCCCTCTACACAGGCAAATTTCACTTTACCTCCTACTTCTACGCGACAAGCTCCGCACATACCCGATCCATCAACCATGATAGGATTCAAACTGACAATCTGTTTTATGCCCATCTCTTTTGTAAGATTAGAGACATTTTTCATCATCACCATAGGACCAATCGCAACACAGATATCGATATCTTTTCTCTCTTTTATACAATCCGTTACAACTCCCTTATGCCCCATACTACCATCATCTGTTGTAAGAATAAGTTCTTGGCAAACACTTCTCAATTCTTCTTCTAAAATGATAAACTGCTTATTCTTCGCCCCATAAATAATGCTTACATTTATTCCTCTTTCATGAAGATATTTTGCTTGTGGGTAAATAGAAGCAACACCTATTCCCCCTGCAATAAAAAGAATATTTTTTTCTTTTAAATCATCTACATTTACAATAAGTTCTGAGGGATTTCCTAAAGGCCCCACTAAACTAAATAGTGTTTCTTTTTCTTTGCTTAACTCCAAAGTTCCTGCTCCTACTACTTGATATATAAGAGTTAAATTCCCTGACTCTTTGTTATATGCATGAATAGTTAAAGGAATTCTTTCACTTTCTTCATGTGTCATAAGCATCACAAATTGACCTGGAAGAGCATTCCTAACTAAATCTTTTGCTTCTACCACTAATTTATAAATATTTTCTTTTAAAAGCACATTTTCTACAATTTTTACCATGTTATCACCTATCGTTATTCTAACATAAAAAAGAACAACAGGAAAGTTCCTACTGCTCTTCACACTTATTCAAAATCAACTTTATCAATATCATCAATCAATTCAGATTGTTGATCGATTAAATTTTTCATTCTTCTTTTATATGTCACAATATTTCTTCTAATACGATTCGCTTCATTCTCTAAATGCTCTGCTTTTAAAAGAGCATCATTGATAATACGATTCGCATTCTTTTTGGCTTCTGTAATGATTAAATCACTTTCATTTAAGGAATTTTCTTTGTATTTATTAGCTGCATTTTCCGCCATTACTACGGCACGATTTAACGTTGCATCCATACTTTTATAATGTTCTAGTTCATTCTTTAGTGCATCGATTTGTAAATCTTTTTCTTTCATCTTTGTAATCATTTCATCTACTTTTACGACAACATCATCGACAAAAGCGTTGACTTGATGAACATTATATCCCATCATTCCTTTATCAAACTTTTTCATTACATCACCCCAAAGAGTTTTTCACTAGAAGTCCATTTCGTCTTCTATCTTGGCTTTATTCTTTTTCTCTGCTTCCTCATCGCTTATGCGACCTTCCACATCGATATTCTTAGGGGTACATAAATATATACCATTTCCTAATTTCTGTAAATCGCCACCTATAGCATACAAGGTTCCAGACAAAAAGTCAATGATACGACGGGCTTGATCGTTTGTTACTCGTTTTAAATTTACTACAACAGAATTCCTTCTTTTTAAATGATCGGCAATTTGTTGTGATTCAGAGTAAGCACGCGGTTCAACTAGTATCATTTTTGTTCCATTACTCTTAGTCTTACTCTCTGTCTCCTCCGTTTCATAGGCTTCATCTTCGATTTCATCTACGCCAGTTCCACCAGGAAATAATGCATCTTTAATTGATTTAAACGCCATATAAAACACCTCCATACTTTTTACTCTAATCCTATCATAACACAAAATAAAGAGATTAGTAAATAAAATTTAAGCAAATATGCAATATTTTATTTATTCCTCTCCTGCATTTAAAACATTACTTTCCTAAATAAGTAATCTTAGCATAGCCATTTCCTGTATGTCCTATACCTTCTTCATATAACGTTCCATCAGGTGAAGGCATTTGTACTTGTTCTTCCTTTTTATCACTCCACTTGTATCCTGCACCATCAATCATGAGGGTATCTGTAAATAATGATTTGCTTGTCCTGTATGAATAATATTTTCTTCAGTTGATGCTTCTTCTATCGCATCACAGCCATTATGTCCTGATATAAAGGATGATCCACCACCTCCTGAAGATGAATGATTTTGAGGAGAAGAAATAGCACTTCCACCTTCCCCGCCTCCACCGCCGTAGTAACCGCCTCCAGCTCCTAAGCCTGAATTATTATTGATAACTGTCGGATGAGACACATAACCATTCCCACCAATACCAAAACGACCATCTGTAGCGCCACTCCCCGATGCTTTTCCGCCACTTACTTGAGTTCCACCTGTACCATTGGTATAATCAGTTCCTTGGTATCCTTGTAAGCCTCCAGCAAAGATATTTGATTGACGTCCTGATCCAGCTCCGCCTGCAACCATTATACGAGATTTTAAACTTTGAAAATCATTCCATTCTCCTTTTACAAGGCGAACATCAGTTGCGCCTCCTCCAGAATAGGACATTCCTTTATTACGAGTTGTCCAAAATCCTCCTTTCCCACCTCCATTGAATGCTAAATGATTACAATCCGAGGTATAAGGAATGCACTGAAATGCTTGTTCTCCTATATATAAATATATCTTGTCGGTTCTATTCAATCGAATAATGCCAGAAGTATAGCCTGCACCTGCATCTATTAAATATCCAAGCTCTTTTACTCCACTTGCACCCCATAGTTCTATCTTATATTCACCACTTCTTGGAACAATAAACTCTTGTTCACTTCCTGTGTAGTCAAACTCCCATGTCTGTATCTCTGTTGGAGCTATTTCATCTACTATGATGCTTTCTCTTTCTACAGCATTTACCTTTAATGTACAAGCAAAAGTGATACTCATCTCTTCTAACGGATTTTGTTTTAAGGTAACATTGATTTTTCCTACTCCCTTACTTCTTGCCTCGATGATTTCTTCTGTTTGTTCTGCTTCTACATGAATCCACTCATCCTCTTTTGGTATACAATTCACTTCTACTTTGG
>CATKZK010000010.1 GCA_949841325.1 uncultured Bacilli bacterium
TTCAATATTATACTTTTTTTTTTTTTTTTTTAGCAACACCTAATTCATTTGTCAATACTTAAATGTTGTATTCATAAAAAGTAAGTAGTTCTTCCCATTCTATCGACTACTTACTTCTGTTATTTTTTCTTTGGCATGTCTATTCTTTTTTTTGCCTTTTTCTTACTTTCTTTATGGTATTTTAAAACATCATCATATAAATCTTCATAAATAGGCTTAACACTTTCAAATTCTTGTAACAAATGGGCTAATACATTCTTTGGATTTTTTCTTAAAATTTCTTTACTCACTTGTCCACCTATACCAAGAAGTTCCGCCATAATGAGCAGTTCTTTATATTTATCAACAGTTAATTCTGTTTGTCTAGGTACTTGATTAAAATACAACAAATATTTTTTTACGCCCTTTATTCTCTCAATCTCTTGTAAATATTCCTCTTGCAAGACATCTTCTGTTTTTCCCCATTTTTTTACTTCTTTTATCTTCCCTTGCTTCTTTGCTTCTTCTACAACGACTTGACGTGTATTTTTAAACCAGTAATAAAAGTCTTTTTCATTTATCTTACAGTATTTAGATAGTTTCATTTTATCTAATCCATGTTTTGAGGATGAAGAGAGAAAATATTCATAAAGATCAGAATCTAAAAAGTTTGAAAATATTTGATTCTCTTTAAAATGCAATGTGCTTGTATTTTCCATTTTTACAATAGTTACTCGCTGTTCAAATAACCATTTCAATAGGATAGCATCTATTAGATGTACTTTTGATTTTAAAAGTCCTGCTCGTTCAGTCAAGTCATTAAGGACATATAAATCTCCTCCACAAGGAACAGAATCATAACATGGAACATCTTCCATATCAGAAAATTCCAGCTTTTTTTGCCTTTCATTTTTATTTTTCCCAAAAAAGTGAATGATGAACCATCCAATTACTAGAAGTATGGTTAAACCAAGTAAAAGATAGACAATTTCTTCTTTTATAAAGGATAAGATTTTATCCATTACATGATTTTCTACCAAAGTTTTATCATATATTTCCTGAAATGATTCTTCACTCTTCCTAACACTTGTGTAAAAGTTTTCGGTAAAACGTGTCATTAAGACAACATTAGAGATGGGACTTATTTCATTAGAAGATACATATAATTTCCCATCTCCAAAACTTGCTGTTATATTCTTACCTATTGCATATAAGGCTGTATTTGTTTCTGTAAATGGTATTTCACTTGCAATTGTTACACTGACATGATTATATGTATGTTCTCCTGATAAAGGAATAAACTGCCAATAGATTCCCTGTACATCTTTAAACTGCATGATAAAATGTGGAATTGTATATTCTAATGAATATGCCGCTTCTTCTCCTTTTGTCATGAAATGAATTTCAGTTAGAGTATCCTTCTTTGAAACAAAAAAGTGTCCTTCTTTTAATTGTTCTAAGGTATCAACTTCTTTTAAATTGCTTTCTTTTTCGTTCTTTATAACAATGTCTTTTATCTCTGTATCAATATCAAAAAGAAAATCTTTCTTAAATGATCGCGTTTCTTGTTTAGGCATTCCCCAGTTTTCTACAAAATGAGCATTTCCTTCGCTATCGATTTGAACATTAATATCTAAAAAGTTTACTTTTCCGCCAGCATATACACAGGGAACTAAAAATAAATAGATAAGTAAAGAAAATATCGTTTTTTTCATACATTTCCTCCTAATAATACACTTAAAAATGTAAGAATGTATTCCATATTCCATAAGAGTAGTAAAATGGCACTTGCTAAAAATGGCCCAAAAGGTAAAATTCCACTCTTCTTTTTAAATGAAATATAAAGAGCATATGGAAGAGCTAAAAAGGCTCCTACAAAGATATAAAGAACCCCAACCTTTGCTCCTAAGATATATCCTGCTAAGAAAGAAAGCTTTACATCTCCCCATCCTAAAGATTCTTGTTTAAAAGCCTGATCTCCTACTTTTTTAACGAAGAACATCAGAAGAAATAATAAAACTCCACTTACTACTTTTTTAAGGATATAAATAATACCTCCTTGAAAAAAGTAAAGAACTGTCAATATGAGAATTCCCGCTATTAAAACCTCGTCTAAAATTACCATAAAACGAGCATCACTGGCAATCGTAATGATTACTATGGAAGAAACGACAATGGAAACTAAAGTCATCACAGAAAAACCAAAGAGATAATAGGAAAAGGCAAAAAGAATTCCCGTCAAGAGTTCAATGAGAGGATATTGAATGGAGATTTTCATTTTGCATTCTTTACACTTTCCCTTAAGTCCAATATACGAAAAAACTGGTATTAATTCATACCAGGATAAACGATGATTGCAATTTGTACAATGAGACCCTGGAAAGAGAATTGATTCACATTTGGATAGGCGAAGGGCCACTACATTATAGAATGACCCCAAAAATAAGCCAATAACAAATAGATAAAGTAAAATCACATCCATGTTGTTTCCTCCTATATAGGTCTAAAGTATTTCAGAATATAAACTAAACATTGGAACAATAACCGCAATCATGATTCCACCAACAACAACAGCAAGGAAGATAATGAGAATTGGTTCAATTAAACTTTTCATGGAATCAATCATCATTTTATGTTGTTCAGCATAATAATCGGATACTCTTCCCATCATTTCTGCAAGTTCCCCTGTTGACTCTCCTGTAACCATCATGTAGTAAGCAACTTCTGGTATCGCCCAGTGATCTTTAAAGGATGCCGATATTTTTTCTCCACGACCAATATAATTAATTGTATTGATCATAATCTCACGATAAATTTCATTAGTTGTCACTTTTCCTAAGATGTCCATCGATTCTGTAATAAAGACATTATTTCGAAGCAAACTTGAAAAAGTCTTTGTAAAGATCATCATTTCTTTATAGATAATGATTTTTCCAAAAACAGGAATTTTCATCATCACAGTTTGCATAAAATATTTAAATGCTTTGATATTTTTATAAAGAATACATAATACAGCAATAAATGTCGCTAGGACAACGAAGATATATAATAGATTTGCTTGCATAAAGTCACTCATCACAATAATGAATGATGTGATTGGATTTAATCTAACACCTGCCGTATTGTAAATTCCTACGAACTGTGGAATCAAATAGACGAGAATAAAAACGACAACGGCGATAGAAAAGAGAAAGACAAGTGTTGGATATGTCATGGCACTAATCATTTCTTTTCTTGTAGTCTCTGTTGCTTTATAGTAATCTGCCATTTCATCAAGAGTTCCCTCTAAATCACCTGTTGCTTCTGCTGATTTTACCATATTTACAAGTAATGTAGGAAAAGCTTCTCCCTGTTTTTCAAGACAGGTTGAAAAACTTTCTCCTAATGTTAAGTTGTAGACAACTGAATCAAATGTTCTTTTTATATTCGCATTCTTTTTTCCCATTTGTTTACTTAGTATACGCATAGCGTCTGTAAGCGCAATTCCCGCTTTTAAATAGGTCGATAATTGCTGTAACCAAAAGACAATGTCTTTGATTTTTATTTTGCTTGAACCAAATAGACTTGTTCCATATAATTTTTCAATCCATGGAGATGTCTCTATTTTAAATACTTTATACCCTTCATTTTCTAGGAAGGTATACACCTCTATTTTAGAGAATGCAAGAAATGTATTAGACACTTGTTTTCCATCTGGACTTAAAGCTACATAACGATAAGTAACAGGTTTTGCACTTCGTACTTCTTCTGCGGCATCGATGGAATTAATCAATTCTTCACGTGCTTTAATTAAATTTGGGCTTACCTTTACTTCTTTTTTCTGTGGAGCATGAAGAATAGCCTCAGCTGCGCTTTTGGTATTCTTCACATCCTCTTCTGTCATGTTGGCACCTCTTAGTTCTGTCTCTTGTGGCTTGTTGATGCTATTATAAAGCGTCATGCTAGAGCGTGTCCAAAGCAAAATCACAGGTGTTGCAATAAGATTTAAAACATAATAAACACCTAGACAAACATACATTGGAAAAAAAAGAAAAAAGTTTGCTTGTTTATGTCCCCCATTTGTATTTGTCAACCCCATAATACTTTTGACACCTTCTCTCTAGTATCTCACTATTGTAAACATTATAACATAAATTATGATAAGTTTAAACATTTTTATAAAAATAATCATATAATTTAATAGGTGATCCTAATGAACTTTAATTTTTCCTCTTTTTTAAACGGAAGTCTTCGTATCTTAAATATCGCGAATCGAACACTTCCTTTAATCAAGGAAGCAACACCTGCTATAAAAAATATAAAAAAGAAATACCAAGATTTTAAAAGACCAAATAGGCAGGGAAATAATGGAAACAATGTAAAAACGCCTCCTTTTATAGAGAAGAAAAAGACTGGGAACATCCAGCTTTCTTCCCCTTCTAACTTGCCTACTTTTTTTAAATAATGATAAACTTAATTTGATATGAATTGGAGGATCGTATATCCTAATAGAAATAAAAAAAGTCCACCATTCAAAAAACAAGTCACGTAATTCCATTTACTTTTGAATTTAATCAAAATATAGCCATTTAATATAATGGCAATACTTGTCGATATGCTAGCTATTAAACAATTTACAGGGGTTCTTTCTTCTGATAATATAAAAAGAATTAAAATAACGTTAACTAGGAGTATATCGACTCCTGCTTTTTTCAGTTCATTTTTTTTCATTCAAGACTCCTTTATAAGAAAAAGAATGCCTATTCACATTCTTTGCTTTTTATTTTGCATGGGGTTCGGGAATTTGATTGACACCACTTACAGGTTGTTGTAATCCCAAATCCTCTTTTATTTGGCTTGTTGAAATACCTTCTGTTCGATCTAAATAGACAACTTCACAATATTCTTTTAAATAATCGAAACGTGGACTGTCTTTCCAATCACTTCCCATAACGACAACATCGATATGATAATTTATTACATCATCCTTTTTTTGTTCCCAGTTTTCCTCAGGAATAACGAGGTCTACATAACGGATAGCTTCTAACATCATCTTTCTCGTTTCGTAATTGTGATAAGCAGCTTTATTTTTTAATTCATTAAATTCATCTGTTGAAAGGGCGACAATTAAATAATCTCCTAGTTCTTTGGCCCTTTTTAATAATCTAATATGACCATAATGTAATAAATCAAATGTTCCATATGTCAATACTCTTTTCATTTTTTCTCTCCTTCTACTCCCATGAATTCTTCATATTTAGGGATGACTTCACTAGCAGTCCCTTTCATCACAACTTCTCCCTTTTCTAGCCATAATACTTCATCGCATAATTCTTTGATCGTTCCTAAACTATGTGACACTATAATTACTGTACGATGGGTATCTGAGATAAGTTCTTTCATTTTATTGTAACTCTTCTCTTTAAATTTGGCATCTCCTACAGATAATACTTCATCGATAAGCATAATATCAGTTTCTAAAATAGCCGTTATGGCAAAGGCAAGTTTGGAATACATTCCCGAAGAATAAGTCTTCACTGGTTTTTTAATGAAATCTCCAATATCGGCAAAATCGATAATTTCTTTTTCTTTTTTTGCTATTTCTTCTTCAGAAAATCCAAGCAACATTCCCGATAAATAAATATTCTCTTTCCCTGTTAATTTTTTATTGAAACCAACTCCAATAGAAAGTAAAGAGATGGTTCTTCCATGTAAGTCAATGCTTCCTGTATCAGGAGAAAAGATTCCCGCAATGGCACGAAGCATAGTTGACTTACCAGCACCATTTTGACCAATGATTCCAAGGATTTTTCCCTCTTCTACTTCAAAACTTACACCTCTTAATGCTTTATAGGTTTCTACTTTATCTCCCATATTTTTCCATGACGCCCGTATGGAAGTTTTTTTAAGTCCTCGATAGGTAATATGTAAGTTATCAACAGTAACCGCAATATTTTTTGCTTGTTCTACTTTTTTTGTTACAGTCTCTTTTTTCTTTGTCTTTTTCATTATATCACCTTCGCATAACTATTTTCATTTTTGTGAATGACATGTACACCAAATGCACAAAGCATGATACCAATGATAAGCCAAACAGCTAAACCTTCAAAACTTGGAAGCTTTGCATAGAGCATTACTTTTCTTAATTCGTTCATGCAAAATGCTGCAGGATTGACTCTCAATAAAAAGAAACATAATGTCGGATTTTTTTTCCCTAGTCTTTCATTGATATTGTAAAATATACCTGATAAATAGAAAATCATTCTTAAAACAATATTGGTAAGGTTGCTTAAATCATTTAACGTTACTCCAAAATGCATAAGTAACATTCCCACTCCAAAAGATAGTACATATAGAACGATTAATATAGGAATAAAAAATAGAATATGCCAGCTAAGAGGAACTCCTTGAAAGATCATAAGGCCAAAAGTAATGATCAAGGAAATACCCATTTTGAAAAGATATGTAAATGATTTTGACAATAATAGGATATATTTTGGAATATATACTTTTGTTACTAAATCACGATTATTGGTAATTAATTTCACACTCCCTGTAACCATGCGATTGAAAAATTCCCACGCGGTTTGTCCTACAAAAACAAAGGAAGCAAAATATTTCGTATTGTTAGGAAACACTACACCAAAAACAAACGTGTAAATAAGCATAAAGCAAAAAGGCTCAATGATCCACCACATCCAGTTTAAATAAGAATCTGCAACTTCACTTTTTAGTTCAGCTTTAGCCGAACGAACAGCATATTTGTAGTATTTTTTTATATTAGAAAAAAACTTTTTCATATCGATTCTCCTTATGATTCCATTATATCATTCTTTTAACACATTTGAAAGCTAATATATGCGTTTCTATCTTATAAAGAATATACGCAAACAAGGTGGATAGTAACGCACTCATTGTAAAATTTAAAAAAATATTCATATCGCCTCCATTTAAATAAACTAACACTTGTTGAATTGGAAAACCCACTAAATAAATCTGATAAGATAAATGTTCTAACAAACCAATTTTAAGAGTGCATTTTTTAAATAAAGTAATGAAAACATATAATATATACGGAAATAATCCTACCATAGCTACATACATAAAAACTATATCTCTTAGAAAAATTAAACAAACAAATAAAAGAATTGCAAAAATTAAGAACTTTAAATTACACGTAATCTTTTCTTCATAAAGACTTATAAATATACTAGTAGCAAAGATTAAAAAAGGACGTATCATAGAAGACAATATTTCCAAGTTCAAATAACAAAATAACTTATCTCCTATAAAACAAAGAAGTATAGTCGCTACAAATATAAAAAGATATTTTCTTACATGTAAAAAATGAAATTTTTTAACCAAATAAAGATATAGATAGCTAAGCATTTCCACACTCAGAGTCCACAAAGCTCCATTTATAGTACTTCCAAAAATATTATTTTCAAACACTCCTGGTAAAGAATGAACAGGAATAAAGACACAATTTAGTAAATATAAATACGTATTTTTATTCGAAAAATATTGTGTAATCGATAGTGTTGTAAAAATAGGACCTAATAAAAAAATAGTCACAAGAATTACGACGATTAAAGAAGGTAGTAGCCGAGAAAATCTTTTACGAAAAAACTTTTCAGTTCCATTCTTCATTATACTTTTCGTAATATAGTACCCCGAAAAAAAGAAGAAGACACTCACAGCGATTCCTCCAAAGTCAATAATTCCATGACTATACTGACTTAATGGATCAGGTAAATTCTGCGCTATCGTATAAGAGTGAGAAAAAATAACTAAGTATGCACATATGCATTTCAAGAAATTTGTAGCTTTGTTCATTTTACATTGTTGCTCCTCTCAGAGTTTGCATATACTCTCGCAATCAACTTAGCAATCGGCGCAGGCCAAAACTTTTTTAAAATCTCGTAATCCTCTTTTGTTCGTCCATTTTCTTTTAAGATTTCTGAAGTTGTTGATTCGTTATAAATCCGATGCCCCATTAAAGGCTTATGAATGTAATAAAAGTTCCCTTTTCTGCGAGAAAGTTTTTCCCAAGCATACCAGTCAATATTACATTTTAAATCACTGGCAAAGACATCTTTTGGTATATTCTTTGTTACAAACGTAACAGAAGGACAACTAATAGCATCTCCAAAGCGTAAAGCCGATCTTTTCATAAATTTAAATTTAGAAAGTCCTCTTAATCTTAAAGGAAAAAGCAATATCTTTTTTATAATAAGATTAAGATTATTATAGACTTTTTTTTCTTTTCTTATTTCATAATAATCAGGGAATAAAATAAGAGAATTAGGTTGCTTCTGATAAGCACGAACCATATAGTCAGAATACTCATAATCATAAAGATCATCCTGATGTGCAACAGTGACTAGTTCTGTGTCCCCACAATGAATAGCAAAGTCAAAATCATAACCAATGCCCTTTTTCCCTGTATTTTCTTTTATCTCTAATTTATACTTCTTTGCCAAAGAAGTAATATAATCATTAGGCGTAGACGTAGCAATCACTACTTTTGATTGATATTTTTGATTAAGCACTGATTTTATGCATTCTTCTAAATAATGAGACTCTTTATAAGCCAACACGACAAATGTATGTAACACTTCCATAAACACACTCCTATAATTGTATTATTTTTCTATTTTGTTCTTTTTATAAATATTATTAAGTATTCTAAAAAATGAATTCCCATTGTAGTCATATAAGAATATACAGCTCCTTGTATCCCCCCATATTTAATGAATACATAAGATGAGATTAAACAAATCATAGTTGAAATAGTATAAATCTTTAGCTGAACTGAATTTTCTTTCATAATCGTTAAAACAGATGATATTAAAACGGACATGGAATAAAATCCTGCTCCTAATATAACAAGGACAAAAAGTAAGCGGTATATCTTTGTATCCATTGCATAAATCATATTTAAAATTGGAATTCCCACAGTGATTAACATAAGCGATGCAAATAAACTAAAAATACCCAATACAATTAACAAATAGACTAATCTCTTCTTTATTTTATTATAGTTTTTTTCTTTTTCTTGTTCATTAAAATACGTCATATATGGATTAAGCAAATATTGACCACATAGGCTCATCATAGTTCCTGGCATAATAATTATACTAAATATCGCTTCTGCGCTTTCTCCTTCAAAAAAAGGAATAAAATACTTTTGCATATTCACCAAAAGAATCGAAACAAAGCTAAAAACAAAAATTGCTCTAGATGATTTGAACAATGTATAAATCTTTTTCCAATTAAAAGCTTCAATAGTTTTATATTTTTTGTAATTTAAGTAATCTATTACTAAACCGATTATATTAACTAGTATAAGAGAACATACTGCTAAAATAATTGAATGAGAATAAATATCAGTAATAAAAAATAGACTCACTCCTAAAAGAGCTTTTATAAAAAGAGATTTCCCTGCATAATCAAGCCTGTTTTCGCGATGAAATTCTCCATATAACACATCAGCCATGGCCTCTACATTACGAAATAAACATAATAAAACAATCAGAAATTTGTCTATTTTTTTTGGAGAGATCATACACAATATTAAACTTATAAGAAACATCAATGTGCAAGATACACATCGTGAATAGACAAAATCGCTTGCCTTATATTCATCATTAGATACTTGATATGCACGTGTATAATAAATGGATACAATATAAAGTAAACAAGCTATAGCATAAGCAAAAGAAAAACTCCCTGCAATTTCTAATCCATTTATTCGTTTTACAATAATCAAAAAGAATAAAGAGTTAAAAGAGTTGAATGTAAGGCCTAGTAAATTCCAAACAAAATTCTTTTTTTCTTGTATCATTTGTTTTTCTCCTTCAACATCGATACCTCTTGTATAAGAAGCGTAATCTGTTTCTTTTGTCGAGCAATGAGCATTGTAAGCACTAATGTTATGGCTAGTAATATTGTTAGAAGAATTCCAATAACTAAGTTTGAGATTGTTAAAAATCCAAATGCATTGGCAAATATCTCCAAAATTTTAGGAATGACAGCTATTAAAAAAATAATAAAGATAGCAAACATCCAAACTAAAGAATACTTTATTGGAAGTTTATTTCTACGTATAAGCCCCATAACAATAACAAACCAAACAAACGAAAATATAAATAAAACAACTCTTAATTTTGCGCTCATTTTCTCACCTTCTTTTCATTAGTAGTATTGTCAACATGACATTAATCATGTAGTAAGCTTTTTTCCATGATACAATTGAAGATTTCCCACCGATTCTTTCATTCATACTGACAGGAACCTCTGCTATTTTTAATTTCGAAAGAAGAATTTTGGTAGTTGAAATTGGTTCTGGATATTCTAATGGATATGATTTCGCAAACATTTTTATAGTTTTCTTATCTACAGCTCTAAAACCGCTAGTAGTATCCTTCACTCTTATCCCCGTTTTTATTTTTATTGCAGTAGATATTAATGAAATACCTACTCTTCTTGCAAAAGTAGATTTAAATTCACTACTATTTTTATCTACAAATCGTGAACCTATTGTCATATTGGCTTCCCCATCTAGAATTGGTTTTATTAACTCCATTACATAATTTACGTCATGCTGACCATCACCATCAAACTGCACAGCTATATCATAATTATTTTCATAAGCATACTTATATCCAGTTTGTACTGCTCCACCTATACCTAAATTATTGATCAAAGAAATATATGGAATTTTATTATCTCTTAATATGCTTTCAGTATTATCTCTTGAACCATCATTAATTACAATTACAGAGTACTGATTTTCTTTAGCATTTTTATTAAATTCTTGTATCTTTTTATATGTATTTAAAATATTCGATTCCTCATTGTATGCTGGAATTATTAATAACACTGACTTTTTCATATTATTTCCTTTCAATTATACTAAAAAGTAATTTTCTCTTAACTATTTATAATGTATCACTTTTTTGAATCTGTATAAAGTGTTTTAAAGTAAAATTTCAAATTAGTTCAAATCAATCTAAAACAAAATTAATCAATTGCACTATATACAAAACATGAATAAAAAATGCGAGTCCTAAAAGTGTGGAATTGTACTTTTCTATTTTTCCTTTATATCCTATTTTTCCAATACAAATAAAGAATAATATAAAAATTGGAATGAAATAGCGTCCTTGAACTCCCCAAAGTGTATTTGCTAACATATTTGATCTAAATTCTAATACATACATTGCAACAACAACTAATCCACTTGTAATCAACGCAGTTAAACCAAAAAGCCATCTTAATGGAATTGGATAGTTTTCTTTATCATCACGAATTAGACATGATCCTATCATAAGAATTAGATAGAAAGATGCATAAGCAACAGGAACACTAACCCTAGACCAAATAAATTTATATCCTACAAAATCTAACAAATATTGATCAGGCAAAGATACAAGATAATTTAACAATACGCCTATAGTTGCAAATGGATGCTTTAAAGCATATATTGGAGTTAAAGAATTAGCAAGTATTCCTTCAGGAGATGGTGTTATAATTGAAGGAATTTGGATTCTTTCCCACTCCCAAAATAAAACAATGATAAATATTAAACTAAGAATTAAATACAAAATGTTCCTTTTCTTATTTCTATTTAAAACATTTTTATAATTTAAAATTAATAGACCTAAAACTATTGGAAAATAAACTACTTTCGAAACAACTGAAATAAAGCCAAATAGGGAAAATATAACAAAATCTCTAATTCGAAATTGCTGTTTATTGACATTAAGATTTAGCATATGCGCAATTAAATATAATGTAGAAATGGTCGCCATCACATCACAGGATAAAGATCCCATCTGATATAAATTCATTGGCATTGCCAAATACAATATTGTCAACATTTTATATTTAGGCATTTTTTTAACGATAAGATATCCCATCAGTAAAAAGAAAATCATATTAGCAATTTTTGCCAAATACCACCCTATGTAAGGATTTAGATTCATTGATTTGCTTAAAAATATAACAGGCGTAGAAATTGCATAACAAAAAGGATGATATAAAGCCACTTTTGTTACAACTTGAACATTATTATAATCTGCTTTTTTAAGCATTGTTTTAAAAAGATGTTTAACATTTCCGTGTCCATCCCAGTCAGCTACAATTATACTTGGAATTTCAACTTTAGAAGAAACAGTAAAGTCGCCTGATGCTAATTGATAAATTCTTGCATAATGTTTAAATTCATCAGGGCTATCTTCTGGCATACAAAGTGCACAATAGAAAAATGATAAAGGAATAGCTATAAGAAGGAAAATTCTGCCATAAGACTTGCTATCAAACAAATTTATAAAAAGATAACATATAGTCGAAATAAGAAAAATAAGAATACTTAAATCTAAAATTTGTAAACCACCCTTAAAATTAGCTTTATATATTGAGTAGAAACTGACAAAAGTAAATATTGCATTTAATAGAAAATATAAAACGAAAAAGATACTTTTCTTCATTTTTTCATTTTTACAGTTTTCTCTGTTCAAAAAAAGCAAAATCATAAGATTTACAGCAAAAAGGACCAAAAGCCACAAAGTTGGTCGATAAGTTGGTTGATTATCAATTTCTTCTATCTTAAATTTTTCTTTATCATTTTTCTTGATAAGAACATCTTTTTTTGCATGGACAAGCTCAAAACTTATTTTTACTGAATCACCTTTTTTTAAATACTCTGGTAAATAGATAAAGTTATGCACTTTATTTATCGAAGTAAATAAATTACGATAGATTATTTCATCTTTCTTTTTTATCGTAACCCACAATTCAATATCAGGAGAATCTATAGGACTATAGAAGATAAAAGAATCTGTACTCTTGCTTCTTATTTTCAAGTCCTGTTCAATCAAATTTATTTTATCTTCTCCTTCTTCCAAAGACAAACTAAAAGAATCAGATGTCGTGTCTTCTATTATCACCTTTTTGGTAAAAGGCATATTAACTGAATAAATTAACAAAGCGCTTATGAAAATTAATAAGCAAACACTAATAATATTCCAATATTTTTTTTGCATTACTATCACCTTTATTATTTTATCACACATTAAACGATATAAAAAGAACAATCCCCCTTTATCTCTACAATTTCTTTATCTCATTATAGACTCTTTCACAATTCTTTTTGTCATGATACTTGTAAAATTTTAAGATTCTTTGATCATATTTTTTTTCAATTACACAATCATTTTCTATGTATTTTATAATTGTATCAAGTGTTTCTTCATAAGCATGAGTTACAGGTCCAAAACCGTCTCTTTCATATTTAAAATACCCCTCACTGTATAAGTGTTTGCCAAAGAAGGTCTCTTTATCAAATTGACTATAAATAACTGGTTTATGCATGTAAGCAAAATCAAAAGGAACGCTAGAATAATCAGAGATTAATAATTTACACTCTTTAAATATGCTTTGGTAGTCAGCAAAGCCTCTCACGATTTCAAAAGTATCATTTTCAACAAAATCAATTACATTCTCCATATGAGATGGATGCATAACAAAAATGCCTTTATATCTACAGTCTTTCATTGCCTTAATAAGTTTCTTATCATTAATTAAATTATTATAGAAAAGAAAATACTCGCTCTTTTTAAAATCTGGATTATACTCCCTAGTTCCATTAGATCTGTTAATTTTCCCTGACAAATCTTGCCTCCAAGTTGGCATAATAGCAATCTTCCTTTCAGAGTTGTCCACTAAATTATCATATCTTGGAAATCCAGTTAATTTAACTATGGATTCATCATACTCATAATCTCCAAAAAGAATAGATTTATATTCTTCTGGAGCTGCAGTTACGAACATTTCAATATCTTTATTGTAAATATTTAACCAATTTGAGATATCATCCTTTGTTATTCCGTGTTGTAAAAAAACAAATTTAAAATTGTATAAATCTCTGTAAAATCTAGCATTCTTTCCAAATGCATTATATACCCATATGTCTGCCTGACTCGATATTATCTTATCCGACAATAAGAATAACATTTTATACTTAAATGAATTATGCGCAACGACTTTCCCATATTGTTTCATTTTTGAAAAATCCTTAGAATGTTTATCTAAAACAAAATATGTTTTTTCTGTTCTCTTTGGCTTTGCATTTATATATTTAAACAAATGCATTCCATTGTCATTTGCAACTGTAGTTCTATCAGAAATTAGCCATATTTCTTTTCTTTTAAACAAGTTTAGAATCGAATAAATAAATCTGTAGATTGTCTGTTTAATCTTAAAATGAGTAAGCATTTGAAGATACAATATAAATGTAGCAAAAATATTTTTTATCTTATTTCTTCTTGCAACGAAAATGATATTTTTTCTTGCTTTTAGTGTATACTTTTCATAATTCCAATAATTTCGATAATAATTATCTAATTTTGTCATTATTTTAAAATTTGGTTTTAATAAATAAGGTTCTTCATCTTTGTATTGAAGATAAAAGGCTATTTGTTCTTTATATTTTAGCGGAATTTTGAGATGAAAAGTCATGTTATGATAAAGTTCTTCATCAATCCCATATCTTATATTTTTTCTACTATCTTTAAGATTTAAAGGAATTTTTTCGTCATTTACTTTAACAAAAATTTTGTAATCGTCCTTTGGAAGAATGCTATTAACTTGCCCATAAACAACTAGTTTATCTCCTTTTCCTTTTAAAATGTTTATAACCAAAACATTGCGATTATTGATTGTATAAAGATAATCCCCGTTAAAAAACATAAAATTATCTTCAATACGAATTTTTTCTTTATACTGGTTACCATATTTTATTTTAAATGCGTACAGTTTGTACTCTGAATGCATATTTTTTTGATCCAAAATAATGGCATCATCTATTTGTTCTAAAAGTTTTTTACTTTTTTGAATATATACTTTTTTCGTATTTTCTGATAAATTTTCAGGAAATAATTTACGAAGTCTAAATTGGTAATCATACATTACTAAATATTTTACATAATCAAGAATATCCTTATATTTTTTTTGTGATAATTCAAAAAGAAAATGATAATACCTTTCAACAGTTAATGTATACCAGTCAATATTCTTTTCTTTATTTTGTACTGCACTAGTATTATCACTTCTTCTACGATAATAAAAACGTGCTTCTTTTACAATTCCATATTTTTTTTGATCAATTACAATCTCGGCTAAGTATTTTGCATCTTCTCCATATTTTAGCTTTTCATCAAATTCATATTTTTTAGCAATATCAGTTTTAATAACAGACGATGTGATGTGAAGATGAATCATACTAGGTTCTTGCTCTATATGGATCACTCTTGTTCCTTCGTCAAACTTATAATCAAGCATATGAAACTTTTTAGAAGAATCAAAGAATTGCATTCTTCCAACAACGACAGCTATATCACTGTTTTTTTTGAAAAAATTGGCAATTTTTTTAAACGCATCCAATTCCCACTTATCATCACTATCGAGAAAATTAACGTATTCCCCTTCTGCATACTCTAAACCATGATTTCGTGCACTTGATACGCCCCCATTTTTTTGTTTAATATAAATAATATTTTCTGGATACAAATCTCTATACTTTAAGCAAATACTCTCTGAATTATCTGGAGAGCCATCATTTACTAAAATCATTTGAATATTCTTTTTAAAGTCTATCGTTTGATTAATTACACTTTCAATAGTCTCTTCTAAGTATTCTTCTACGTTATAAATTGGCACAATGACCGAGAATAAAAACTTTTTCATACTACTACCTTCCTAACTTCTGTTTCCATATAAATAGACACATCGTCCAATAATGACTTCTGTATACTTTCACCCTTTTAGTTTGAAACCGATTTACTACTTTTTTATAATGTCTAAAATTTCTTTTAAAATACTTTAAAAAGGTTTTGACAAACCTCTTTTGAAGTTTTGTATCTGTATATCTTCTAAACTCTTTTATTCTTCTAACATAAAATCCTGCACTTATCTCAAGTAATTCACTTTCATACTCTTTAAACTTTCCTTCTTCTTTAAAAAAGGAAATAATATCTTCAAGTACTGCTATAATATGAAACAAATTTTCTTTATAACTATTTGTAATAGACGCTTCACTGTCATAAAGATAATAAATAAGAGGATTATCTAAAATCACCATTTTGTTAGCATAATATTTATATTTCATTAGAAAATAGAAATCTTCTGCATAACTATACTCTTCAGGAAAGGTTAATTGATATTGATCAATCAATGCCTTTTTAAACAACTTATCCCAAACATAACTCGATGTCTTACTAAACTCTTTAGGATTATCCGTCTTATTTTGATTGATAATTGGTTTTAATTCTCCAGTTATTACATTATATCTTGATGAACAGACCAAATCAATTTCATCACTCATACAGTTTACCATCGTCTGATACATCTCTTTATCGACATAATCATCGGCATCGACAAAGCCAATATACTCTCCATGAGCTTCTTTTAATCCTCTATTTCTAGAAGCTGATGGGCCCAGATTTGTTTTATTTTTTATAAGAACAATTGAATCTTTAAAATTCTTTACTACATCAACTGTATTATCTGTACTACAATCATCAATAACGATAACCTCGATATCCTTTAAAGTTTGTGCAAGCAAACTCTTTATACACTTTTCAATGGTTTTACTTGCATTATATGCTGGGATGATAACAGACACTTTGTATTTCATTGGCATAACTCCTATTTACTTTCTATCTTTATTTTATCAAAATAGGAAATAGAAGTCGAGATAATCTTATTTATTTTAGAGAAATGAAAGTAATTAAACAGTGCAGCTTAACTAAAAGTTGATTTTTTTCAATTGCTTTTTTTGAATTATTTCCTGACTCATCATATTAAAAAGGACAATGAAGTCAAGAAATAAAAAAAGGAAGCGTCCTCATATCACTTCCTTGAAAAAGTTTTTTTATTTGTTGTGAACGATTTGGGATTCACTTGATCACTAGTCTTCTTTAATCAGTTCTTTAACCACACGTTTTGAAGCATTTCCATCATCTAAGTACGTATATTTATTATTAAAGTCCTCATACTTTTTATCATATTTAAAATGTTCCATCTCTTTAATAGCCTTCACCAAGTCTTTTTCTTTTTCAACAATTGGTCCTGGTAATTCTTTAATATCAAAGTAGAAGTCCCTTAACTCATGTTGATACTCTTCTAAATCATACATGTAAAAGATCATTGGTCTTTTTAAAATAGAATAATCAAAGAAAACACTCGAATAATCTGTGATTAATAGATCCCCTAAGATATAAAGTTCATTGATATCATCATAATCTGAAACATTATAAATAAATCCTTCATACTTTTTAAAGTCAAAAGAATTCGCGACAAAATAATGTGCCCTAAAGAGAATAATGTATTCATCACTCAATTGTTCTCTTAAATAATCAAAATCAACTTCCGTCTTATATGTATAACCTATCCCTGATGTATGTTGATTATCACGCCATGTTGGTGCATAAAGAATAATCTTTTTATCCTTTGGTAAATTCAGTTCTTTTTTTACTCTTTCTACATCACTTTTTTTATAGTTGATGAGAAAGTCATTTCTCGGATATCCCTTTTCAATAACGATATGCTCTTTTCCTACTTTCCTTAGATTAAAAGCCGAAATAAATTTCTCTGTACAGAATTTTGAAGGAGATACCATATAAGAATACTTCTTTGAATCCACTTGATATTTATAACGGATATCTTTAAGTGAATTCATGGCATTTCCACCCTTAACCTCGATATCAAATCCAAGTCTTTTAAGTGGAGTTCCATGCCAACATTGAATATAGACTTGGTTCTTTTTTTTAACTATTGTATCAGGGACTCTCGAATTCGTTACCCAATATTTACTTGTCGCATAAAAGCGATAATAAGCAGCAGATCCATATTTAAGCACTTTTGTATTTCTATTCTTTTCTAAATGCTTATATTTACTTGGATCTTTAAAAAACCAAACAAATTCAAAGTCTTGATACTCATCACTTGTAAGCATATATTCATACATTGCTTTTGGACTATCCACATACTTTCTTCCCATAAAAGCTTCAAAAAGTACACGTTTTTTCTTCACTGGTCTAATATAGAAAAAAAGGTAAATCATTCTATTTTTTACAAAGATACATCCTCTTAAGAGATGTCTAAAAAAGACATTTTTCTTTGATAAATTGACGAGCATTACTTTTAACTTGTTCATTTATTTCACATCCTTTAAAATCGCATCCACTAATGCTTTAGTAGCACTTTCTTGTTCAACCACATATTTTTCTCTATAGGCTCTTAATACATTTCGATCATAATTTCCCTTATTAATTGTATGAACTAAGGCTTCACTCTCTTTAAAGACATAGCCTTTTAAATCTTCATAGAGATTTGTATTAATTCCCTCTATTTTATTATACCTTTCTTCATCATAAATATAAAGCAAAACAGGTCTATTTAATATAGCTGCCTCGATAGAGATTGCAGAATAATCGGAAATGACGACATCAGCAATACTAAGCAATTCTAAGGAAGTAACAGCATCATACGTATACTTTTTATCAACTATTATTTTCATTCGTGGATGAATCTTAATAATAAGTTTATAGTCACTTTCCTCAAAAGCTTGAATCAATTCATCTATTTTATATTCATCATAAGTACGAAATGTTGGCACATATAAAACTACTTTTTCTTTTTTTAATTCAGGATAGAGTTCATATACTTTTTTTCTATTTTCTTGTACTGTATGTTTTAAATAATCAACTCTTGGTAAACCACAAACGATAAATTTATCTTCTGGATAACCAAAAGCTTGACTGAAAAAGGGTCTCATGGCTTCAGAACTGCTCACAATTACATCATACTGTTTATGCATATTCATGATTTTAGCCCAACTTTGATCTCTTTTTGTATTTAAAGTTTGATAGCCAAACTTTTTGACTGCACCTAGAGAATGCCAAATCTGTACAATCTTAAGGCCCTTTTTATGGTGCACACAAGATATGGCCATTTGGTATCCATCGATAATGCAAATTGATGCTTTCGCTAAATAAAAAAGTTGCACAAAGGGATGAAAGACATAACAAATAATCTGTATTACATTTGTCTTTTCCATGCGTTTCGTTAAAACCTTCACCTGATATTTGGGATATCGTTTTCTCATATCTTCTATCATATACTGAAAATCAATAGATGCTTCATTTCCCTGTCTACTTAAAAATAAAACAAACTTTTCATTTCTTGGAATAATCTTAAAAAAGAAATTTACAATTTGTAAAGAAAGCTTATATATTCTAAGAAGTATGCTCATGATATCACTCCTATATGCATTATAACAATTCAATAAATAACTTACAATGTTTTATCTAAATTTATGAATTTCTTGATCATATTCGTGTAATAAATCGGCATAATTCGACGTTGGATAACAATTTTCAACATCTGCGAGTAATCGATCTAACTCTTCATATTTTTTCTTACTATCGACAACCCATATGGCTATAGGTTCCCCTCTTTCTGCAAAGTATTCAAATAATCTCTTTCCATGGTATCCACGAATTTCTTTTTATAAGTGATTGAAGGCTGAAGAAACTCCATCTAATCCATATAATGCTTTTTCTGTATCATCATAGCCAATAACTGGAAAACAAGGATATAAGCTATCTTCCTCTTTTATTGCCATTAGTGTATTTACATCTCGACCAATAAAAGTAATTGCTGTATTGGGATATTTCTTACATAAAGCCACTAATTCTTTTGCATATTTTCTACTTTCTGCTTTTTTCTCTTTTCCAAAGTTTGTCTTAATCTCAATAAAAAGAGGTTTCCCCTTTTTCGAGTTGAATCAAAGGCCTCCATCACATTTTCAAGAGTTTGATAATTCATAAGTACAAAACCTCCATCTTTTGTCTGCCTAATATCAATTTCAATCGCATCAATATTTTGATGTTCTATAGAGGACTTTATCGCCTCTAAAGTGTTTTCTATACAAGGTTTTTCTATTACTCTTCCACGATGCGCTGTAAATTTTGGTTATCTCATCCTATGTTCTCCTTTAAAGAGAATAAACCCATTCTCCCCATAGAAATTGTACCATTTTTTTTTTTTTTTTTAGCAATCTCTAAATACATTGTCAAGACCTCTTTTTACATTTTTTGACATAAAAAAAGCAAATAACGACTTGCTATTTATAAGAAAGAAATAAAACTAACTCTTCTTTTTATTGCTCAATTCCTCTTTTGTAATATACAAAGGACGTTTTTTTGTCTCCATGTAAATACGGGCAATATATTCACCAATAATTCCTAAACAAAAGAGGATAAGACTTCCAATAAGCAACACAGTTACAATTAATGTTGGATATCCTGGAACATCAATTGTAAAGAATATTTTCTGTATGATAACGACAACTAAATAAAGGAAGCACAAAAGGGAAACTAGTAATCCTCCAAATGTCGCGATTCGCAAAGGAGCTACTGAAAATGAGATAATTCCTGATATTGCATAGAGGAATAATTTTTTTATACCAAAACTGCTTTTTCCATAAAGTCTACTTTCTGGTGTATATGGCATATAGTAAGTATTAAAACCTACCCAACTAAATATTCCTTTTGAAAAACGATTCGCTTCCTTTAGACTCAAAATAGATTCCACTACATATCGTCTAAACACACGAAAGTCACTAGCGCCATCTACTAACTCTACTTCAGATATTTTATTAATAAGGGCATAAAACTTCTTCTTTAAATAAGTCATTGTTTTGTCTTCAATTCTTCTCTCTTGATAACAACAAACACAGTCATACTCTTCCTTTTTCTCTAAAACTTGAACCATCTCTACTAAAAGTTCAGGCTTTTGCTGTAAATCAGCATCAATAATACCTACATAATCCCCTGTTGCTCGTTCAAGACCTGCATACATGGCGGCCTCTTTACCAAAATTTCTCGAAAAATGGAGAACTTCTATTTCAAAGTCTTGTTTCTTTAACAATTTCTTCAGTTCAACAATGGTCTTATCTGATGATCCATCATCAATAAAAATAAGTTCTATGTTATAAGAAAGCACAGAAAAACATCTCTTAAAAGCTTTATAAAGAGGCTCAATACTTTTTTCCTCATTATAACATGGAATAATAACACTTAACTTTTGTTTCTTCATGTTTTTCACCTACTTCTATCTTATCAAAAAATTCCCCTTTTTAACAATAAAAAAGGAGATTATTCTCCTAAATTTACATTATGATAGACTTCCGTTACGTCATCTATATTTTCAAGTAATCCTAATAGACGCGTAAATACCTCTAAATCTTCGCCTTCTAATGTCACTTTCTCTTTTGCATACCATCCAATTTCATCAATTGTATATTCTATGGTTGGAATAAGCTCTTCTAAAGTATCTTTTATAGAAGAAGCATCACTTGGTTTAGCAGTAATTACAATTTCCTCATTTAGAGATTCAATATCGACAATTTCAATTCCCTTATCTAAAAGGGTCATCATAATCGTCTCTTCATCATTAGATTTTACCCCAATAATCGCGAGATAATCATAATTATAAGCAACCGAATTCGTTACTCCTAGACTTTTATGACATTTATTAAAGGCTTCTCTTACAAAGGAAACTGTACGATTCACATTATCCGTTAAGCACTTTACAATTAAAGTAGAAGCTCCTGGACCAAATCCCTCATAAGATAATTCTTGATAGTCTTCTCCTCCTGCACCTTTTGCTTTATCTATAGCACGATTTATAATATCACTTGGCACTTGATTTCTTTTAGCCTTTTCAACTACTCTTTTTAAATGCAAGTTGCTTTCTATTTCAGGGTTTCCTTTAGCTGCCAAATAAATCTCTTTTGCAAATGTCGAATATAACTTTGCTTTGGCTGCCCCTGTCTTTTGAATACTTGCTTTTCTTACTTCATATGCTCTTCCCATGGTATCTCTTCTTTCCCTTCTATTATAAATAGTTTTTATAGGATAATCAATAATTTTTTATGCGATTTAAATAGTGATAGAACTCATCTTTTTTAAAATTTTTCATTTCTTTTTTTAGTTTTCTTATAAGTCTATTGACATCATAAATTTCTAAGTCTTTACTCTTTGCTTTACTCAAAAACATTTCTAGACAGTAAAGAGTCAATTCTCTTTTATTCTTTACATGCCATTTCTTACAAAGTTTTTCTATCTCCATCTTACTAAAATTACGATGAATAAAATCATAATAGTAACGACTTTTTCTTTTAAATGAGAACTTTTTCCCTTCCAGTTTACCTAGTACTTTTAATGTATCGATATACCCTCTTTTCATGTTTTCCTTACTTCGATCTTTATCAAGAAGTAAGACTGACCCTATATTCTTTTTAGGGCTTATAATGGTTACCTTTGTCTCTTTCTTGCGCTTCTTTTTAATAAGACCAAACTTTTTTACGCGTACTCCAATAATGTCATTACATCCCATCCGTTCAAGTAAAGTAATGGGTAAGACATTAGTAAATCCGCCATCTAAATAATAATGATCATCAATAATCTTATTCATATTGAATACTGGCAAATAACAAGAAGCCATAATATAATCAGTTAACTTTCCTTTAGGAATATCATCAATCGTAAGTTCTAAAGGCTTAAAATCACTTAATCTAACTGTAACAAGACCAAACTTTATCTTACTTTTACGTACCTTTTCCTCGTCTATATAATGATTCAAAAACTTTTTAAATGTTGTCGTATCAATTCCCTTATTTTTTAAAATTTCTTTTACTTTATTAAAGGTACTTTTAATGTCATCTTTTGCTATACTTCGAGTGACGATAGAATGTACAACATTTGGTTCCATATTAAATACAGTTGCATCTAACTCTTTCCATAGACGTTCAAGAAGCGCAAAATCTCCTTGACATATCAAAGCTGCATTGACCGAGCCAATGGATGTCCCTGCTATCGCTTTAAATCGATAACCATTTTTAGTGAGTGCCTTATAAGCTCCTATTTGATAAGCTCCTTTTGCGCCTCCACCTTCTAAAGCTAAACCTTGCAACTTGCATCACCCTTTATTTTTCGTATCATATCTTTTATCACTACATCTTTTCCACTTCTTCAATGCCAAGAAGGTTTAATAAATGACGAAGTGTATTATAGACTAGCTGTGAAAGAGCAATATAAGTACTCTGTATTTCCATACACTCTTCCTTTGCTATATTATAGTTTGCATAAAATTTATTATAAATACTACATAATTCATAGAGATATTCACAAATGTAATTTGTCGTAATTTCTTGATAAGCACTTGTAAGGACTTTAGGAAGTTCTGTCAATTTGACAAGAATATCACGTGTTTCATTATTTGGGATACAAGCTAAAGATTCCTTTCGGCCTAATTTAGTAAGCAATGAATGAATACGCATTGTGGTATAGACAATATAGATTCCAGTCTTTCCTTCAAAGGAAGTAAATTTATCTACATCAAAGATATAATCGGTCTTTCTTGAAGGTAAGAGATCGGAATACTTAAGGGTCGCTACTGTTAATTTATTTGCAACGTCTTCTCTTTCTTTTCCCACAATATCTTCTTTTATCTTTGGTTCAATTTTATCTCTTACAAGTTTAATAAGCTCCTTTAAACTCATAATCCCTCCATCACGTGTTTTAAATGGCTTTCCATCTGGTCCATTAATTGTTCCAAAACCTAAGAATCTAAAATCCATCGTTTCAGGCACTAAACCACTCTTTTTAGCCCCTCTAAAAACTTGTTCAAAATGAAGGTTTTGTCTTTCATCGACAAAATACCATATACCATCTGGTTTAAAGTCTTGCATTCTTTGCATAATGGTTGCTAAGTCTGTTGTGGCATAAGAAACAGCTCCATCACTTCTTACAAACATTAAAGGAGGCATTTCTTTTGTATCACATTCTTCTTTTACATGCATAATCAAAGCACCTTCTGATAGTTGAGTGACTCCCTTTTCTTTGAAAAAGTCTAAAACTGGTTCAACATAAGGATCGGCATCACTTTCTCCATATGAATAATCAAAAGAACAATTTAAAAAATCATAAACACGTTTTGAATCTTCTTTACTGACATTCACAATATGTTGCCATAAAGCACGAATTCCTCTTTCTCCCTTTTGAAGACGTTCTGTAAGAAGCTTCGCTTCATTGGCATACACTTCGTCTTCCTTTTTCCGTTTACTAGCTCGAGGATAAATAACAGCCAATTCCTCATTGGTAACAGGAGAGGTCTTCGAATATTCTCCCTCATAAGAGACGTCAAAATAAGGTAAATCAGGGTACATTTCTTGGATTTCACGAATGACTAACCCAAGTGGCGTTCCCCAATCTCCCCAATGAACATCTGAAATGGCTTTATCTCCAAAAAGAGTAATAATTCTTCTTACAGCTTCCCCAATATTGCAGCGAAGATGGCCTACATGAAGTTCTTTTGCAATATTAGCACCCCCATAATCTAAAACAATGGTCTTCGGATTTTCTGTATGGTCTACAAAGATATTAAAATCTTCAATTCCTTCATTTAATTCTGTTAACAATACTTCATCTGAAAAAGAAACATTGATAAATCCAGGTCCTTGAATATTCACATTGGTAAAACGGTTATCTAAAGAATCAACAATACGACTTGCTATTTCCTGAGGAGAAGTACTATATTTTTTTGCAAGTTGCATCGCAATATTTATTTGATATTGTCCATATTCTGGCATTTTAGACTTTTCTAACTTTACTATTTCTACCTCATATCCACAGGCATTTATCACATCACATAAATAATTTTCTGTTTTCTTTATTAAGCTCATAAAATCAGCTCCCTTTATCTCTTAAATTATATAGTAAAATTGCCTTTTAAACAAGGAAAAGATAGAAAATAAGACATGAAAAAAACACTTACATGAAGTGCTTTGCATTACTACTTCTCTTCTTTTAAGGATTCAACCTCTTGAGCTTGGTATCCTTTTTCGGTATTAATTAGGTTAAAACGTACAGCTTCTCCTTCTTCCAATGTCTTATATCCATGCATTTTTATTGCTGAATAATGGACAAAGATATCGTTTCCTTCTGTATTTTCAATGAAACCAAATCCTTTTTCATTGTTAAACCATTTAACACGGCTTTCCATACTACAAACCTCCTCTCACAACTCTTGTGCCGCAGCACTTTTTTATTATCGCATAAATTGAAGCAAGAAAACTGTAAACTTTCTGCCATATTTCTGTAATAAAACTGTAATGAAAATGTACATTCACAAAAAAAGAACTTACTTAAGTTCCCTCATTGTATCATAATAGACCTTAAAAACCTACTTCTTTTCATATGATAAATCTCCAATAGGACGTGCATTCTTACTGTAATTGTAACATTTTGTACATATGTTTTGGTGGTACCTATGTAAAACACATCAATTTGTCATGTATTTTACATGAGATTTTTTGCCTTTATTACCTTTCAATATTTTTCATTTTTATTATGAAAATTTTAGTAATGAAAAGGTAGTTGACAATATTTCAACTACCTTTTTTCGTCAATTCAATAAGAATTCTATCTTGGTAAAATAATTTCTCCATTTTGGTATAAGATATCTTTTGCTGAAGGATTTTCATTTAAACCTGGCATTGTAATAATACCACCAAAATAAACAATAATTAATTTTGCCCCATTCTTTACTTCAATATTCGTAAGTTTCATTGTATGCCCTTTCGGATAACCAAGCAAACTCTTTTTGTCACTTAGACTATACTGTGTCTTAGCAACACATATAGGATACTTGTATTTATTTAATTCATTCATCTTTTGCATAAGTTCAAAAGAACATGTGAATCCTGTACCATGACATATCTTCGTCACATAGCTATTTATTTTATCATAAAGAGAATCATCTAATTGATAAATTGGCGTTACTTCACTTTTTTCTTTAAAAGAGAGAATGGCTTCTGCCAACGTGATAGCCCCTTTTCCTCCCTCTTGATAAACTGAGTTTATCGTACATAAAACACCTAATTCTTTACAATAATTTTGGATATATAAAAGATCTTTTTCTGAATCATCCAAGAATTTATTGACTGTGACAACTAAATTTTTGTTCATAAGTCGCAAGTTATCAACATGGGCATGCAAATTTTCTATACCAATACTTAAATCGCCTTCGCCATTCTGCTTTAATGCTCGAACACTTGTCACCAAAACAATTGCACCTAAATTTATCTTGTTTTCTCTCATTAATATATCCATAAATTTAAAGGCCCCTGCATCAGCACCAAATCCCGCTTCTGTAATGACATAATCTGCTAAATTTGAGGAAGTTGTAAGTGAAATCAAAGACGAACACCCATGAGCAATGTTTGCAAATGGGCCTCCATGAATGACAACGCCATTTCCCTCTTTTGTTTGTACTAAATTTGGTTTAAAAGCCTGAATTAACAAAGAAATTAAAGCATCAGTTATATGAAGGGCACTGAGAAAAACAGGTTGTAACTGGGAATTATATCCAATAATGATACTATCTAGTCGCATTCTTAAATCTAAAATATTTTTTGATAGGCAAAGAATCGCCATAAGTTCTGATGCTGCTGTAATGTCAAAACCTTCTTTTCTTCCCTCAAGCTCGATATGTCTTAAAGCGCGATCATTCATATCAATACAACGTTTAAAAATGACTTCAACTAAATCTAATTTATTTCCATGATAGATTTCATTATCAATCATAGCACTAATTAAATTATTTGCAGAAGTAATGGCATGAAAATCTCCTGTAAAATGTAAATTAATCTCCGCTTCTGGTAAGACGACCGCATTTCCCCCTCCAGTAGCGCCACCTTTAAGGCCAAACACAGGACCCATAGATGGTTCTCTTAAGTTTCCAATCGCCTTTATACCTAATTCATTTAAAGCATCAGTAAGTCCAATCGCTGTCGTTGTTTTTCCTTCTCCATATTGAGTTGGATTCGTCGCTGTTACGAGAATTACTTTTCCTTTCCCCGTTGTTGTAATTGGACTAATTTTAGCCATATATTCACCATAACGATAGAAATTTTCAATATCATACTTTTTAGCAATTGTCTCGATATTTAACATAGTATCATCCCTTTTTTTTGCCTATTATACACGAAAAAAAGAATTAATGCTAATTCTTTTCTACTACATATAGTTTATTCTCTTTGTTAATGACAATGACTTCTCCCTTTGTATCATATCCTAAGTCATTAGAATAAGTCCAAGTTAAAGTAATCTTATAAGCTTGATATTCTTTATCTTCACTTTCCATTTTAAATTTCTCTTCACTTTTTTTCGTAACTTCAATCGAATCAACAACAGGCAAACTCTGTGTTCTTGTATTGTTTGTATTATCCTCTACATATTTATAAAGTGTATCTTCTACATTGAGTTTATAATTTTCTACTGTACTAGGTTCCACAAATTCAACTCCCCCAGTATCATATTTATTAGTCTTATTCTTAATCGTATATAAATCGATAATAAATAGTTTTGCTACACTTTCAGCATAAGCAGAAAAATCAATCGTATCACTTTCTAAATTTTCTTTTAAAAGAGTATATTCACTTCGATAAAGATCTGTATCATGGTCATCAAGGGTTATCCCATATCCTTCAATTTCACTTTCATTCTTTTTCACCACAGGTTCTTCTTCTGGTTGTTTTTCTGTACCTAGAATCTGCATAGAAAAGTACCCAATTCCTGAAATAACCGCGATAATAATAAAGGTAAAAAGACCAATCTTCAACCCATTTTTCTTTTTATTCTTTTTACTCATTGATCGTCTCTCCTATTCTATTTGATGCCTTTCCTATTAAATCATAGACTATAATATCATTTGACAAATCAAGAATTTGTTCAGCATACTTCTTCCGTTCTTCAATGTAATGATCATCAATCGTTTCAACACCAAAAATACGACTTTCATTTTTAGAATTATAGTAATACAATTTATTCGTTACAAAATTTCCATTGGGAAAGATTACCGTATTATTGTTTTTCACTTCAAAAATATCATGTCCTAAAGCATACTTTGTTTCGAGTCCTAACATATTAGCAAGTGTTGGTAAAACATCAATCATTCCCATGTAATAAGAATATGTTTTCTTTACTTGTTTATCTTTTGTCCAAAAGATTAGAGGTGTATTTTTGTTTAACTCATGTTGATAATAATCATAATTCACATAAGTAGGATCCTCCTCTGTCTTTTGTTCACCTGTTAAAAAATCATAATTAGTAAATTTATTAAATTGTGATTTTGATATCTGCGCGGCATGATCTCCATAGAAGACAAACAATGTTTTATCATATTCATCATGCGTCTTGACATAATCTAAAAACTCTCCAAGACATTCATCAGCATAATGAACTGAACGAATATATTTTCCCATCTCTTCTAACTCTTTTGACTCTAAATAATCATAAACAATCTCTTTTCCACTTGCATCCATTTTTCCTGTATGATAACGAACATCAAACACGTTATCTCCCGTTAAATAATAAGGATCGTTAAATGGCGTATGATTTGTTAAGGTAATCATCGTTCCCATAAAATGCGAGTATTCTTCACTACTATTCACCATGTCATCGATTTTTTTAATTAACTCTTCTGATTGATTAAAGAAAGAACGGTCTGAAAGTCCAAGTCCAATCCGTTCATCAATGGTATAATATTCTTCTGAATAAAAATCCATATAACCTAATGTTGGATGCATTTTATTGCGGTTCCACATGCTTGCTTTATTCCCATGCATACTGAAGGTATAATACCCTTTTTGTGCAAGTAAATGTTGTAAGGTCTCATAAGAACGATTAAAGTAAGAGACAAATACTGTTCCACTTTGAACAGGCATCAAACTTGAGGAGAATGTAAATTCGGTATCCGAAGAAGTTCCTGCACTTACTTGTGGATAAAAATGATCGAAATAAATCGATTCTTTTACCAATTTATTTAAATTTGGAGTAACTTCTTTGCCATTAATCTTTAAATCGACAAGAAAACTCATGATGCTTTCCATATGCATAACAATAACATTATAATCCTTATATTTATTGGTAAATTTATTGTCACTCTTTTCATTTGGATGTTCTTCAAAATACTGTGTAAAGTTCTTAGCCGCTTCTTCATAGCCAAACATGGAATTTAATTGACTTTTTAAAGTCTGAAACAAATCATTTCCTTGATAAATGATAATCCCAAATCTTTGTACCACATACTCACGATTCCACTGTTTTGAAAAACGCGAAATATCTGTCCCTGATAATGTTGAAATGTTGATAAATAGACAAATTCCTCCAACAAGCGCAACACTTACAAGCAAACGTTTACTTGCCTCCACTTTTTCGACAACATGAAAGTAGTCTTTACTTTTTAAATAACGGTTAATGAGAATAAAGA
This sequence comes from uncultured Bacilli bacterium, assembly GCA_949841325.1. GTDB lineage: Bacteria > Bacillota_I > Bacilli_A > RF39 > UBA660 > CAG-582. The sequence goes on from CATKZK010000010.1 coordinate 29,362, forward strand.
GAATTGGCGCTAATAAGTAGACAAAATTTGCTAAACTCAACTTTTCAAATACAGCGTCAGTTACTTCAGCAGTTTGTCCCATTGAAGCTAAAAGCCCAAAAGATGCATAACTATTAAAAAAGGCATAATAAATTCCATTGATAACATTCATTAAAGTTATCACACAAAGAACGGAAAAAAAGTATACAAATTGTTTTTTTGGTTTGAAAAAATATGCCAAACTTCCAAACAAAACAAGCACTGAAAAATCAAAAAATATGGCATCAAAATCCCAAAAATGACCTATCGTAAAATGTCTAACTAGCATACAACTCAAAAGACTTAGTATCATATAAGAAAGAAATTGACGATTGTATTTTATAAAATTCACCAAATTCTCTTTCAATGTAGGAATTGCTTTTTTTAGCTGTATTCTTTTTAATTTATCTAAAATCGTTTTCCTCATAATTTGAAACCTTTCTTACTGTAATTTCATTATAGCATAATTCTTAAAATGTTTATAGTCTTTCTTTATGAAAGAGCCTATGATATACTGAAAAAGCCTAAGAAAGGGAGCTGTGAAGTATGAAAAAAAGTGAAAAAAAGTTTATTGAAAATTTTAAAAAAACATGGATTTATCTTAAAGGAGCAAAAGGAAATCTCATATGGTATATTTTCATTAGCATTGTAGAAGCCACGATGAGCGCTATTATTCCCCTTATTGCAGCAAAAATCGTTCTTTATATTGCAGATGGTGCTATGAAACAATTGCTTCTTACTTCTTTTTTAGTCATCATTATCGATAGTATCTCCCATGCTTCACAATACTTCAAAGATGAAGTTTTTCGCAAAATTCATCTAAAAGTATTTGTATCTTTACAGGAAGCGATAGCACGCGAAACACTGAAATTAGAGATAAGCGAGATCGATAAAGAATCTTCTGGTTTTTTTATCAATCGTTTAAATAATGACACACGAAATATATCAGGCATCTTCATGGAACTCGGTTATTGGCTTTCTTATACGCTTTCTAATATTGGTATTTTAATCACTTTTGCAATACTCAATAAATACCTATTTTTATACGCACTTATTACTTGTACTGTCATTTTCTTTATAAACAAACGCAAAATACACAAAATATACGAAGCCCAAAAGGAGTTGCATGTACTTGGCGAACAGAAAACAAGTCTTATTGGCGAAGTCGTTAGAGGAATTCGCGATATAAAAGTCTTACATGCAGAAGAAGCCATTTTAAAGCAGACAACAAAACAAATCCACGACTCTGCTAAAAAAGAACAAAGCATTAAAGCGACGACAAATGTCTACTATTTTATTGAAAGAATGACGAGAACGCTTTTTGATTTTGGTTTTCTTCTTTTAGGATGTATCCTTTTTAAAAACAATCTCCTTGCCATTCCTGTTTTTGTCATTTTATATAATTATCAACCAAGAATTAGGAACCTACTCACTGGCTTAGTGCAACTTCTAGAATATTTAAAAAAATTTGAACTTGCAGCAACTCGTGTCTATGAAGTGATTGATAATCAAAAATTTCAGAAGGAAAAGTTTGGAAACACAAGAAAAAAGAAATTATCAGGACATATTGAATTTAAAAATGTATGTTTTGGTTATGATGGAGATACGCCCATTTTAAAGAATTTGAGTTTTGAGATAGAACCAAATCAAAAGATTGCCTTTGTTGGAAAAAGTGGAGAAGGAAAAACGACAATCTTTAATTTAATTACACGACTTTATTCCCATCAAAAGGGTGATATTTTGCTCGATGGTATTCCAATTGAAAAGTTAGATTGTTCTTCTTTAAGAGATAATATGTCAATTATTACACAAAACCCCTATATCTTTAATTTTACGATAAAAGAAAATCTTCAACTTGCTAAAAAGGATGCTACACTAAAGGAAATTAGGAATGCTTGTAAAGTGGCTTGTATTGATGACTTTATTATGTCTTTACCTGAAAAATACGATACGAAAGTTGGAGAAAATGGCGTGATTTTATCAGGCGGACAAAAACAGCGTATAGCCATTGCAAGAGCTTTACTTATGAAAACAGAAATTATTTTATTTGATGAAGCGACCAGTGCTTTAGATAATGAAACCCAAAGTGAAATTCAAAAAGCAATTGCAAACTTACGTGGCGAATATACTATCCTCATTATTGCCCATCGTCTATCAACTGTTGTCGATAGTGATAAAATTTTTGTCGTACATGATGGAAAAATTATCGAAAGTGGTCTTCATAAAGAGCTTAAAAAGAATTCCAAATATTATCAATCTCTTTATGAAAAAGATTTACAAAACTAGAAACTGCTTTGACTAGCAGTTTTTTTATGATATTTACTACTCTCTCATAATGGTATACAATATAAATACAAAAAAGGAGAGGTATGAAGATGATAGACAATGAATATGTTTTTGCTAAAGACAATAAAAGACTCTTTTTAAATACAAGTCTTCGCTGTGATGGAAAATGCAGTTACTGTTATTTATCAAAAATGCATTATGTTCATAAAGGGAAGAAAACGGCAGAAGAAATTATAAAGAGTTTAGAAGAAAGTCCAATTGAAATAAATCAGGAAACTTTAATAACTATTGGCTGTTTTTCAGAGTGTCTTGACGAAGTCAATAAAAGAGAAACACTTTATTTAGTTAAACACTTTCTAAAAAGAGGAAATCAAGTTCAATTATCAACTAAAAAACAAATTCTAGAAAGTGACTTAGTAGAAATCCTTCCCTTTCTTTCTTACTACGGGCAGTTCGTTATTTTCATAAGTTCTGCAACGATATCTAAACAAAATCTCATCGAACATAATACTTCCCCTATTCAGGAAAGATTTAAAAGTTTTGCTCTTGCTCATGTATACCCAGTTCCTATTGTCCTTTATGTAAAACCTGTATTACAAGAAATTACCATTCAAGACTTAGCTCTTTATGTTCATTATATTGAAACATATAAGATTAAAGACGTCGTAGTTGGAAGTCTTTTCACAACAAATCCATCAGATGAGTCCGTTCCTTTTTCCAATAAACAAGAATTATTTTATCAAAAGAATGCCGATGAAGATATCCTCATTTCTGAGTTATCAAAAAGGGCAAAAGTTTATAGAAGAAGCACAGAAGTTTTAAAAAACTATAAACAAAAACACGAGTAAGATTAATGATTTAAATGTAATTCTCTATAAATCGCATTATTTTTTATCAAATCTTGATGCCTTCCAATACATTCAATCTTACCCTTATGTAAAACAACCAATGTATCTGATGCTTTCATCAAGTCTTTATTATGCGTAATAACAATTAACGTATGATCTGATTTTAAATCATCTAAAAGATTGATGATTTTATTTGTCGTATTTGGATCTAATGAAGATGTCACTTCATCCAAAAGAATTATTTCAGAAGTCGTAAGAAGTGCCCTAGCGATTGACAATAACTGTTTTTGTCCGCCACTTATATTCGTAGCATCTTCTTTCAAAATAGTATTATAGCCATCGGGTAAAGACATTATAAAGTCATGAATTCCAACTCTTTTACAAGCATCTATTTGTCTTTTTTTGTTTGCATCAATAAGAGAGAGATTAGCACTTATACTCATATTAAAAATAAAAGTCTTTTGATTGACAATACTAATATTTCTATAATAAACATCTTTAGAATATTCATAAATATTTAAATGATCTATTGAGATTTTACCGCTTCCTACTTTATACATTCTTAAAAGAAGATTAAATACAGTCGTCTTTCCAGTACCTGTTTTACCAACGATTGTCGTAATCTGGTTTGGTTTAGCTACAAAAGAAATATTTTTTAATATAGGAACTTGATTATATTTAAAGGATACGTTTTTAAATTCAACAAGGCCTATAATATCATCGTTTTGATTCATGCCATCGAGTTTTTCTGTATGATTTCCATAGTGTATGATTTCCCTTATTCTATATAATGAAACAGATTCTTCCATGATAGATACATCAAACCCCATAATAGTATGAATAGATTCTTTTGCCTTATCATAATAAGAAATTAACAATAAAAATATAGAAAGTTGGATTTCCCCTTTCATAAGGAAGAAAATCATAATGACATATAAAGTTATTTTCCCAAAGTCAATAATTAAACCTACCAATGTTTTCCTTGTGAAATAGTATTTTCTTTTTAAGAAATAGCTCTCCTGCCATCTCTTTCTATAGCCATCTAATTTGTTGTTTAATTTATCTCCTATACCAAAACTTTTAATATCTTTAAGTCCTGTTAAAATTTGAGATAACATGCCAGTTATTTTATCAGCATATGTTCTTTGTTTTTTTAAATAAAATGTATTTTTGCTATTGCATCTTCTTGCAAAATAATAATAGATTACATCTACTATCATAACATATAATGCAACGAATATGCTTTGCCTAATAAAGACAAGATAGATAACAAACAGTTTGATTAATTCTACGGTTAATTCGATGATAAAAGAAGGAATTTCCGCAATGTTAATAATATCCGTATTTGAAGAATTTATAATTTTGCCAGTGGGAATTTTCTTTGAATATTCTTCATCAAAATTATAGATACTATTTACGAGAGTTCTATGAACTTCTACATAAGCCTCTTTAAAAAAGTGAGCATAACACCAATTCGTACAATAAGAACAAACTTTATTAAATAAATAAGTCAGTGCTAGCATCATGACAAAAAGAAACGCAATTGGGTATAAGCTATTTGTTACATTTTCTACTATAAGTGATATGTAATAAGGTACGAGCAAACTTACTAAAACGTTTATTAAATCTACAATGATAAAAGTTATTAAATATTTATTTTTAAATCTTACCAAAGAAAAATAATCTTTTGTAATTTTAATCACTCTTTTAAACATATACTTCACCAATACAATTGTAGAACAATCTAATACATACTTCTTTACATTTTTAATATTTATTTTGTTAAGATTATTTTATAGGTAAGTATATAAAGCAATTATCTCCACTGTATAATTCAATTTTGAGATTGTTTTTAATACTGTAATTTGTTGAGGGAATCCATTGCTTATTGATTTGACTCTCTAACGCTACTATTTCATTCTAATCTCTTGATAAAAGTTTAAATTCAGCAAATTCATTTTCCTTTATTTCAAATTTTTCCAAATCAAGAAAGTATTGAGTAGATCCTAAATAATAATGATATACATTGTATTCTTTAGAAAATATGCCATACATTCCTGATTTATTAAAAGCATCGTACTTTCCACTTCTTTTAGCTTTTTGATAAAGGTTTTTAATTTTATAGATCAAATCTGTATGATTTTGTGAAGACACATGATAACAATATAAAATAATCTTGTTCATTCTTTTTATTTTATACTCAAAATTATATTTTCCTTTATTAGTTTCAAAATACTCTATAGGTATTATTTTATAATTGCCAATGCCTTTTCGGCATTCTGTAGGTGTTAGCTTAAATAGTTGTTTAAAAGCTCTACTAAAAGAAGAGGACGAATTATACTGGTATTTAAAAGCAATATCGATAATCTTATCATTCGTGTTTCTTATTTCTTCAAATGCTTTGCTTAGTCTTCTTTTCTTTATATATTCTGTGATTGTCATATTGGTTAGAAACATAAAAACTCTATCTAGTATGAAAACATTAGTATTCGTTATTTTGCTTAATTTATTTAAATCTATCTCGTTATCAAGATTGTTTTCAATATATTCAATCATTTTATTTAAATAATCGAAATTCATTTACATCCCCTACTTTTCACTGATTTATCATTATTATACCATTCGTTTCTTAATAAATCATCGTAGTTCTTTCAAAAAAGTTCTATATGATTTTTTACTGTATTATAGTATAATTCTCTTTTGTAAGCAAAAAATGAGCAATTTCTTGCTCAACTAAATATTAATTATATTTTTTAAAGTACACATCTTTTGTAATAACCATTTCTCTAGAAATATACTTTTTATCGAATTTAATAATTTCTTCAATATTTCCACTTTCTTTAAAACCGCAACTTTTAAATAATTTAATTGCACTAATTCTATCATTTGGAAAAGAATCGGTTAATTCAGGTATTTCATATTTTTCAAATGCAATTTTCATTAATTCAGTTAAAGCTTCTTTACTATAATTTTTACCACGAAACTCTTTTATAACTAATATTCCCATTTTGTACTTGTCTTTATCTTTATAAAAATAAACTTCTCCAATAGGAAAATTTTTATTAGTTTCATATATATAAGCAAAAAACTTATTTGGTTCTTGTCCAATCCAGTTGTCATACCAAACTTTCATTTCGTCATCAGTTTTAGATATAGTTCCAGTTTGATAATCATATCCTGATAAATTCATTTCTAATCCAGCATTATAATTCATAGTATTTGGATCTTGCATCCACTTTTGTCTATATTGTACATCTTCTAAATTAGGAACTTTTAATTCGATTTCAGCCATAATTTGATCTCCTCTCTGCAAAGTTAAATATCAATTTTTATACTTCCATTCAATATTTTATCAATAATTGCTTGTGCTCTTGATTCCATATTAGGTAAATTCTCTAATGCAAAAAATTTTAATTGTTTGCTTTCATTATCAGATACTCTTATTTCACCAGTATAATTTAATATCTTAAATAACACTATAACGGTACACATTTTATCCCCATTAGGATACTCAAAATAATATTCTTTTCCTGATAGTATAGTAACTAATTCTAATTCATTTGCATCAATTCCAGTCTCTTCTTTCAATTCTCTAACAGCAGTTTCTTCGATAGTTTCATATAGTTCCATAGAACCACCTGGAATTCCCCAAGTGTTTGTATCTGTTCTTAAATTTAAAAGAAGTTCATTTTTGTCATTGAATACTAGAGTTGTAGCACCCAATCCAATTAATGGTTCATGTCCTACATATTTTCTTAAATTCATTATATATCCCATTTTTACTCCTCACTTTCATTGTCAATTTTGTTTATTAATAAACTTTACATAGCCAA
>CATKZK010000011.1 GCA_949841325.1 uncultured Bacilli bacterium
ATCAGGGACCTGTGAAGTAGGAAAATGGATGACACATCCAGCCTTCCAAAACTTTGATGTTACAGGTTTATGGGTAGGAAAGTTTGAAACAGGAAATGATAATGGAATTATTGTAAAACCAAATGTAAAGGCATGGGAAGCTGAAAAGATTGCTATATTTTTCAAAACAAGCTATAACTACAAAAGAGAGTTAGATAGCCATATGATGAAGAACACCGAATGGGGAGCAGTAGCATATCTAAGTCATTCAAAGTATGGAATCAATGATGAAATAAGAATTAATAACAATTCAAATAACATTACTGGATGTGCAGCAGCGGATGGAACAGATCAAAGTGGTTTTCAAGGAACTACAGGAACTACAGAGGATATAACTCAGCCTTATAATACAGAAACAGGATATAAAGCAACAACAACTGGAAATATTACAGGAATCTATGATATGTCAGGTGGGGCTTGGGAATATATGGCTGCTTATAGTGGTGTGGGGCAAAGTGATCTTACGACAGAGGAATTAATAACCTATGCCAAATATTTTGATCAATATCCGAGCGATAGTTCTACAAGTACATGGAACTATCGCATTTTAGGAGATGCAACTGGAGAAATGGGGCCATTTTATTCTGATACCATTTTATTATCACAAGAATCGGAAGAAATAAAGAAAACCATCTATTATAATAGTTGGTATGAAGATCATTCTGACTTTTTGAGAGGAAATGACAATCACGTATGGTTTAATCGTGGCGGGAAATATAATTATGGAAATCTTGCAGGGCAATTTCAGTTTGATCGAAATCTTGGGGATCGAGTCATCAATGGAGGTTTCCGTCTTATTCTTGCTTTGAAATAGTATAAAAAAAGAAAAATCTCATTTCTTTTTTTTTTTGTCTATAGTATAATAAAGAGTAGTTAGAAGGAATGAACAATGCGCAGTCAATATATAAAATTATTTATTTATAATTATCTTTATCTATTGGGATTGGAGTTTGCATTTAAAATAGCCATATTAAAAACATATGATATTGGTTTTTTCTACATTCTTCTTTTTAGTTTGCCTATTGCTCTTATGTTGACCTTTTTTTCTTCATTATTTAAACGAAAAAATATAAATCGTTTTATTAGTATTCTAATTTGGCTTGTTCTTCTTTTTATTGCAGGAGCCGAATCGGTTTATTATAGCTTTTATCGTACAATTTGTGGTTTTTCTGCATTAATGTATGGGGGTCAAGTCGCTGAATTTGCCGATCAAATTATGATTCATATTAAAGGGAATGCTTTTGTTATCGCTACATATGCTTCTTTGTGCTTACTTTTAATTGTTTTAAGTGCAACGAAGAAGATTACGCATGAGCGTTTTTGTTTAAAAGAGACTATTGCTTTATTTATTGGAACTTGGTTTATGGGAATGACTTCGTTAGAACTTCAGCTAAATCATGTTGAAGATGCTAAAAATCTCTATTTTAAAACAAACGATTTAATGCAAAGTACCAATACATTTGGCATGCAAACAGCCATTTTGTTAGATACCATCAAATTAGCAGGGCATTTTGAAGAAGATATTGAAATAAAAGAGACCAAAACATATCAAAAAGAAGACTCTGTTGTATATAATGTTACAGATATTGATTTTGAAGCATTAATTAAAAAGGAAAAAGATAAAACAGTTGCAGGAATGCATGCTTATTTTATGGGAAGCGAACCAACAAAACAGAATCAATATAGTGGCATTTTTGCTGGAAAAAATCTCATATTCATTGTTGCTGAAGGTTTTTATCCCATTGCGGTTGATAGGGAAATCACCCCCACACTTTATAAATTAGTTAATAATGGATTTGTTTTTAATAACTTTTATCAACCCATATATAACTGTTCAACATCTGATGGAGAATTTATTAATTCTTTATCTATCTTACCAGGTGTTGCAACTTGTTCCATGAAATCAACAAGTAATGTATATCTTCCTTATGCTTTGGGAAACGTTATGAGTGATTATGGGTATAAAGCGAATGCCTTTCATGGATGGACCTATACTTATTATGACCGTCATAAGACAATGCCTAATTTAGGATATACTTATTATGGGTATGATCGATACAAGAAGGGATATAAATACGCTTTAAAAGGAATTAAGGATTCTTGGCCAACAAGTGATATTGATGTCATAAATTCGAGTTATCCTATTTACAGTAAAGAAAGTGCCTTTGTCTCTTATTACATGAGTATATCGGGACATTTGCAATATAACTTTTCGGGAGGAAATGCAATTTCTAGTAAAAATAAAGAAGTCGTTAAAAACATGAAAGCAAGTGAAACGATTAAAGCTTATATGGCAAGTCAAGTAGAGTTTGATCGTTCTTTAGAAATATTACTTGATAATTTAGAAAAAGATGGCATTTTAGATGACACTGTGATTGTTGTTTCTGCTGATCATTATCCATATGGACTTACTAATAAAGATATTGCAGGTTATGTGGATTGGATGAAAGATGAAAACTTTGATTTGTATCGAAATAACTTGATTCTATATAATAGTGAACTTTCCAAAATAGAAGTCAATAAATATACATCTAGTTTAGATGTTTTGCCCACTTTATTAAATCTATTTGGGATTGAATATGATTCAAGACTTTTGATAGGAAGAGATATCTTTTCAGATGCAGAAGATCTTGTTATCTTTAATAATAAATCTTGGATAACGGATAAAGGAAGATACAATTATCTTAAGAAAAAATTTGAACCTTTTGAAGGGGTAAGTGTTTCAGATGATTATGTCAATGAAATAAATGAAATGGTAAAATTAAAATTTCAGATGAGTAAATTACTCATTTCAAAAGATTATTATCGTAAAGTGTTAGGAGGAAAATAAATGGGTTTGTTTCAAAAATTTAAAGAAAAAATAATAGGAAAGAAAGAAGTATCTTTAGAAATACAAGAAAAGGAAAAACCTTTAGAAAAATTAACAGAAGAAGAAAAAGATACCGTGATTTATGATAAGGGACTTGAAAAAACAAGAAAAGAATTTGTATCAGAGCTTTCTTTACTTGGAAAAAGATATACGAAAGTGACGGAAGACTACTATGAGGAGTTGGAAAGTCTTTTAATAAAAGCAGATATTGGAGTTAAAACTGTATTTTCTTTTTTAGATCGCTTGCGTCATCGTGTAAAGCATGAAAATATTACAGATACAGTCTTTTTAAATGAAGTAATAGTAGATGAACTTTTTATGATTTATGTTGAAGGGGAATCTTTAACAGATAAGATTAATATGGCAAGTGAGGGACCTACTGTTATCTTAATGGTAGGTGTAAATGGCGTAGGAAAGACTACGACCATTGGAAAACTTTCTCATAAATATCATGAGGAGGGAAAAAAAGTAATGCTCATTGCAGCAGATACCTTTAGAGCAGGAGCTGTTCCTCAATTAGAAGAATGGGCACATCGCACAGGAGCATTATTCTATGGAAAAGAGAATACAGATCCAGCAGGTGTTATCTATGATGGTCTTGTTCAAGCGAAAGAGGCCAATGTTGATATTGTATTGATTGATACGGCAGGACGTTTACAAAATAAAGTGAATTTGATGAATGAATTAGAAAAGATGAATAAAGTCATTGGAAAACATGTTCCAAATGCTCCTCATGAGACGTTGCTTATTATAGATGCGACAACTGGACAAAATGGAATTTCTCAGGCTGAAGCATTTAAAGAGATTACAAATATTACAGGTATTGTTCTTACGAAATTAGATGGAACAGCAAAAGGTGGAATCGTTCTTGCTATCAAAGAGACTGTAGGCCTTCCTGTGAAGTTTATTGGTCTTGGTGAGGGAATGGAAGATTTGCGTTCATTCGATATTGAAGATTATATTTATGGTTTGTTTAAGGATATGGTATGATGGAAGAACAACTTTATATCACAGCATTATACGATTATTATGCCAATTTGTTAACAGAAAAACAAAGAGGGTATTTTGAAGAGTATTATTTTGATAATTTAACAATGGAAGAGATTGCAACTAATATGGAAATAAGTAAAAATGCTGTCAGTAAGTGTTTAATGGAAGTAAAGGAAAAATTGGAATTTTATGAACATGCTTTACACTTGTATGAAAACAAACAGAAAATAAAAAAAGCATTGACAAAAGAGGAATTAGATAAAATAGTAGAGTTTATTTAGTATTATTTTGGGGGAGTTTATGGAAGAAATAGAAAAAATACTAAGGAAAAAAAGAATAGATTCGTATGATGTAGTAAAAGATTTGTTTTCCCTTTCTTTAAGTCAATTTGATTTAAAAAGAGATATAGAAATAAAAGAGAGTGATAAGATACAGGATATGTTTTATTATCATGTAGGGAACGTTTTTATTCATTGGGAAAAGGCATTACAGTATCTTTCTAAGATGGATGACTTTTCGAGCAATTGTTATCTGTATTTTGTCTTGTTACATGAGATTGCTCATGCCTCAGAAGATGAAGAAAATATCGGAGATTTAAACATTCAAAATCTATATAGAAGATGTTTTTCATATGTCAACAACTCAGTTGAATCCAATACAAATGTTGTGGCATTTTCTTCTCTTTTAAATGTGATTAATTATAGACGGGTTCACGATTATTTCCACGTTGAAATCAATGCGGATATGGAAGCCTATGTAAGAATTATTCCTGTATTAAAAGAAATCGATAAAAAGAAATATCAAGAGTATTATAGGAAGTGGGGAAAGCGTTTATTTGACATTTGCAATCAATATCCGAAGATAGATGCGATAATTAAAAATCTTTTATTGTTGGAGATTCCTTACGATGATTATTCTTTGGAAGAGCGAATGCACTATGGTTTACCTTTTAAAGTAGAACATAAAAAAGAAATCCTTTATGGGATGGAAAGATGTAAAATATTTTCAATAAAACGTTAAATATAAAAGAAACCGTGTTATAATAAGGTCATGAATTGGGTGATACTATGTTTTTAAATATTCTTTTAGATGATATACATGTAGCAGATAATGTTTGTGCTGATAGTAATGTTTTAAAAGCTATACGATTTGTTGGCTATTTGCTTACACTAGCAAAATTGTTTATTCCACTTATCATTGTCGGCTTTGGAATCTTTGACTTATATAAATCAGTTGTCAGTGCAGAAAATACTTTAACGAAACAATTAAAATCAATTGGTTTTCGTGTAATCATTGGACTTCTTATTTTCTTTATTCCAAATTTTGTAAATATTGTATTGGGTGGGTTGACCTCCTTTGAGTGGATATCAGAAGATTATCGAAAATGTGAAATTTGTCTTTTAAAACCATTTAGTTGTGAAATTTCAGATGATAATGGAGGATTAAATACACCTACTAATAACAATAACAACAGTACTAATACACCTACAAATAATAACAGTAGTACAAATACCACGAATTCTACAACAGGAGGAACGACTTCTTCAAGTGGGCAAACGAGTAAAAAGAATTGTAACCAATATGTTGGGGAATGTCCGAGTGTAGATGACTATGGAAATACATGTAAGACAGAAGGATTAAGATGTAAAATCCAGTATATTGGCGGTAAGAAGAGTTGTTTTGATTATCCAGATACACAAGAAGAATGTCCAGCAAAAGATGAACATGGAAATATTTGTACATTTACAAATGGAAAGTGTACATCGTCATTTATTTCTGTTCCGTAAGAAGAAAAGACTATTGATAGTCTTTTTCTATTTTATCTATACAAAATAAACGCGATATGATATGATATAAACTAAATATAAATGAGTACTAGTAGGGGATGATGTGACTTTGATTCAAAAAAAGCCAAAGAATGTGTTGAATAAAGAGCTACAAAAAAGTTTATTAGATTTAATTTATTTTGAGCTTTTTACAGAATGTGCATGTCGTAGTACAGATGAATATACGGGTGAAATTTTGTTAGAAAACGGGTTGAAAATCAAGTTTTTTTATCGTTATAAGTCTAAGGCGACTAGTCTTTCGACAGTGACTGTTCGTCTATTTTATGATTGTATATATCCTGTATTATTCTTTAAATGTGATATTAAAGAATACAAAGAAGTATCTCCCTTTTTGAAAAATTTTAGTTATTATAAGCAGGGATTTGCACGATTGAATTCACTAGAGAAGCTTTTTACTATTCAAAATTTTTTAAATCAATTTAGAATAGAAAAGGTGGAGTTTTATTCCACCTCGTATCATCCTAACCCTTGGATGACTCGTGCATTAAAAGAGGCCTTAGAAGATAAAATGAATTCTTTTGATAACAAATCATATCAAAGAGTAGAAGCAAAACAGCAAGAAATTGATAGACCACAAAATCGAACGCTTAAAATAGAAGATAAAGAACAGTTACGTAGAGAATTAAAAGAGTTATTTGATGTGTTTTCTAATCAACTTATAGACATGATGATGCAAGCCTATGAAGAAGATTCCCTCAAGGATAAAAGTGAGCATTTGCGAAAAAATTGCTTAGATAAAATAGAGCAGATGTTTCAATCCTCCTTAGAAGAAAGAAAAGAGAATAGGCAGAAGAAATTGAAATAAGGACGTGATGAAATGAAATCAATCAAAGAAAAAATGGCTATTGTATTACTCACTTATCTTTTAAGGGTAGATTGTATAGAAGATTTAGAGGAGGAAACAAGTCAAGAAATAGAAATAGATGATAAAAGATATAATTTAATGTCTGTATGTAAGGAAAAAGGGGAGTTAGATATTGAATTATTTTGTGAAGGGGATGAGGTATTTCGAGCATCAGTAAAATATTCAAATAAGCTAAAAAAAGAGGGATTTTACCCTCCAGGAGATAACCTTTTAAATGGATATCTAGAGTGCTTTTTTAAAACGCTTGAATATAAAGATTGTAAAGTCAATGAATTGTTTGATCATTCCTCTTTGTCTGCTGATATTGAGAAAGAATACCATAAAATACTCTTTTTCCTTTATAATAGATTAGGAAAAGATATTGTGCAGCAAAGAATCGACCATCCTCAAGAGAATATTCAAAATCAAGAGGGAATAGAGTTTTGCGAAGTCTTACATGAATGCCTTCAAAGAATGTATTTTCAAGAAGATGATTTTCTAAAAATGAGAAGAGAGGTCTTTATTGACTATGATATTGTAGATGATATTCAGATATTTATGGAAGAAATGCTTCATTATCTTATTGGGGATATTGGATGTCCTTATACTTCTTATGCATTTTTAATGAACATTCAAAATCAACTTAATGCCAATATGCAAAGAAATAGAAAAGAAAAAAGCGATGAAAAAAGAGCATATTTACTTTTCCTTTGTACTTGTTTAAATGAAATAAAAGAGCAATCATTAAATCATGAAGATAGCATATATAATCAGGTAGAATATACCTATAAAAAAGAAATTGCTGAAGCAATCGAGTTTTGCTTTCATTATTTTTTAAAGAATAAATTAGAGGATTCATCAAAGACGATAGAAGAAGTTTTAGAAGATTTTTATCTTAAAGAAAGGAAGAATAACAATGGAATTACAATACAAAAGATATCAAAATTATTTAGGAAAAAACTATAGTTTTTTAAAGGAGGCATCAAGGCTACCTATAATGGCAAGATTAAAGTATATTTCTATTCTTTGTGGAATGGATTATGCAACCCCTTATGCTTATCATATCCTATTTTATATTTCTAGACTTGATCACAGTATGGATACGGCCAAGATTACATATCGTTTGACTAAAAGCAAAAGAGAAGCTTTAATTGCACTTTTTCATGATGCTTGTACGCCTGTGTTTTCTCATGTGATTGATTATGTGAATGGAGACTTTTTAAGGCAAGAGAGTACAGAGGAAAAACAAGAAGAGATTATTCTTTCGTCAAAAGAATTGCAAGAATACCTAAAAAACGAAGGAATTTCTGTTTATGATCTTATTGATTTTAAAAGTCATTCGATTGTCGATTATAAAAGACCTCATCTCTGTGCCGATCGTATAAGTAATACTCTCTGTTCAGGATTCAATTTAGGTGGGAATGTAGATTTTGAGACAAGCAAATTGGTGATTGATCATCTTGCCTTGTTTAAAAATGAAGAAGGGAAATTAGAAATTGGTTTTAGTTCTAGTGAAGCTGCAGATGCGTTTTTAGAGATTAATGAAAGAATCAATCAAATAACGCATTCAAGTGTTGATCATTATATGATGTTATTGCTTGCTAAAATTGTAAAGCATTTATTAGATCATAGGTATTTAACAGAGATGGATTTATATACTAAAGAAGAAATTGAAGTGATGATGTTAATAGAAGAATGGAGTAAAGTCGATGAGACATTAAGAACTTTTTGGTATGAATTTAAACACAAAAAGGTATTTCCAGAGGATATCAAATTAAATGTTAAAGATAGAATCGTTAGACCTATCGTTTTAGGAAAAAGATATAATGGAAAATAAAAAAAACGTCCAACAGTTATTAGCGATTTCTTATATTCACTTGTTTTTCTATTTTGATAAAAATAGAGAATCTTTATTTGACTCTGCTCATTTTGAAGTAGAGATGAGTCCAAGTATTCAATTACAAGCTTCTTATACGATTGATTATGAAAAAGATAAAGAGGGACTCAGTCTATGGGAAGTTCAACTTTTGTATAAGAAGCACTTTCCAATAGCGTGGTTTTCTGCAGAAGTAAAAGAGGGATCTCCTTCTATAAGTGATTATTATTATGCATTTGAAGATGATAAAGAAAGTGCGTACACTTTTCTCACCCTTTTTCTTCAAAAAATGAAGTTGAAAGCATATAAAGTAAAACCAACAAAAAGAACAGTTCCTGACCTAGAAGAGGGAGCCTCGTATTATTTAAAAAAGGTAGAAGAGGCTTTGATGAAAATAAGTGAAGAGAAAATGAGCCTAAATATTAGGAAATAAAACGATGAGGAGAACAGATGAAAAAAGTGAAAAAGAAAAAGAGTTTAAATAATGAATTAAGACACGATATTATTGGCTTATGTTATATCGATATTTGTCATTTTATATGGAGGAAAGCAAATCAATACGAAGTGACAGAAAGAAAAATTTCTTATCCAAATGGATTGACCATTTGTTATGCATATAAGCCTTCTTCCTATCAAAATGAACTTCGGGAAGACATGGCTACTATTGATTGCCAGTTGCTTCATGATGGGAAAATCGTGGTTTTATTCTTTCGATCATTTATTAATGAGGGCCCGAAAAGTCTTTGGAGTTTAAGAAAAGAATTCGATTATATGGAAGATACTTTTTCTATTAAGCAAGCGGAAATTTTGTTGCAACTCTTAGCACAAGGACATGTGAAAAATACAACTTATTATGATACCGCGTTTCATGCAGCTCCTTGGATGAAGGAATATTTGGCCGATAAGTTTCAAAAGGAAAAGACAATGTTGACACAAGAAATTGACATGTCAGGTTATAGTCAAGAGGAAATTGACAATCCTGAAAATAAAAGATTAAAGATAGAGTACAAGGAAGAAATTCGTGAAGAATTGGCGTTGGTGCTTGATGAATTTAAAGCAGAACTCATCAGCCGTATGATGCAAGCAAGAGAAGAGCTTTCTTTAGTAGAAGAGAATATGGATCTTGTGGATTTATATATTGCAAAGCTAGGAGAATCTTTATCTTATCATTCCATTAAAAAGGAAGAAAAACAGAAGAAGTTAAAGTAAAGAACTCTTTTTTCTTCTCATAATCTTTGATATAATGGAGATGTAAGAAGGGATAAAATGAGAGTTCGAACAAAGGTGAATATAATCTATTTTGTTATTATTCTTTTTCTTTTAGGGATTGGAGCTATTGTGACAATTGCTTTGTTAGATGAAAACAATTATAATGCAAAAAAGGAAAAGACGAGTGAAACGACGACTAAAGAAGTACCTGCAACGGAGACGACTAAACACAGTGTTCTTTCTACACAGGGAACTAGTGTTTCAAAAGAGACGACGACAACAACGACTTCTACTAGTAAAAATGGAAATGTAGAAAAAACGACAAAGACAACGGGAAGTACAAGAATTACAACGAAGAAACAGACAACTACAGAAACGACTACTGCTAGAAGAGAAGTAACAGTAAAAGATGCGGATTTTCCTGATGTATTAAATAAAGAGACTTGGGAAATTTTAAGACTTATTAATGAAGAAAGAAGAAAAAATGGGTTAACCAATCTTGAAGTAGCAGTTGATTTAAGAGAGAAAGCTCTTGAAGCGGCAGAAACTTGGTATGAAGAAAATGAAACAGCGGCAAAAGAGGTATTGAGAGGATACTCGAATTATCGAAGGAAATCCAATCAATTGGCAGTATCAGAAGCAGCTCAAAATTTATTTTCTCACACGAAAGAAAATACAGGAATAACGACAAATCGCAATATCCATTATGTGGGAATTGGCCTTCTCAATAAACCAAAGGGAGTTTCTGGATTACCTACAGTTTATTATTGTATTATTTATGAATAGGAGAGTGCATTATGTTTGAATATATGGGAGATAGATTAAGCAATGCCATAAAAAATATTAAAGGAATGGGACGAATTACGGAAGAAAATATTGGCGATGCCATGAGGGAGATTCGTACAGCTTTACTTGAGGCGGATGTTAACTATGAAGTCGTAAAAGAATTTGTTCGCAATGTAAAAGAAAAGGCACTTGGGTTAGAAGTTGAAAAGACATTAAAACCTGAGGAACTTTTTATAAAACTTGTGAAAGATGAATTAGTGGCTTTACTTGGGAGTGATTATGTTCCTTTAGAAGTTTCAAAAAATCCTACCATTATTATGATGGTTGGTCTTCAAGGGAGTGGTAAGACAACTACAAGTGGAAAGATTGTCAATTTAGTAAGAAAAAAGAATAAGAAAAATCCTTTATTGGTAGCTTGTGATGTTTACAGACCAGCAGCTATCGATCAATTAAAAGAGATTGGTGCAAGTCTTAATATTCCTGTTTTTGAAAAAGGGAAGGCAAAACCATTAGAGATTGTTGAAGAAGCTCTTGTCTATGCAAAAGAAAACCATCATGATTTTATTCTTATCGATACAGCAGGGCGTTTGCATATTGATGAAACTTTAATGGATGAACTTATCGAAATTGAAAACAATGTGCATCCACATGAAATTTTACTGGTTATTGATGCCATGATGGGACAAGATGCCATTAATGTCATTAATGGATTTAATGATGCTTTAAAACTAACAGGAGCTATTCTTACAAAAATGGATGGAAATACAAAAGGTGGAGTTGCTTTATCTGTTCGTCATTTAACGCATGTACCCATTAAGTTTATAGGAGATTCTGAAAAGTTAGATGGATTATCTGAATTCTATCCAGAGAGAATGGCTGAAAGAATTTTAGATATGGGGGATATCTTATCGATTGCCGAAAAAGTAGAAGGGGTTATTTCTGAGGAAGACGCAACGGATTTAGCTCGTAAGATGAAAAAGGGCGATTATGATTTAGATGATTTCTTAAATAACTTAAAACAGATTAGAAAGTTAGGCCCTCTAGAAAATCTCCTAAAAATGATACCAGGAGCTCGTAAGATGGGACTTGGGAATGTCAGTATTGATCCAAAAGATATGGCACATGTAGAAGCCATTATTCTATCCATGACACCTTATGAAAGAAAGCATCCAGAAGTAATAAAAAATACAAGAAAACTTCGGATATCTAAGGGATGTGGAAGAAGTGTAGAAGAAATCAATCGTCTTCTTAAACAATTTGAAGAGATGAAAAAGATGATGAAACAATTTAGTTCAGGAAATATGAAAATGCCTTTTTAAGGTGTTTTTTTATGTCAATTAAGTGTATAATTTAAACCAAATACCTCTTGACATATCTATTAGGACTTGCTAAAAAAAAAAAAAAAAATGATACAATTGCAGTAGGAAAAAGGGCTGTTTGGAGGTTGTTTTATGAAAAATCAAAAAAAAATTATTGCACTATCTATTATTCTTATGACTGTTGGATTTGCTGCTGTAAGTACAACGTTATTTGTAAATGGAAATGCGAATATAGGAACGAAGGAAGAAGACTTTGATGTGTATTTTTCAGATGCACATTTAGAAAATAAACAAGTATTAGAAGTGATTAGTCAGGATAAAAAAGCAATTCATTATGAAACGAGAGAACTTCATCTTGAAGGAGAATATGCGGTTTTAGATTATGAAGTGACAAATGCAAGTCATCAATATGATGCTGAAGTGAGTGTGATTTGTACCTCTGAAGAAGATGAATGGATAAATCTGGAGGTTATAGCGCCTGATCCTATCGTTAAATCACGAAATAAGGGAACAGGAGAAGTTATTGTTACTTTAAAGAAAACAGCATTAGAAGAGAAACGAATCCCCTTTGTCTGTACATTAGGTGTACATGCTATAGAAAAAACGGAAGTGGATGACAGAAATCTAACAGATACCATAGAACACGAAATTATAGATAAAGAAGAGTTTGATTATAGTGGAAAAGAAGAAATTTATGTAGCAAGAGAAGATGGAATATATCAATTAGAAGTTTGGGGTGCTCAAGGTGGATCAGGTGTTGGTACAATAGGAGGATATGGAGGATACTCCGTTGGAAAGATTAAATTGTCAAAAGGACAGAAATTGTTTATTAATGTTGGAGGAATGGGGGAAAGTGTAAGCGCTACAGCAGGGAATCTCGTTCAAGCTGGTGGCTATAATGGAGGTGGCAATGGTAATAATGGAACTTGTACACATGCTGAAGGAGGAGGTGGCGGGGCTACGCATATTGCCTTTTATTCAGGAATACTTTCTGCTCTAGAAGAACGTAAAGAAGAGGTTTTAATCGTTGCTGGAGGAGGTGGTGGCGGACATGATCATGTACGAGGTGCTGGATACAGTAGTGCAGGAGGAAGTGGCGGAGGATTTGAATCTGTTGGCGAAATACCTGCTACTCAGAAAACAGGGTATGCTTTTGGTCAAGGAAATAATTCACCAGGGTGTAGCCCTGGTGGAGGTGGAGGCTTCTATGGTGGAAAAACAAGACAAGTTAATTCAGTTCCTGCAGCAGGAGGAAGTGGCTATATAGGAAACTCGCTTCTAAGTGGTAAGAGCATGGCATGCTATGGATGTGTAACATCTGATGAGGAAACAACAAAGACGATTTCTGTAACAAAGGTTTCAGCAATTGCAAATGAAAATTGTGCAAAATCAGGAAATGGCTATGCTAAGATTACTTACTTAGGAAAAGAATAAAATGCCTTTTTAAGGTGTTTTTTTGTATGAATAAGCATAAAATTTAATGGTGAATACTATGCGTATAAGTGATTTACAAATGAAAGAAGTTATCAATCAAAATGATGGTAGAAATATAGGGCGTATTATTGATATGGATATTTTAGAAAATGGAACTATTAACTATTTTGTTGTTGAACCTAAAAAGCTTTTAAAAAAATTAAACATTTATAATAATGAAACGAGTATAAAACTTTCACAAATTGTTAAAATAGGAGAAGATGTAATACTTGTAGATTTACGTTAAGTACGATATAATTGAGAAGGTGTTTGACATGAATAGGAAAAAATTTTTAATTGCTATTTTTATACTTATTTTAGATCAAGTAACAAAACTCATTATCGATACATACAATATTCATTGTAATGTCATAAAAAACTTTTTCAGTCTTAATTATTATCAAAATACTGGGGCTGCATGGGGTGTTTTTAAAGGACAGCAGACATTCTTGATACTTATTACTATTGTTTTGTTAGTGCTTGTATTTAACTTAATATATTCTTATGAAGAAAACCGCAAGAGTGATCTTGCTTTTGGAATTTTAATTGGGGGAATTTTAGGAAATTTTTGTGATCGAATTTTCTATGGTTTTGTTCGTGATTTTATCGATATTACGATATTTAACTACGCATTCCCTGTATTTAATATTGCAGATACAGCAATTGTTATAGGGGTTATTCTCTTATTCGTGATTACTATTAAAGGAAGTGCTAAAAATGGAAATAAAAGTCGAAGAATCTTCCATAAGAATTGATAAATATCTGAAAGCATATTTAGAGGAATCAAGAAGTACTATTGTAAAAATGATAGAGGCCTCTTATATTTTAGTAAATGGAAGAAAAGTTAAGACAAATTATCTAGTAAAAGAAGGAGATCTCATTACCGTAGAAGAGGGATTTATTGAAGATTTAGAAATTGTTCCCGAAGACATTCCTTTGGATATTGTCTTTGAAGATGAAGATATTATCATCATCAATAAAAAAAGTGGTATGGTGGTTCATCCAGGGAATGGAAATGCCAAAGGGACTTTGGTAAATGCTCTTCTTTATTATACAGAATCACTATCAGATACTAATGGAGAAACACGGCCAGGTATTGTTCATCGAATTGATAAAGATACCTCAGGATTGATGCTCGTTGCTAAAAATAATAAGGCTCATGAAAGACTAGCACAAATGTTAGCAAAACATGAGATTAGGAGAACTTATATAGCTCTTTTAAAAGGAGAGTTTTTAAGTGATACAGCCACTATAGACGCACCAATTGGTAGAGATAAAATAAATCGCAAAAAAATGGCTGTGACTAGTGATAATAGTAAAGAAGCACGGACACACTTAAAGGTCTTAACACGTTATAAAAAATATACGTTAGTCTCTTTAGAATTAGAAACAGGAAGAACACATCAAATTCGTGTACATATGGATTATATTGGGTACCCTATATATAATGATCCCGTTTATACAAAAGATGATTGCACTTCTTTTGGTCAATATCTTCATTCAGCAACTCTTGATTTTGAACATCCTATTACAGGAAAACATATGCATTTTGAAGTGGAATTGCCAAAAGAATTTAAAGAAACAATCGAAAATCTTGAGTTGAAATAAAAGAGGACTTGTTATACAATAGTTGAGAAGGAGCAAAATCGATGAAAAGTTTAAATATGCCAAGTACAGATGAAATTACAATGCGATTAGTGCATTATTTCGTGACAAAAGAAAATTATCAACCTGTTATTGTAAATGGGTTAGAAAATGAAATATGGCTTGAAAATATTGAAAGCAAATATGCTGTTATTCGCATTAGCAACAACTATATTCACAATAATGAACAATTAGATTTTGATATGTTTAAAGCTAAAACTGTGATTAAACAAATTAAGAAAAAAACTTTTTCTCTTCATTGCAGAGCTTTAAATATCTTATTAAATGTGGGGGAAAATGTACGTTTAGAAACGAAAGATAAGCAGATGGAAGTCTGTACCATTACAGATGTCAGTGAATTGAATAAGGATAGTTCAATTACCAAAACATTTCCAGAGCTAAAAGAAGATTCGGTTATCGCCGAAGATGAGATGGATTTCTTCATTAATATTACAAATGATATTAATCAAAAAACAGAAGAAAAAAATCGCATCTTTGAACAAATATTTAAAAAGAAAAGTGTCATTGTGACTTATGCACTTATTATACTTAATGTTATGATTTATCTTCTAAGTGTCGTAGGTCTTTTAAATATAAATGTATTCGCGATGAATATTATGGCTGTCAAAGCAGGGGAATGGTGGAGAATTCTTACGGCAGGATTTTTCCATAATGGAATATTGCATCTTTTTTGCAATATGTATTCTCTTTATATAATAGGAAGTCAACTAGAACAAGTATTAGGAAAAAAACGCTTCACGATTATTTATTTTATTAGTCTTATTACATCTTCTTTATTGAGCGGTGTAATAGGAGGTGCTAGTGTTGTATCAGTTGGAGCATCAGGAGCGATTTTTGGATTAATGGGTGCGATTTTATATTTTGGATATCATTATCGCTTATATTTGGGAAGTATTGTGATGTCACAAGTTGTTCCTGTTATTTTAATCAATTTATTTATTGGATTTGCGCTCCCTTATGTTGATAATTTTGGACATATTGGTGGATTAGTTGGTGGTTTATTCTCTGGAATGATGGTAGGAGTTCCTGGAAAAAAGAATAAAAATGATACGATTAATGGATGTATTGTCACTATTTTACTGATTGCCTTCTTATTGGGTATGCTATTTATTCGTTAAAAAAAAATGGAAAATCAATTCCATTTTTCTTTTGTTTATTTTAATTTACGATATATTCCAATGGCTACTCCAAGAATTGTACAATTTTCTAATATAATAGGAGCTAGCTCATCGTTTTCAGGTTGTAAGCGAATGTGTCCTTTTTCTTTATAGAAAGTTTTTAAAGTTACATCATTATCTTCTGTCATGGCAACGACGATATCTCCATTGCGTGCAGTATTTTGCTTTTGAACGATGACAATGTCTTTATCATAAATGCCAACATTTACCATAGAATCACCTGAGCATTTTAAAGTAAAGATAGATTCTCTTGCGGGAATTAAACTTGCTGGTAGAGAAAAGAATTCATTAGGATTTTCAATCGCTTCGATTGGATTTCCACAAGCTACTTTCCCCAGCATAGGAACAGAGACTACATCTTCTTGTTCTTTTTCCTTATATTCATTATCGACAAGCAATTCAATCGTTCTAAATTTAGAATTTTGCTTGCGAATGAAACCTTTATTTTCTAGTTCCTTTAAATGTGTGTGTGCTGTAGCGGGACTTGATAACCCCATTCCTGCACATATTTCTCTTACAGAAGGTGGGAAGCCATGTTCAACCATATACTTTTTGATAAAGACAAGCGTTTCTTCTTGTTTTTTTGTTAAATCTTTTTTCATCCTTGTATCCTCCTAGGTTCATCATAGCAAATTTTCATTAAAATGTCAAACAAATGTTTAATTTTTAAAAATGTAAAAAAAGATATTGAAACATTTGTTTGCGTGTGGTACATTTGTACTACGAAAGGAGTGAAGCGTATGCAAAGAGTGATGATTGAATATAAAGGGGTGATTTTGTTTTTCTTAAGTATTGTCGTTGTATGCAGTGTATGGAATAATCGAGTAAAAGAATTAAATGCACAAGAAAAAAACGACTCTACTATTGTTTATTATGAAAAATAGTGTTTATTAAAAAGATCTTTGCTATAGAGTAGTAGAGATTTTTATTTTGCGTAAAAAAAGTATAACCAAATAGTTATGTAAACTAGCTTGTAAAAGAAGAGCAATCTTATTGTGGGTAAGTTTCTTTTCTTTTATAATAAAAGTAGAATAAAAGAGTATCTTTTGTCGAATAACTTTAAATAAGAGATAGATACGAGTAAGATGAATAAGGGTGAAGTTATGAAAAGAAAAAGTGTAATTCTTTTAACCATACTTTTAATGGTAGTAGGATTTGCAGCAGTAAGTACTACTTTATTTCTAAATGGAGATACAAATATAGGAACAAATCAAGAAGACTTTGATGTGTATTTTTCAGATGTATATATAGATGATGTGCAAATACTTAAAACTATCAGTAAAGATAGAAAGACGATAACTTATGAGACAAATGAGTTAAAGACAAAAGGGGAAGTGTCCATTCTCGATTATGAAGTGACGAATGCAAGCAAGCAATATGATGCCAAAGTAGAAGTAAATTGTATGCCAAAAGAGGATGAGTGGATTCATGTAGAAGCAGAACAAACAGATGAAATCATCGAGGCAAGAAGAAAGGGAGTAGGAAAGATAACCGTAACTTTAAAACAAAATCCGTTAGAAGAGATGAGTATCACTTTTTCATGTACATTAAAGGTAAGTGCTGTAGAAAGAGAAAACATCATTTCTGATGAAATCGAACCAACTGAGATACAGACATGGGAGTTTGACTATACAGGAAGTGAACAAGAATTTATTGTACCAAGAAGTGGTGAATATAAGATAGAACTATGGGGTGCAAGTGGATATAATAAACCATATCATAATACTTCAGGAACTGTAACGAATCCTTCCTATGGAGGATTCGTTTTAGGAACTACGGAATTAAAAAAAGATGATTTTTTATATTTTTATGTCGGAGAATCAGGAAAACTGGCAACAACAAATGATGGAACAACAGGAGGAGGCTATAATGGCGGAGGTAATGGAGGATATTATTATAAAGATTATACTCTTGGGGGAGGAGGAGCCACAGACGTCCGACTAAAAAATGGCGAATGGAATCATTTTGAAAGCCTAAAATCGCGTATAATGATTGCTGCAGGTGGAAGCTCTTCTTTATATTCTGCAGGAGGACTTGTTGGATATGGAGAAAGTAGATATCCTGGAGGCACACAAAACTCTGGAGGGGCTTTCGGTGCTGGCTGTTTTGCAGGTTCTTCTACTAATGGCGGAGGTGGAAGCGGTGGTGGATATTATGGTGGTCAATGTTTTCATGCGGGAGCTAATGGAGCAGGCGGATCATCTTTTATCTCGGGACATGATGGGTGTGATGCGATAGAAGAAGTATCCACTGAAGAAAATATTATTCATACAGGACAAGCGAATCATTATTCAGGACTTGTATTTACAGATACCCTCATGATTGATGGGAATGGATACAAGTGGAGTAATGTAAAAGAAGGTTTAGAACCCATGCCAAAACCAGACGGAACATTTTATGAAGAAGGTGTTGGGCATACAGGAAACGGCTATGCTAAAATTACCTATTTAGGAAAGTAAAAAGCAACTTTAAATTTGAAGTTGCTTTGTTTTTATCCTTCATCAGGAAGTAATACGGCGTGTACTACGTGTCTAGAAGTATGATTGTGACAAGTTGTCAAAGTAAGAATTTTACTTTCCGCTGTTATTTCAATGCCAAAATCATGAATACTTCTTTCTTTAATCATTTTAATAAAATTAGTAAATTCCTCATCAGATGAAAATTCAGTTTTTAAATAATCCTCTGTAGCTTTAATTTTATAGATCGAAAATATTTGCCATTTCATATTTTTTTCTTTTGTATTAAATGTAATGATTTGATTACTTGGTTTTTTATACCAACTGCTATTTAAAGCATATTTTAAAGTGCCAAACATAATCCCTGTTTTAATATTATGTCCATAGATAATCGTATTTTGATTTAAATCTTTTGCATTGTTTCTGTAATCCATAAAAATCCAACCCATCGTGTTTTTTTTCTTATTGAAGTCTCGATTTAAATAATAAGAGTTTGAATTACTTTGCACAACAGGGTATTTTATCTGTGTTTCATTGACTTCAAGCCAAGCGACTGTATCTTTATTCTTTTTTGCTAACTTGTCTAAAGCGGCTGAATAATTCGTATAATAGGCAGAAGGGGTACTTGCCTTTTTAGTCGTTGTCGTATTTTCACTACTAGGATTTATATATTCTACATCTGTTTCATTTTCTTCAGAAGTTGTTAATACTTCTGCTTCATTTAAGATAGATTCAAAATCGATGATTTGTTCATTTATTTTAGATTCATCTTGAAATTGTTTATAATAGTTAATTCCAATAGTAAGCGTTCCAACTAATATAATGAGGATAAAAATGGAGGTTAGAAGTTTGACATTTATTTCCTTCATAAAATGAGCTTTCTTATATTCTTTTGAATAAGTCAATTTAAATGTAATGTTGCATTCTTCTATGTATTTTCGATAAACTTTTTTTAAGTAAGGTACTGTATTGTAAATCGTATGAATATCATTGTTCTTCTCAACGATTTCGATTAAGATATTTTTCTTTTTATACTGTGCTAATTCTTCTAAAATTATTGTTAATAATTCATTGGTATAAGAAATAATACGAATGACTTTTAAGTGATTGTTAAAAGCAATGAAAGTTTTGAATTCGTCAATTTCCTCTTTTGTAAAATCCTGTTGAATGACAATCATCTTCTTATAGTAGATATCTGAATAACTTCTCATCATGTTTGTTTTCATAAAAGAAGAAATATAATCGTGTTTATAACGTGTTATGACTTTAATATTCTTGTTTATATTAATTCGATCGATTAAATAGCGATTCATTTCATAACAGTCGATTTCTTTTAAATAGGGATTTTCTAAAAGTTTTAAGAATATTTCTAAAGAGATTGTTTTATCAGGTTTAAAAATGATCTTTTGGATATGTTCCCAAGTGGCAATCAAATCAAGTACATCTAAAGCAATCTCCATAGTATTGATTTGAACCGTGTTAATATTCTTTTTTAAAATGACAACATTTAAAAAATTTGCAACAAGTTCAAAATTTTCTTTTATATAGACATTAGAAAATTTTAAATCTTTGATATCGATAATATTTGTATTATTTAAAGAGGCTTCATCGGTGTCTTTTTTCATTTTTAAAATCGTTAATGTTTCTTTGCTAATTTTAAACACAAGATTGTAACTCATATCCCTCATCCTCCTATTTTCCATCATATCATAAAAGTTGTGTTTTTTCTAGATTCTTTATTGCAAAAAGAGCGGGATTTTTGTTATACTAAGGGTGGAAAACAATGGGAGACTCAATGGAAATAAAAGAACAAATTGAACATTATTTTAATCATCATCCAAAAATTCAGACATTTCGTGATTTAGTGAAAACTTTTAAAATAGAGGAAGAAGAATTATCATCTGTTTTATATGAACTAGAGTGTAGTGGTAAGATTATGGGCTTTGCAAATGGAGAATATATCCATGTGCCAGAAGATTTTTATCTCTATTTTGGAAAAGTATGTCTTTCTTCTAAGGGAAATTTTTATCTTCCTTTAAAACAGGGAAGTAAAGCG
Source organism: uncultured Bacilli bacterium (assembly GCA_949841325.1). Lineage (GTDB taxonomy): Bacteria > Bacillota_I > Bacilli_A > RF39 > UBA660 > CAG-582. The sequence goes on from CATKZK010000011.1 coordinate 20,608, forward strand.
ATTATTGAGGGAAAATATATAAAAAGAAAAGTAAAGGAAGGGGATTATGTCTTTGTCGAATTAAAGCCAGATAAGAAACATAAACTTCTTTATAAAGCTGAACTTAGAAGAGTTGTAAAGCCTTTTAAAAATCCTCAATCTCATTATTTAGCAAAAGGAATATTAAGATGGAATGCCAAAGAACATTTTTATTATGTTCTATATGAAAATAAAAAAGTCTATATTCAGGGTAAAAATAAATGCTATGCTTTTCCTGGGGATGAAGTTACCTTTCGCTTTTCAACACCCTATACTGGAGAGTTAGTTGAAGTCATCAAAAGAAATCGAAAAGAACATCTTTTTGAAACAAAAAGAGAAAAAAATATACTTATATGGGAACCCATTTGTACATTGCCTTTTTTCATTCCTGTTGAAATTCCTTGTGAAGAGGGCGATCAAGTAAAATTACAAATTGAAAAAAATGCGTTTCAATTTCTAGAACGTATTAAACGTGATCAAAAGACAAAATCATGGATAGAATCTATTGCTTTAGAACAGGGAATCGATTCTTCTTTTTCTAAAAAAGTTATGAATGAAGTTTCAGAAATAAAGGAGGAAATACCAAAGGAAGAGTGGGAAAAAAGAGTCAATTTATGCGATTTATTAACCGTCACAATTGATCCTGAAACGGCAAAAGATATGGATGATGCCATCTCTTTAGAGAAGTTAAAAGACCGATATCGTCTCTATGTATCGATTGCTGATGTTTCGCATTATGTGAAACCTTCTATGGCTTTATTTAAAAGTGCTTTAGAAAAGGGAACGAGTCATTATCCAGCTAATTTAGTATTTTCCATGCTTCCTCCAAAGCTTTCAGAGCATATCTGTTCATTGAATGAAGGAGTTCCTCGTCTTGCGAAGACCTGTATCATTGATATCTCTTTTGAGGGAAACATACTAGATTATCAATTTGTACGTTCTATTATTAAAAGTGATAAAAAGATGCAGTATAAAAAAGTCAATGAGCTTCTAACGGGAGAGAATATCGAAAAGATGTATCTTCCTTTCTATCATTTTTTAAAAGAGACCAATTTTCTTGCAAGTCTTCTTCAAAAAAGAAGAATGGAACGAGGTTTTATATGCTTTGATGTAGAAGAAATCGATTTTTTATATAATGAATATAATGAAGTAGTGGGAATAAATCGAAAAGATCGTGGGCTTTCACAGATGATGATTGAAAACTTTATGCTTCTTGCTAATGAGTGTGCGGGAAATTTTGCTTATTATTTAGGAATACCTTTTGTCTTCCGTAATAATGAAGTACCCGAAATGAAACAATTAAGTCGTGTTCAAAAGAAGTTAGAGAATGTAAATGTTTATATTAAAAAACTGAATCAAATGAGAAATGCCCAAGTATTTCAGAAGATTTTACTCTCTTTATGTAATGAAAAAAGTAAAGAAGAGGTCCATTTTATATCAAATATTTTACTCTCAGGAATGAAACGAGCAGAATACAGTATTCATAGTTTAGGTCATTTTGGTCTTGCATTAGACCATTATGCAACTATAACGTCACCTATTAGAAGATTTCCAGACTTGTTAAATCAATTGGCTATAGATGCGATTTTGGATGGAAAAATAGAAGAGTTTAATGACCTACTCGATGATTATGCAGCCTATGCTTATACCTCTACTATGAAACAAATGGAAAGTGAAGCGTTTGAAAATTTAGTTACTCAACTTTTATTACATAAAGTAGCAGACGCCTATATAGGAGAGAGTTTACATGGAACGGTTCTCTTTATGACCAAAAATAGACTCTATTTACATACAAAAGAGAACTTTTATGGATATATAGAATTAAAAGAGGATCAAATAAGAGAAGATATTGCTAGAATAGAAGGAAAAGATTATAAAGTGGGATCTTCTATTGAAGTAAAAATAAAAAGTATCTCTAAAAAAGAAAATGAAATTGAATTTTCCCATGTAACGTCTTTTTCCAATCATAAAAATTATCAAAAAACAAAGCATTAGGCATATTTCTCTTATCAAGCTTACCTTGACTATCGAGATAAGTTATGATAAGATGACTTTAGAAATCAGTGAAAAAGGACATGATTTTATAATAATCCTTAAAAGAGAGTCTGTGGTTGCTGTGAACAGATAAGGACTTATAAGATTACTCCCTTTTGAGAGAGTGAAAACACTCCGGCTATAAGTCGTTAAAAAGAAAGAGAGAAAAAAAGGATGGTACCGTGCCTCATGCACTCCTAGGTATTGTTCTTTTTTTGTGTAGGTAAAAGAAAGTGAAAAAGAAAAGGAGAAACAATTATGATTAATTTTAAAGAAGATGAAAGGTTAGCTAAGTTAAATCATTCATGTGCTCATTTAATGGCTCAAGCAGTGAAACATTTATATCCAAATGCATTATTTTGGGTTGGTCCCGTTATTGAAAATGGTTTTTACTATGACATCGATTTAGGAGATAAAGTGATTACAGAGGAAGACATTGAAGCAATAAGTAAAGAAATGAAAAAAATTGCGAAAGATGGAAAAAGGATCGTAAGAAATGAAATTAGTAAATCTGATGCTTTATACCAATTTAAGGATGATCCATATAAAATTGATTTAATTAACCGAATGGATGAAAACGAAGTGACGATATCTACTTATACGCAAGGAGATTTTACAGATCTTTGCCGCGGGCCTCATGTTGATACAGTGAAGGAATGTAAAAACTTTAAGTTAATTAAATTCAGTGGAGCTTACTGGAAAGGGGACGTAAACAATAAAGTATTACAGAGAATCTATGGTGTATGTTTTGATACTGAAGAAGAACTAAGTGCTTATCTTCAAGAGTTAGAAGAAGCAAAAATGCGCGATCACCGAAAATTAGGACGTGATTTAGGTGTATTTATGACACATGATTTAGTAGGGAAAGGGCTTCCTATGTATTTACCAAATGGGTATATTATTTGGGAAGAATTAGAAAATTATATTAAAGAAAAAGAAAAAAAATTAGGCTATAAACATGTATTAACACCACCACTTGGAAATGTAGAACTTTATAAGACAAGTGGACATTGGGATCACTATAAAGATAATATGTTTCCAAAAATGGAAGTGGAAGGAGAAGAGTTTGTCTTACGTCCGATGAATTGTCCACATCATATGATGATTTATGCAAATGATATTCATTCTTATCGTGATTTACCACTTCGTATTGGGGAGATAGCAAGGGATTGTCGTTTTGAAGCAAGTGGAGCTTTAAAAGGAATTGAACGTGTTCGCTCATTCTGTCAAAATGATGCCCATCTTTTTATAACACCAGAACAAATTGAATCTGAATTTACATCCGTTGTCAATTTAATCCTTGAAGTCTATAAAGAATTACATATTACGGATTATCATTTTGAACTTTCCTTAAGAGATCCTGAAGATAAAGTAAAATATCATCCTGATGATGAAATGTGGAATATGGCAGAGAATACATTGCGTAGAGTCTTAAATGATATTGGCATTGATTATGTAGAAAAAATTGGGGAAGCAGCCTTCTACGGACCAAAACTTGATGTTCAAGTGAAACCAGCTGTTGGGAATGAATATACTTTATCGACTTGCCAATTAGACTTTTGCTTGCCTGCTAAGTTTAATTTGACTTATGTAGATAGAGATGGTAGTAAAAAGAGTCCTGTGGTTTTACATCGTGCAGTATTTGGTTCCATAGATCGTTTTATTGCCTATTATTTAGAAGAAACGAAGGGATCTTTACCTTTATGGTTAAGTCCTATTCAAGTCAATATTTTACCCGTTAATAATGAATATCATTTAGATTATGCCAATGAAGTATATGCTAAACTATTAGATGCTGGTTTGCGTGTTGAATTAGATTGCCGTGAGGAAAAATTGGGATATCGTATGAGAGATGCTCAGACGAAAAAGATTCCAGTTTCTCTCGTTTTGGGGAACTTGGAAAGAGATGAAAATAGTGTTACGTTACGACTATTTGGCAGTGAAGAGAAAAGATCGATGCCATTAGACGATTTCATAAAATATATGTTAGAAACTATTCATAATTATACTTTTAAGTTAACTGATGAAGATTAGTATATATCATAAGAAAAAGAGTTACGAAACTCTTTTTTTCTTTTCAAAGGTAATAATTTTATCTTTATCACTATTGAAGCGATAACCGGTAACTTTTTGAGTTTTAAATTCATCAGGTGTAAATATTTTTTCACGTTTTTTATCATCAGCAAATATTGGTTGAAATTCAGAACTATATAAACTATAAATATATCCGACTTGGATAAGTCCGTCTTTATTTAAATTTGTACTTAATGAATGGATAAGTCTCTTAAAGTTCTTTAGGGAATTTTTATTCCAGATTTTTTCGATTGAATCACTGATATTAGATAATAAAATGTAATCAAATAAATCATTTTTTATGTTATCTTTAAGTTCAGTAATTGAAGATTCTATATAATTAAGTTGTTTATTTTCAATAATAGCTTGTAACTTTTTATAATTTTCTTCTTCATATAAGTAGTAATTAAGAGTTTGCTGTTTTTGAAATATGACATAAAAGCGAAAATAAAAATTCATGAAAACATCCATTCCTGAATATTTAGTAAAGATGGTTTTAAATAAATCTTTGGTATTATCATCTAAGCATTCACTTATTTTATCAAAAAGATAGCTATTAAAAAGTGTATTTTTATATTCGGGAGAGAAGAAACTTGCAAATTCTTTAAAAGTAAGTGTGGTAACAGCCGCTTTTTTTAATTTTGCTTGGGCATAGGCAAGAGGGTTAATATCAAACATTGTAACACTTTTGGCGCCTAAAGCATAAGCATTAAGCATTTGATCTCCTGATCCTGCAACGCATAAACAATTCTTATCTTTTAGATGATGTTGAGTTAAAAATTCACGAATATTTTCAGTTGTCATAATGTACATACGGCAAAAATTTTTAAATTCATTACTTAAGCCATGATTTTTTTGTGCAAGTTTTAAAATTTCATCAACATTTATTTCCATATGTATCTCCTTTAATTAGTTAGGTATTATATCAAATGAAAATAAAACTGTCTAATTTACACTAGAAAACTGTTTATGATAGCTTATTTATTATATAATATAGATAGGTGATAGTATGAAAAACAAAGTTGTATTAATTGGATGTGGAAATGTTGGGATGAGTTATGCCTATGCTTTACTCAATCAAAAGACATATGTCGATGAGCTTGCTTTAATTGATTTAGATGAAGAAAGAGTAATGGGAGAAGTCATGGACTTAAATCATTGCCTTGCCTATAGTCCTTCTAAAATGAAGATTTATAAGGGGAATTATAGCGATTGTCATGATGCTTCTTTAGTTGTTATTGCTGCAGGTGCTAATCAGGAAGTTGGCGAGACAAGAATGGATTTAATTCATAAAAATAGTCGTATTTTTAAAACAATCGTTACTTCCGTTATGGAAAATGGGTTTGATGGTATTTTTTTAGTTGCCTCTAATCCATTGGATGTCATGACCCAACTTGTATTGCGTTATTCTTCTTTTCCTAAAAATAGAGTGATTGGTTCAGGAACAACTTTAGATACGGCAAGATTAAAGTATTTGTTAAGTGAAAAAGTAGAAGTGAACCCTAAAGACATTGAATGTTTTGTTATGGGAGAGCATGGAGATAGTGAATTTATTCCATGGAGTCTCGTTTCAATTGCGGGTAAATCAATTGATGCATTCGTCTCTAGAGAAGAGATGGAAAGTCTAGAAGAGAGTGTACGTTTATCTGCCTATGAAATCATTAAAAGAAAGGGCGCTACTTTCTATGGTATTGGGATGAGTCTTGTCTATATAACGTCAGCTATTTTAGAAGACAAACGAATCATTCTACCTATTTCAAGTTATGATGAAGAAAATGATGTCTGTATCTCAACGCCTGCTATTCTTGGCAAAAGTGGAGCAGAAAAGATCTTTATTCCTTTAAAAAGGGAGGAAGAGGAAAAGCTAAAAACATCTATTAATGTGATAAAAGAAGCATTAGAGAGAATAGACTAAGGAAGAATATTCTTTCTTTTTTTTCTAAATGTGATAAAATAAATCTTATGGTGATGATATGTTTGATTATAGTGAAAATGATATCTACGAAAGAACAGGGGTATCAGAAATTTTTATAGGGGATGATATGAAAGATTTAAATGGGACGTTTATTAATGAAGACGGTAATGAAAGGCCCATAATTGATTATCTTGTACAATCAGGAATCTGTTATTCAAAATGTCTTTGTCTAAAGACTTTTCGGGGATATATTCCCATTGATTTAATTAAAGAGTTTTGGGATATCTTTCATGGGAAAAATTATTTAAGTGATGAGATGATTTCAAGAATAGGTTATAAAGAAGCTCATGTAAGTAAAGGGGAAGAAGAAAAGGTAAAACGTTTAGGTTATGTTATGGGAAGTCATTGGAAAAAAAAGTAATGAAGGCTTTTATATAGAAAGAAGGAAACGAGATGGAAAAATTACCTCCAATAGAAAAAATACCAGAAGCTTATTCTGCCATTGCCGATGGTAGAATTGATATGTCTGAAAAGTATGCAATTGTAAAATCTTCTACATTAGAAAAAGAATATTGTATAAAATGGAAAGAGAATCTTTATTACTCGAATGATTCTTCTACATATTGGCAAGGATACCCTGGATATCCTGTTTTAGCGGTTTTATTTTTACAGGGAATTTTGTCTTTAAAGAAAGAAGTTATCCCATATTTTAAGGGAATCAATTGGAATGCGCTTAATAAGGAAACAAAAAGAGATTATCAAAAATCATTAGCGATCGCTTTGGAAAAATTTGATTTAGATACAAAGGAAATGATAAACCAAGAAATTAAGCGCGTATATGAGGAAGTGAAAAAGCTAGATATTTTGCTAACAAAGCGAAAAAGTGAAGTAGAAGAGTAATTTATCGATTTTCAAAAGTGACCATAAAAAGTGTAAAGTGGAGTTTAAAATCTTAGGTAAAATAGATGTTTTATAGTAAAATAGGATTAGGTGATTTTATGCAAAACTTTAACTTGAAAGATGAGGTCAAAAAAATTCTTGTAGAATTTTTAAATATAAATAAAAAAGATCCTATGGAATTGATGACTTGGTTTTATAAAGCAATCCCGTTTAATTTGATGTTCGAGGAAAAATTGATAGCTGATTTTATTACAACATCATTAGAAGAAAACGAATATTATACAAAGGGAATAAAAAATGAATTGCCATTGTATCAACACTTAATTGCTAAAGAAGATACAAGAAAAGAGGAAATAGCTTCTGCATTAATATGCTTTTCTTTAGCTTATATAAAGGAATCTTGTTCGTTAGATCAAGCACTTATTTGTTATATTAGACATTTTAATGAAGAATATAATCACGATTTTACAATGAAATATATGGAAAGTAACCTTTCTCTACACATGGGAGAAGAAGTTGTTTATACGATTGTTGAAAATGGGGAATATGCCATTAAGACAGGAACCCTTTTAAGTCTTGGAAATCAAGTCGTTGAAATAGGGGATTGTCTTGTTCAATATAGTGAATTGTGTGAGATTCATACTCAAAGTGGATTCGTTTTATTTCATCAAGAACAAACTTTAGATCAAAAAAGTGAAAAAAGTAGTGAAAAAAATGAAGATTCAGGATATAATACAGATATAGGAATGTTGATGTAGACATTTTCTTGCCAACTTAGCACAGCTGGTAGTGCAACGCACTCGTAACGCGTAGGTCGTAGGTTCGAATCCTATAGTTGGCACCATTGAGCAATCTATTCTAACTTTTGTTAGATTTAAACATATAGTATCAACTTCAAAAGAAGTTGATTTTTTGCATTTAATGAAAGAAAGGATAGATTTAGATGATTAAACTAAAAACAGAAGAATTGCATTTTGATGAGGAATTAAAAAAGAAGATAGAGTTTATTTGTGATTTTTGTAATACAAAACCTACTATTATAAATGGTAGTATTAAAAACATAGAACACACAAATTTGAACTATATAGAACCTCATAGAGTTATTATTAAAGGTATTACTTTTCTAGTTTTTAATTATTCTAAAACTATATATGTTGGAAGTCTAGCAAATTCCCTAGAAATAAAAGATTTAGAAAGTTTTATTAAATCAATAGATTAAATGTATTAAATCAAATCAACTTCTCTTAAAATGCCTTTAAATAGGCAAAAATTGGTAATTATGTCTTGACTTTAAACTTTAAATATCTATAATAGGTAACCAAGAAACAAGTTTTATGTTTTTGGGGGGTAATATGAAACGAAGTTTAAATGATATTAATACAACTTATTTAGATTTTATTAAGAGGTGTCAAAGACATAAAAATATTTAATGTGTCTTTGTCGCCTCTTTTTAGGTGATAAAGAATAAAGAAGGATTAAAAAATATGAATGAAGAAAAGAAAATTGCAGGGCTTTATATTCGTGTAAGTACAGAAGATCAAAAAAGAGAGGGTTTTAGTTTACCAGAACAAGAAAAACGATTAAGGGCAATGTGCGAGTATAAAGGTTATGAAATTTATAAAGTCTATGAAGATGCTGGAATAAGTGCTAAAACTGGAAATAAAAGACCAGCATTTGCTCGGGTAGGGGAATATACGATTGAAATTACTCGAGGTCATCCAGTTGATTGTCAATCTGCCGAAATAGAATCTTTCCGTGAAAATGTTCGACAAGAAAAATTTGATAGATACAAGGATGGAGAAGCGACATTTAGAGTATTTTGTGAAATAAATGGCGAAAAGAAACAGATTTATTTTCACTCTGAAGATATGCATTTTGGAGGACATGTTAGCTTTATGGGACAACAAATTGGTGGCAATTTTGGCCTTAGTGGTTTTCGTTTCTCTGTTTCTTCTGGTATGATGAAGAAAGACGGGGGACGAGCTAATTGCATAAATAGTCTTGTACCATTTTTTGAAAATTTTGAAAATCTATTATCTTTTGAGATAGAAAATGGTTTTCCAAGTTCTGTTATTGAAGATGAATACGAAAAACAAAAACTATATAGATTATAACTTGCAAATATAATTGCGAGTTTTTCTTTAGTAAAGAAATTCAGAGAGGTAATAATTTTAATAATATTTTATGCAACTTTTTCTAGACATATTTGTTACAATATAAAAAACGCCTTTAATAAGTGCGTTTTATCTATACTTGAAAAAGACCGCGTATCAATCATTCTAGTGTAAGAGAGAAGTGCGACGACTTTTATAATTTGAATATCTCTTAGTCTAAAAGTTTATAATAATCTAAAAATTCACATAGATATGGCGAAAGTACTTTTAAATCTAATTTGGTATTATTTATCATCCATACTAAGATATCTGTACAACAATAAGAATTATTAAGTTTAAGTAAAGATATTTTATTAGGAGAAATACTTTTATTACTAAACGTATGCATATTCCAATAGTCCATTTTTTTACTATTCATCTTATTTTGTTTTGCATACACAGTTTTTAATAACTTTCTATTAAATCTTTGAGCTTTTACTTCATCAATGTCCTTATAAGAAAAATCGACTTCTTCTTCCAAATCTAATAATAGAAAGCAACTATTATCTAATATATCTTTCATTATTTTAAAAGATTTAATTTTGAAAGGTTTAAAGTTAAATTCTAACCTAACTACTAAATAAACAACAGGTCCTACAAAATAATGTATTAGTGGTAACCTCATTATAAAAGTACAGAAACGATAAAAAGGGATATCTGCTTTTTGACCTGGTAAATCAATTAATCTTTTAGCCATTAACCACTTTATCCACGAATCAAAAATAGAAAAAACACCTTTAGGTCCAATAGCAAAAAAAGTTTTTTCAGACATTTCTATTCCAGTTGCACTATCTCCAATTTTAGGAAGTAGTCCGTTTATATCAATACTCTCAATATTATTTTAATTCGTATAATGAAAAAAAGAAAATGAGATATCAGTATCTTGTATATCTTTAATTTTACTATTTGTTACTTCCATAACTATTTACTCCTTGTCAGCTAGATAGATTTGTGATGTGTTCATTGATTTTATTAATGTACAAATGTGTGTTTTCTAAATTGAAAAAGTTCAAATTAAATCTATAAAAATTATAACACAATTTTAAGCATATTAAAACTCGAGCTATAAAAGTTCGAGTTATCAATCATTCTGGTGGAGAATAGGGGATTCGAACCCCTGACCCCCACGGTGCAAACGTGGTGCTCTAGCCAGCTGAGCTAATTCCCCAGAACAAATACATTGTAGCATAACAAAAGTTACTTTTCAATAGTTTTTTCACAAATTTCAATAATATTGGGAAAATATAGGACAAAATTTTGATTTAAAACAATTTTTTTCGATATTGAATCAATTTTTGTAATAATGCCACTTTTTTTTAAGAGATGTTCTTTATAGTAATATGTAATTTCTACTGGGGTTTGATTTTCAAAACTATCAAGAATTTTATTCTCTAAGTTTTCAATCATATCTTCAGACAAAATGGGCTTCCTTATTTTCGATTTTTCCATTTGTAATTCTTTTAGAATTTTCTTTTCATGGATAACCGAATTAAAGGGAGCCCATTTGTTTCTTTGATTCACGCATGATGGCCTCCAATCATATTATTTCTTGCTATAGCAGTTGAATCTTCTAGTAAACTAGAAGCTCTTACTATAGTATTGGCACCAAAACGTGATTTTATGTCATCAATTGTATCTTTTATTTGTATATTTTTTTGCATCTCTTCAAATTCTTCGAATAAATTAAGCTGTCGATGATTATTTTCTACAAGTCCACTTAAATGAATTGAAACTTTTCTTATAGGGAAATGTGGTATATAGAATTTTTCAAAAATCGCCATACATTCACGATAAAGAATTTGCTCTTCATCTGTATTTGTATCTAACTTGATGGAGTGATGAAAACCTCCACCAATATTTTTAGAATAACTTATACCAAAATGAAGAATACGACATTGATATTTTTCTGTTCGCAGTCGTCGACATAACACATCAATCATTTCAAAAACAATTAAATCAATGTTATAAGCATAATAATCTTTAAATAGTACTTGTGAATGTGAAAAACTCTTTTCTTTTACTTCTTTTGTTTTTAGTTCTTTAATACGTGTCTCATCAATTCCATTGGCATGTAGCCACAGTTCTTCACCTATGACTCCAAATGTCTTTTTTAAAAGCCAAACATCTGAATTGGCGATGTCCCCAATAGAATACATGCCCATTTTATTTAAACGTATTTCCATTCTAGATCCAATTCCCCACATCTTAGAAAGTGGAGTAATTTTCCATAGCTTTTCTTTTACATCTTTCATTGTCCAAAAAGCAATATTGTCTTTTATATGTTTCGCTTCAATATCCATACTCACTTTAGCAAGCAATAAGTTCGGACCAATTCCTGCTGTTGCCGTTAAACCTGTTTTTTCATAAACGCGATTTAAAATTTCTTTTGCTAGTGCATAAGCATCCTTTTGATAAAGTGTTAAATAATCTGTTACATCTAAAAACGCTTCATCAATGGAATAAACATGTAAATCTTCTTCGGCAATGTAGTCAAGATAAATCCCAATAACTTCTTTACTTTTTTGTTGATATAAGCGCATGCGTGGAGGCGCTTTAATCACTTGAATTTCTTTTGGTAAATATTTATCTAATTCATAGACTCGACATCTACCAGGCACGCCAAATGTTTTTAAATATGGACTTACGGCTAAGGTTATAGCGCCATTTCTCTGTGGTTCACATACGACCAATGGCGTAGAGAAGGCATCTAACTTTCTCTCTACACATTCAACGGAGGCAAAAAAGCTTTTTAAATCAATACAGAGAATACTTCTATTTTCCATTTTCTTTCACCTCACCAATAATATAATACAATTGTTCGTTATACGCAATAGAAAATGAAAAAAAAGTGAATAAATGTTGAAAATTAGTAATAATTACGATATAGTGGTAATAGAATTTAGAGATAGAATGAGGGATTGATTGTATGAAATGTTTATCGTGTGGAAATGAGATACCTAATGTATCGACTGTTTGTCCATTTTGTGGAACTGCTATAGAAAGTGTACAAAATGGGAATTCTTCTGAACAAGGGAGTTCGCCGCAAATGGAGAGTTTAGAACAGACACAAGTATTAGAGCCAACACAAAATGAGAGTTTAGAAACAACAATGGTGCTAGATCAAGTTGTTTTAGATACTTCTTCTGCTGTAGAAAAAAGTGAGGAAGGACTAGCAGAAGAACCAGCTTTAGAAAATCCTCAAATACCAGCGGAAGAAGAACCTATTTTATATCAGACTCCTACGGAAGCAACTACATTCCCTGAAGATTTAGTTATCGATGCAAATCCACTTAATCAGCCAGATCTTGGAAATGGAGAAAAAATTGCCAATGTCGCACCACCTCCAATGGTTCAAAAGAAGAGTAAAAAGAATCTATTCATTTTAATCGGAATTGTCATTTTTATTGCCCTTATGGGAGTTGCATTCTTCCTTTATACAACTTTATTTAAAAGCGCTACTAAACGTGTAGACGCCATTGTAGATGGGGTATTTAAATTAGCTAATAATTCCCAAAGATATGAAGGAAAAGCCAGTGGAAATGTAACGTTTAAAACAGATATAATAGTAGATAAAGATTCTTTTAAAGGAACCTTAGAAGGAAAATATGCTTATGATTTTAAACAAAAATTGGTTGATCTTTCTGTGACTTTAGCAGAAGCCAATTATAATGATACTTCTTTTATCGGAACCGATCCTTTGAAGGTACAAGCGTATTTATATGATAAGAAAGCTTATATTCTTTTCCCTAATTTTTATGAAAACTATATTTATGATACTATCGATAATTATGATGAATTATTTGATTCTATCTTTAAAGAAGATGTTCAATATCAAGTCATTTTAAATGGAATGAAAAACGCTTTAAAATCGGGAATCAACGCGATGACGATGAAACAAACAGTAGAAGAAAAGACCATTGGTTCAAAGACTGAACGTGTAAATGTTGTATCGATCGTGCTAAATGAAGCGAATCAAAAGAGATTCACTAATGCATTCTTTAATCAATTGAAAAACAATGCTAAATTTTTAGAAGAATATGCTAAATCAAGTAATCAAACAGTAGATGAGATTAAAGAAGATTTAGATGAAGCCAAAGAGAAGATTAAATATACGAATACAAATTCACAAATTGAAATTTATACAAGTACATTTGGTACTGCATTTAAAGGTTTAAAATGGTTTGAAGGTAGAGAATCTATTGAACTTTATCCTGAAGGAAAAAATTGTATAGTAGATGGCAACTTTGAAGAAGCGAATATTCATCTTTTATTAACAAATTCACTTAAGAATACAAAAACAGAAAAGATACAAAATTTAAAAATTGAATTTGAAGTAAATACATTAAAAGAAAGCCACACTATAAAAGGAACTGTAGAAATGGAAGATAAAGCAGATAGAGAACCAAAAGTAGAGAAAGTAAATACAAAAAATAGTGTGGAAGCATCTCATATTCCTGAAGCTGATCAACAACGAATTTTAAATAACATTATGGAGTATGGAAATTTCAAGAGCTTATTTGGAAGTCTAATTGTCCCTGGGCAATCATTTCCACAAGTGACAATTCCTGAAAATGAAATAGGCTTATAACTAAATAGTTATGTCAAATATATTGTAAAAAGAGACTTATCTTATTGTAGGTAAGTCTCTTTTCTTTTATAATGAAAATAAGGAAAAACTTTGTCGAAAGACTTTATGTAAAACAAGAATTGAAGTATGATGAAGTAAATAGGTGATATCATGAAAAGAAGAAGGTTTTTAATGTATGTAGCTATTATCTTAATGGCAGTAGGGTTTGCAGCAGTATCAACAACACTGTATATCAATGGACAGATAAAAGTAGTCGCAAATGTAGGAGACTTTGACGTGTACTTTAGTAAGGCAATCGAAAATGGAAAAGAGAATAACTCTTTAATTGTAGATAAAACCCATATAGCCTTTAAAGGAGAATTATCCAATGTAGAAGAAACCTATGATTTAAGATATACAGTAACAAATGGATCAAAGAACTATGATAGTAATGTGACTATTAACTGTACAGGAGGAAATGATTACTTAAGAGTAGAAAATAACTTTGACATAACAGATAGTTTAAAAAGTGGAGAAAACCGAGAAGGAGTCTTAAGTATCAAAGTCATCAAAAGTACAACAGAAGAAATAACAGCAGAAATAGTATGTGAAATCAAAGGAAATGCATTAGAAAGAACAAGTTTAGGAAATGGAAGCAGTTTTAGTGGAGGAGTGTATGGAGTAAAGAGATCTGTTACTTCTTCAGAAACAACATGGGAAAGAGTCGAATCATCTATTGGTTTAACAGCAAATGCCACCAAAGATGGAAGTGAAGTAGAAAATGACTTTGATGCTATCTACCCATGGAGTGAAATCATCACGTATAATTATGATGATGTAACAAAAGAAGAGACAGCC
>CATKZK010000012.1 GCA_949841325.1 uncultured Bacilli bacterium
GATACTTTAGGTATGAAATCAGGTACTTTGAATAATGATGGAAAACATTCAGTAATTTACCGAGGAATCGAAGATATTACAGGAAATGTTAATCAGTGGATAGATGGAATTAACGTAAGAAATTATATTCCATATGTTAATTACAATTCAGAAACATATGCTGTAAATGTCTTCGACGGAGATTATCAACCATTAGCGTATACGGCTTCTCCTAATAATGGTTATATAAATAAAATGGGATATGATCCCGAACATCCATTATTTCCTATTCCAACTGAAACAAATGAAAAAACAGGGATTATTCTTGATTGGTATGGAGTAAACACAGGAGATCGAGTAGCTCTTGTTGGGGGATATTATGAAGCAGATAAAGATTATAGTGGTGGCATGTTCTATTGGTCATTATATAATGCTTATACCTATACAAATGTAAGATGTGGTGCGCGTCTTCTTCGCTATGTATAATAAGATAACCAATAGTAATGTTAAAGTTGTAAGATAAAAGTAGACATAAAAAAGATGTGTTTACTTTTTTTATGAAACAGTTTTCAATTTCTTCAAACTGTTATATAATGATAATACGGAGTTGGTTGTAATGAAAATGCTCAGAATCTTTTTTATTGGAATTACGGTATTTATTGTTGCTACAATTATAGGTGTTGAAAATCTTCTTAATAGTACAGCAATATTAAAAAACTTTAATATCCTATCTGTTGAAAATAAATCAACAAAATTTACTGTAGAAGTAGAACCTGTTAAAGCAGCTGTCGAATATAAAATTACGATTATTAGTGATGATGAACGTAAGGTATTTGAAACAACGACAAAAGAACCAAAAACAGAGATTGAACTAACAAATTTAGTTCATAATAAAGAGTATTCTTTGATGGTCTATGCGATTGATTCAGTAGGAGATAGTAGACCTGCAAATAAAGACTATACTTTTATTTGGAATGAGCCAAGCATTAAAAGAAATGTCTCTATTTTATTAGAAAACAAAGATTATACATTACCTATATTAGGTGATTTAAGTAGTGGGAAATATTCGATAGTAATAAAAAAGGGAGAAGACGTTGTTATTAATGAACCTTTAAATAAAAATGAATATGTCTTTGATAGCAAATATTACAAAGATGAAGTTGTTAAATATGATGTCAATATCATGAATGAAGATACTGTAATTGATTCGATAGCATTGTTTAATAAACAGAACCCCATAACAGATATAAAAATTACGTCGTTAGAAGAAAATCAGGTGCTTCCTTTAAATGATGTTCCCTTATTATTTGACGGGGGTGATTATGCAAATGAATATTCCATTCAAATTTATGAAGAAGGAAAGCTTTTAAAAGAAACAAGTACAACTAAAAAACAAGTGATTATTTCTAAAGATTTTTTCTCTATATCTAAAAAGTATACATTTAAGGTTATCGCTAAATATGAAAAATTTGAGAAGAATGCAGAAATAACAATTCTGATGAGTGATAAAGAACAATTACATCCTGTGTATACTTCAAACAATTGGAAGTATGTAAAAAAGGGAAGTAAGATAACACTTACTTGTAGAGATACAGATGCTTTGATTTATTACACATTAGATGGCAAATCTCCCGAGAGTTTTGGTACTCTTTATACAGAACCAATTACCATTGATAAAGATGTGACACTTAAAACAGTTGCCGTTAATGATAAAAAGTATAATAGTATTATTAAGAGTTATGATATTCATGTAGGTGAAAAAAAGGAACTTAAGGTCTATATTAGTCCATCGAATCAACATCGCAATTTAGGAGTGAGTGAAGTAGGATTTACAAACGAAATGGATGAGATGAATGATGTTGCGAACTATGTAATAGAGCGATTAGAAAACTTTGGTGTAAAGGTGTATCGAAATAATTCAAGTGGAAATATTAATTTATGGTTAAAAGATAGTAATTACTATGGTGTTGATTTGCATTTAGCGATACATTCTAATGCCTCTAATGAACATGATAATTATGGAGTTGAGACATGGATTCATAGTGAAGAATCAAATACTTTCAGTTTAGGAAATATTATTCAAGAGAATTTAGCAAGTATTTATCCTTATAAGGAATTAAAAAATTACAATCGTGGAGTGAAGTATGCAAATGGAGCATTAGGCGAAGTGAATGATCAATATTTGTCATTTGGTATATTAGTTGAAATAGCACATCATGACTACAAAAATGATGCTTTATGGATGATGCAAAATAAAAAATTAATTGGTTATAATCTAGCAGATAGTATACTAAAATATTATCAAGTTATAGACTAAATTGTCGAAAGCCTTTTCAAGGTTTTCTTTTTTTCTTATAGTAAGTATGGTGATGCTTATGGAAAAAGTAAATAAGATGTTTGAGGAAATGCTCAATCAAGTTGATGAAGTAAAAATATTATTGGAAAGTACTTTAAAATAAGTTCTTTTCTTTTTTTCGATATACAAAACAAATGTTTGACTTTTCTGTTTTGGCTATGTTATAGTGGCATTACAGGAGGGTAAAAAAAGTGAAAAGAGCAATAATAGGTGGAATCATTTTTATATTTATGACAGGCTGTGGTAAAGTAGTAAAACAGGAGATCACATATCCTCATTATGATGCTATTCCAACGAGTGTTACGAGTATAAAGAAAAAAGAATCTAAGAAGGTAAGAGAAACAACTTATAAGAAAAAGACGGTGGATAAAACAACAAAGATAAAAAAAGGAATAACAACAAGTATAAGGGAGAAAAATTCTTTAGAAAATAAATGGTTAGAACTAAAAAAACAATACCCAGAAGGAATGTCTTGGACAGAAGAGAATGTTTATGAATGGCAGGGGGGAATTTGGAAGAAAGGTTATGGGTGTGCAGCGTTTGCTTTTTTATTGAGTGATGCATTATATGGGAAAAAGAAAGCAGAAAAAAGATTTGATTTTAATCATATTGAAGTTGGCGATGTCATAAGAATTTTGGAAGATACTCATTTTGTTGTGGTATTAGAAGTACACAAAAATCATCTAGTCGTAGCAGAGGGAAATTATAATGGAAAAGTGCATTGGGGAAGAAAAATAATGCGAGCAGATATTGGAAAGGAGAAAGATTATATTTTAAAAAGAAAAGATAAATCGTGAGGAAAGACTTTTTCTTCAATACACTCCCTTTATAGGAACTAAAATTAAATTGACTTTTAGAGCAATATACTCTAAAATAATACTATAAGAAGGGTGAAGTATATGTATAATGAAAAGTTGTTTTTAACCCCACAAGAGATTCTTGAAAAAGAGTTTAAAGTGGACGCGAAAGGATATCGTCCGCAAGAGGTTGATAAATTTCTTGATATGGTTATTCGTGATTATACTGAATTTATGAATATTATTAAAAAGTTACAAAAAGATAACAAAATGTTAGCAGAAGATAATGCAAAACTTAAAGCTGAATATCGTAAGTTAAAAGCAGTGATTGATTCAGCAAATGATACGACTTCATCAGGTGGAAATTCAACACATTTTAGTAATTTGGACCTTCTTAAAAGAATTAGCAATTTAGAAAAAGTTGTCTATGGAAAAGAAGAATAACATGGAGGCAAACGCGGCATTTTAACAATGTTGAGGAAAGTCCATGCTCGCACAATCTGTGATGATTGTCCTGTTCGTGCTAGAGGAATCAATAACTCTAGGTAAGCATTGCTTAACGGCTCCGAAATAACCTGAAATGGTTAAAGTAGGTATAAAAGTGCCAAAGAGACGAGTTACTTGGGAAACTGAGTAGGTGGAACGTGGTAAACCCCGCGAGCGAGAAACCCAAATTTGGTAGGGGAGTTTTTGCAAACGAAAGATAAGGGAGCAAAAGACCAGCAATGGTAGATAAATGTTTGCCGCCTATTTATAATAGGAACAGAACATGGCTTATGAAGTGTTATTTTTTATTAAAGGAGTGATTTCTTTTGATTGAAACGGGAGAAACCTTAAAACGTTCGAGAGAAGTTGCAGGAATATCATTAGAGGAAGTTAGTACAGATTTATCAATTCCTGTTTTGTATTTAGAACAAATAGAAGATGGTTCAATTGGATCATTTGATAATATCTACGAATTAAAGCAAATGATTTTAAATTATGCCAAATATTTAGGTTTAAATACAGAAGAAGTAACAAAAAAATTTAATGAGTATATGTTTGATTATACGAGTAAAATACCGATGAATGAGATTGAAAAAGCTGTAAGAAAGCAACAAAAAAAGCTGGAACTTGAAGAAAAAATTGCATCTCCCTACACAAGGGTTTATCCAAAAGAGAAAACATTACCTTATATATTAGCAGCAATTGGAATTTTAGTTTTGGTCATTCTTGCTGTGTTATGGAGTGTAAAACAAATTACGATTGATAATAGAAGTACTGAAGTGATTAGCTTCTTTAAATAGGAGGATACTTATGAATTTACCGAATCGAATTACAATGACAAGAATTTTTTTAGCAATTTTATTAATCATTTTTATGATATTTCCTTTTGATTTATGCGGTATTTATTTTCCACAGTATCAAGTATTTGGTAGTTTAACCATTAGCATCCAATATATTATTGGAGGAATTGTCTTCTTAGTTGCCTCTGTTTCTGATTTTTTAGATGGAAATATTGCAAGGAAGAGGAAATTAGTAACAGATTTTGGAAAAGTGATGGACGCTATTGCTGATAAGGTACTAGTAAATGGGTTGCTTGTTGTTTTGGCTTGTAATGGAGTTATAAACGTGGCGATTCCTGTCATTATCATTACACGAGATATTTTTGTAGACTCTATTAAAATGGTAGCAGGGTCAAAAGGGAAAGCTGTTGGAGCATCTATTTTGGGAAAACTTAAAACAATTTGTATGATGTGTGGCTTAACTCTAACATTCTTTTATAATTTGCCTTTTGAACTATTTAATGTAAATGTTGCAA
The DNA here is from genome assembly GCA_949841325.1 of uncultured Bacilli bacterium. GTDB lineage: Bacteria > Bacillota_I > Bacilli_A > RF39 > UBA660 > CAG-582. Next base: position 4,934 of record CATKZK010000012.1, read on the forward strand.
CTGGTCTATTATACGTAGCCACTGTTCTTTCTGTTATCTCAGGGATTCAGTATTACCAAGTTAATAAAGAATTTTTTAAAGAAAAATAAAATAATGAAAAAGATTACGAGTAATTCGTGATTTTTTTGTGTATATAAATAATAGGGGAATGAAAAAATGATGAAAACAAATTGTGTACAATTGTTCGTAAAAAGTGTTGACAAAGAAAATAACTATTTGTTACAATTAAGATGTAACTAAAAGGAGAATTAGAATGAAAGCAAAAGAAGTAAATCAAGATAAAGATAAAGCCTTAGAACAAGTAATGGCAGAGATAGAAAAACAATTTGGAAAGGGAGCGATCATGAAACTTGGCAGTGATTCTCATATGGAAATTGAAGCTGTTCCAAGTGGCTCTTTGACTTTAGATATTGCTTTAGGAGTAGGAGGATTTCCAAAGGGGAGAATCATTGAAGTTTATGGGCCTGAATCATCAGGAAAAACGACTATTGCTCTTCAAGCAGTAGCAGAAGTCCAAAAGCGTGGGGGAAGAGCTGCCTTTATTGATGCTGAGCATGCTTTAGATCCCGTTTATGCTGCCAATTTAGGAGTTAATTTAGAAGAATTACTATTATCTCAACCTGACACAGGAGAACAAGCTTTGGAAATTTGTGAAGCTTTGGTTCGCAGTAATGCGGTATCTATAGTCGTAATAGACTCAGTAGCTGCGCTAGTTCCTCAAGCTGAAATAGAAGGTGAGATGGGCGATAGTCATGTTGGATTACAAGCAAGACTCATGTCACAAGCCCTAAGAAAGCTTTCGGGAATTATCAACAAAACAAATACCATTGCTATATTCATTAATCAGTTAAGAGAAAAAGTAGGTGTGATGTTTGGAAATCCCGAAACGACTCCTGGAGGAAGAGCATTAAAATTTTATGCTTCTGTTCGTTTAGATGTTAGACGTGGAGAACAAATTAAGATGGGAGATTCTGTGATTGGAAATCGCACTAATATTAAAGTAGTAAAAAATAAAGTGGCGCCTCCTTTTAAAGTGGCAACAGTTGATATCATGTATGGAGAAGGAGTTTCTTATGAAGGGGAACTTGTTGACTTGGCTGCTGAAATTGATGTTGTTGAAAAAAGTGGTGCTTGGTATTCTTACCATGGAGAAAAGATTGGACAAGGAAAAGAAAATGCGAAAATATTCTTAAAGAACAATCCAGAGCTTGCGGCTGAAATTGAGATGCAAGTTCGTGAACATCATGGAATAACTGAAAACGAAGCGAAATAAAAAAAAGTTTCACATCATAGGTGAAGCTTTTTTTCGTTCCTGAAAGTACTTTTGAGTCTATCTTTTTATTGAGTATTTATTGAATATAGGTTACAATTAAATTATGAGGTGATAACAAATGGATAAGAAAAAAGGAATAGCGATGACGATTGCGGCGGTTCTTGTATGTGTTGCATCCATTATTGGAGTGTATACCTTTCCTAAAAAGGGAGAAGAGCAAAAAGAATTGACAGATGCTTTAAAGTTTAAAGAGGAATATCCTAGTATTTCGGAAGACAATGTTTTTGTCTATCGTGATTATGAAGAGATTGTTAAAATTATGGAACATGGGACAGGCGTTGTTTATTTAGGTTTTCCTGAATGTCCTTGGTGTCAAAGTTATGTCGTCTATTTAAATGAAGTAGCCAAAGAAGAGGGATTAGATCGTATTTACTATTATAATATGAGAGAAGATCGCAAAGAAAATAATGAACAATATCAAAAATTAGTTTCTATTTTGAAGGGAAAGTTACAATACGATGAAGAAGGAAATGAGCGTATTTATACTCCAAATGTTTCTTTTCACATTGAGGGAGATATTATTGGAAATGACTATGAAACTTCAAAAGATACGCATGATTTAGAAAAGCCAGAAGATTATTGGACAGAAGAAGAGGTAAAAGATTTAAAGAAGACTTTAAAAAGTTATATGAAAAAAGTCGTCGATGCTAAGACTTGTAATGAATGCAATTAGAGAAGAAATTCTCTTTTTTCTTGAATTATAAACAAAAAGTGTTAAACTAAGATTTAGGAGGGTTTATGGCAGAATTAGAAGAAATAAAAAAGAGTTTAGAGGAAAAGAGAAAAACTGTTCCTGAAGGGGAACCTTCAAAAGAAATGGAAATGCTTGCCTCTATAATCGAAAGTGATAAAACAAAAGAAGAGAAGATATCTGAAATTGAATATTTGTTATTAGTTATGAAGACTATGATCGATGATTATTTAAATGAAGCAAAGGAATATCGGGAGAAGAATAAAAAAGTGCTTCAAGAAAAACGACGCTTGTATCGAGAGTTAAACAAAGCAAAAAAGAGTATTCAAGAAGAAATTCAGGAGTGCATACAAGCTTGTTCGACTTTATTTAAGCAACAAGAGATACGAATCAAAGAAGTAGCGAATGAAATGAATCGGTTGAGAAAAGAGATTCAAAAATGTCATGCAGCACTTGCAGAAATTAAAGATTTAAAAGCAGTCAAACCATTAAAAATGACAACAAGTGAAAGAAGAAAAGCTAAAAAAGTAAATTACTATTATAAGATAATGGAGGAGTTGCTTGTGGATGACCTCAACTACTTTATGATTAAGGCTTTAATAGAAATAAATCCAAATTTTAGAAATGCAAGATCTGAAGACCGTGGAGAACATATTCTTTGTAAGATTATAGACTGTTTAATTCGCGATCTGAAATTAGAAATTGCAAATGTCAAAAAAGAAGTACTTCATGTAGATTATTATCTTGCTTTGTATCGCTTATTTTTAAAAAGTCCATTAAATTTACACTATGGTGAAACGAGATTTATTAAGGAAAAACATGAGTACATCATAAATTTACTTGAACAAGATGGAAAGACTTTTGAAATTCCAGAAGTGAAAAAGAAAGAAGAACTTCTTGCTGAGACCGATTTAAATGAATTAATGAAATTTAAAAGGTAATAGAGTAAATTTAGCAACTGATTTTTTAAAAAACGTTGAAGCGAATATTCAAAATTATATGGACACTTATCCAGAATCGATGGAAATGCAAATGCTTAGTGACTTAAATTTACATAGTTATGATGTACAAAATAGTTTTTATATTCAGCCAACGCTGGCTTTAGAGGGAGTAAAATATGCTTTGAATATTCATTATGATGAAGACTATTGTCTTTATTTGCGCATTCATCTTATTGATACTTCTTTTATTACAAAAGATAGCTATTGGTATAAAGAAATGGAAAGGGAGATTCAAAAGAAAGACAAGCGTGTGAAAAAACTATTGTCCTTTAAAGAGGGAAGAAAATATCCTGCCTTTACGATTCAATTTAAAATCAATAGTAATGGAGAAGTAGCAGAGCCTCATTTTTATAAAAGCAGTATTCAAATTGACCGTGTAGTAAGAAATCGCGAATTTTTAACCTATAGAGAAGATGATGCGCTTAAGCCTCTTGTAGGAGCTTTAAGACAAGTTGCTAATGATTATACTGAAGAGATTGAATTCATGAGTATTCCAACAATAGAAGCTTTTCTTGATTTCCTTCTAAATATGGAATTTGATCGAATCTTTGAAAAAGGATGCTTGCCTTCTTTACAATATGTAGACGCGAAATTGACAGATGAAGATATAGTAGATATTCATGGAAATATTTGTTATTATCTTGGTAAGATTCCTAAAATAGAAGCGTATCAAGTTTGGGAAATTTTACATGAAGTGAAAAAAAGTTATTTTTTCACAGTGATTTCTTTAGAAGATAGCGAAATGGAATTAGATACAAGAACCTTTATTGGTTATACGCATTTCATGCTTCTAAAGTTATATGTAGAAAAACGCTTAATAGAGAATAAACGAGTAGAGTATTTAGAAAAATTAGAAGAAATCAAAAGTACATTAAATCAAGAAAATACTTTTGTAGGAGAAGAAAAACAAAAACAATTAATGAAAGCAAAAGAAAAGAAAGAGAAAGAAAGTCAGAAGTAGAGTAAAATCTTTCTCTTTTTTTCTTGAAATTAAAAAAACGTGTTATAATAAAGTTAGAAAATAGTTAGGAGTGTAAAGTATGAGAAATATTGGAACTGTTGTAAGAGGAATTAGAACGCCCATTATAAAAGAACATGACCCTTTAGCAGACATAGTGGTAAATTCTCTTATAGAGGCAAGTAAGGAAGGAAATTTTGATTTTAAAGATCGTGATATTGTGGCAATTACCGAAGCTGTTGTAGGCATCAGTGAAGGAAATTATGTATCTGTTGATGAGATTGCTCAAGATATGGTTTCTAAATTTCCATCTAAAGAAATTGGTCTTGTTTTTCCTATTTTAAGCCGCAATCGTTTTTCAATGATTTTAAAAGGAATTGCAAGAGGAATGAATAAAATTACGATTCAACTTAGTTTTCCAAGTGATGAAGTGGGAAATGGCATTTTAGATGAAACGTTATTAGAGAAAAGTGAATTTACATATGACTCTATCATTTCTGAAAGTGATTATACTCGTGTATTTGGGTCATATAAACATCCTTTTACGGGGATAAATATGGTTGATTTTTATCGTGATTTAGTTCATTCAGAAAAGTGTGAAGTTGAATTTGTCTTTGCCAATGATCCAAAAGTCATTCTAAATTATTCTGCAGATGTTTTAAATTGTGATATTCATACGCGTTTTAAGACAAAGAAAATGTTAGAAAATGCTGGAGCTAAAACAATATATGGATTATATGAAGTGATGAATACTTCTATAGATGGAAGTGGATATAATCCTGACTATGGACTTTTAGGGTCGAATAAATCGACAGAAGAGAGATTAAAGCTATTTCCAAAAACAGGAAATGTTTTAGTAGAAGAAATTCAAAGACAACTAAAAGAAAAAACGGGAAAAAATATCGAAGTTATGGTATATGGAGATGGTGCTTTTAAAGATCCAGTTGGACATATTTGGGAGCTTGCTGATCCAGTTGTTTCTCCTGCCTATACAAGTGGACTTAAAGGCACACCAAATGAATTAAAGTTAAAATATCTTTCTGATAATGCCTTTAGCGATTTAAGAGGAGAAGCTTTAAAAGAGGCTATTAAGGGAGAAATCAAGAAAAAAGAGAATGATTTAAAAGGAAACATGTTATCTCAAGGAACAACACCAAGACGGATTACGGATTTAGTTGGATCTTTATGTGATTTAACAAGTGGAAGTGGAGACAAGGGAACTCCAGTAGTATTTATTCAAGGTTATTTCGATAATTTATCAGACGAATAAATGAAAAGTGGGGGAATTATGGTAAAAGTTATAGAAGGATTACATATTCAAAAAAGAATTGAAGAGGCTTTATTCGAACCAAGAGAATGGAACACAAACTATGGGATTTTAAGTGAATTAAAGATTCATTTTGAGATTGCCCTTTCAAAAGAAGGGGTATTGCAAACAACGATGACCTTTTTTGATAATTGTCAAAATTATAAAGTGATAGAACCTTATCAATTAAAAGAAGTTATTCTTACTGATGAACGGTTTATTGAAATTATGGAATATATCTATAGTCAATATCCAGAAATGATTGTTTATTCATGGGGGGAAGAGGAAATTGGTTTTAAGTTTTATAATGAAAATGCGCAAGGCTATAAGTCTATTCTTATTGAAATGAAGGGCAAACATATAGGAAACGTTTTTCTAGAAACCTATAAACAAAGAGTTATCACAAGTTTTTATTCTAGATTAATCGAATGTAAAACTTTTTCACTGATTATAAATGCGTATTATGAACAAGAAAAAAGGAAACGAATCATGCAATTAACAGAGGAAGAATTGGGTCAAATATTTGCTCAGTTAACGGAAGAAGAAAAAGTGAACTTGATCGAAAAAATTTCTCCACATAGATTTTATGAATTGCAAGACCTTCCTGATTTTTTAGAAAAAGTAAAACAGTTAGAAGGCACAAAAGCAACTTAAGAAATTGAGTTGTTTTTACTTGTCTATTTAAGAAAAATCTTCTATAATACAGAAAAGCAGTAGTCAAATTTTCTAATGGATTAGAAAGGAATAACGAGTCGTTATTCAAGAGAAAATAGTGTAAGTATTTTCTTATATCGCTTTATGGACTTTAGCTTTCAGCTTTCACATAACTGCGTTATGTATAGTCCACTTCGCTTTTATAAGATATTTCATTGTACTGCTTTTAAGGATGTTTATAATGGAAGAAAAAATAGAAAGACAAGAGTGGATAGAGTCTATAAAATCATTGTGTTTATATTCTTCGGAAAATGAATTAGAGATTTTATACACGATAAGTAATCATACAGAGAAGTTTTATGTACCAAAAATAATAAAAAAAAGAAATGGAAGCAATCGACAACTCTATGTCCCTAAACCTATTTTAAAACAGATTCAAAAAAATATATTAAATAATGTTCTTTATGCATTTCCTGTTTCAGACTATGCAATGGCCTATGTAAAGAATAGAAGTTTAGTAGAAAATGCCAAACCTCATGTGAATAAAAAAATCATATTAAAATTGGATATAGAAGATTTTTTCGGTTCTATTTCCTCTGAAAAAATATATCGTCTATTTACAAAAGAACAGTTTTCCTCTCAGGTAAGAACTTTATTAACCCATCTTGTGACATATCTTGATGTTTTACCACAAGGTGCTCCAACTAGTCCTTATATATCAAATCTTGTTATGAAAGACTTTGATGAAGAGATAGGAACGTACTGTGAAATGAGAAAAATTGACTATACGAGATATTGTGATGATTTAACTTTTTCGGGAAACTTTGATTGCTGGGAAGTAAAAAGAAAAGTTTCAGCTTTATTAAAGAGAAAAGGTTTTATTTTGAATGAGAAAAAGACAAGAATCATAAAAAAGAATAATGCCCAAGTGGTAACAGGAATCGTTGTAAACGAGAAAGTAAATGTCAGAAAAACTCTGCAAAAAAGACTTCGTCAAGAACTGTATTACATAAAAAAATATGGAATTGAAAGTCATGTTAAAAGAATTGGAGAAGAAAAAGAAACATATAAAAGACATCTAATGGGACAAATAAACTATTGTATAAGTATTCATCCAAAAAAAGAATTCATCGAATACAAGAATCTTCTTCAAAAATAGAAGTGTAATCAATTTTTATTAAGATAAATTTATGTTATAATAACGGTCAATAGGAGGGATTACTATGACTTATCCTCTTTTAAAAAAGTTAGATGAGACCAAAAACATTGCTTTAAAAATAGAGATTCTTCAAAACGTCTTTTTAAGAGATGATGCGCTCATTATAATAAAAGATAATTTTAATGCATTGACGAAAAGAAGCTACTTTAAAATGATTGCTAAAAAATTATTTTATTTTTTAGCTAATGATCCTGCTTCTGCAAATGAGGAATTGCTTTATTTATTAACAATAAAACAAATCTCTATTTCTTTATTACCACCGAGAAGAATGGATGAATTTCTTAAACATATCCCAGGTTTTTTTGAATTAGTATTATCAAGATGGAGGGAGATAGATCTAAATAGTGAGCAAATTGTAACTAGCTTAACGAGGTTTGCTTTGCAAGATGAAAAAAAGTTATTAAAACTCGCGAAAAAAATCTTTACTTCCAAAAATAAAGAAGGAGTAAAGCATTTCATCTCATGTATTGCCTATAAAAATGGTCTAGCTGATTATGAAGTATTTACACCCTTTATACATACATCTAAGATAGACTCTATTCCTTATTTGTTATCTAGTTATGCTTATTTAGATGAGCATTTATCTACATTTTTAATTGATCATTTTGAAGAATTTTTTTGTCTTGAAAAGGATTACAAAGTGAGTTTTTTAGATAATTTAAAATATGATATTCCTGATTCTTTAAAAAGTAAGTATGATTATCTTTTAAAGTTGTTGCAAAGTAGTCCAGTGCCAATGGAAACCTGTCGTCGTTTAAATATTTTGCTTGCAAATCAGAGTGATTCATTCATTAAAGAATATATTGGCTCTTCCAAGATTACTTTTTTAGATCAGGGGTCAACGACTCAAGTTTTTCTGATTGAAGATAATAAGATTTTAAAATTATGTAAGAAAAAACATGATTCACAAACGATATATGAGCATTTTTTACTTGCTCCAACAGAAACAAAAATAATAAAAGACAAGTATGGAAAAACAAAACTTTATGTGGAAAGACAAGCGTATTTGGAAAAAGAATATAAGGGAATTCCAATCAATGAAACTGATTTTGATCATTACTTTGAGGAATTAAAAAAACAACATTTAATCCTACATGATCCACATTGTATTAGACGGTTTACTGATAATTTTGGCTTTTTAAAAGACTATCATGATGCCCAACTTGTTGGAGTTTCCCATCACGAAGAATTACCTGATTGGTTTAAAGAAAGACCAATGGTTTTACTAGATATTGATATGATTGTCAAAAAAGAATCTTTAAAATCATATGGCTTAAAACGATAAAAGACACTTCATTGAAGTGTCTTTAATCTTCGCTTTTCATTTCAAAGAGAATATCACGAAGTTCCATTGCTCGTTCAAAGTCTAAATTAGCAGCTGCTTCTTTCATCTCTTTTTCGATTGTTGACAAGATACTTGCTTTTTCTTGTTTTGTCATTTTTTTCTTTTGTACTGCTTTTTCTTCTTCCTCTTCATTACTAATAATTTCATGAATCTCTTTTATGATTGTTTTTGGAACAATGTTGTGTTCTTCATTATACTTTTCTTGAATAGTACGACGCCTTTTTGTTTCGTTAATGGCATAATTCATAGCGCCACTTATGATATCAGCATACATTATAACATGGCCATTTTCATTACGAGCACATCTACCAATAATCTGAATAAGGGAGCGATCACTTCGTAAAAATCCTTGTTTATCTGCGTCCATAATGGCAATTAAAGAAACTTCTGGCAAATCAATTCCTTCACGAAGCAAGTTGATCCCCACTAAGACATCATATTTACCTAAACGAAGTTCACGCAATATTTTCATTCTTTCTAATGTTTTCACTTCACTATGCAAATAAGCTACCTTTATGCCTAGATTTTTCAAATAAGAGGTTAGTTCTTCTGCCATTCGAATCGTTAAAGTCGTAATTAATACACGTTCATTCTTTTCTATTCGTTTATTTATTTCTTCTATAAGATCATCAATTTGTCCTTCTGTTCCTTTTACTTCAATTGTTGGATCGAGAAGACCAGTAGGTCGAATGATTTGTTCAACAGTATTATGTTCTACTAAGTCTAGTTCATAATCTCCAGGAGTGGCTGATATATAGATGACTTGATTCATTTTGCCTTCAAATTCATCGAACTTTAAAGGCCGATTATCAAGAGCGGAAGGAAGGCGAAATCCGTAATCTACAAGAGTTTGTTTTCTCATTCGGTCACCATTATACATTCCACGAACTTGAGGAACTGTAACATGTGATTCATCTATGACCATTAGAAAGTCCTTTGGGAAAAAGTCAATAAGAGTGGAAGGAGTTTCTCCTTCTTCGCGTAAAGCTAAGTGTCTAGAATAGTTTTCAACACCATGACAAAAACCAGTTTCTCTAAGCATCTCTAAATCATACTCACATCGTTCTCTCAATCTTTGTTCTTCTAATAATTTATTATTTTCTAAAAGTTCTTTTTCACGTAAGTGTAGTTCTTTTTCAATTCGATTACAAGCTTTTTCTAGTTTCTCTTTATTTGTGACAAAGTGAGTTGCAGGGAAGATTGTTGTGCTTTTCTTATTTTGAATGATGGTTCCTGTTACAATATCAAATTCAGAAATACGATCGACTTCATCGCCAAATAATTCTATTCGTATGCCATTTTTCTTTTCGGCAATGGGAACAATATCGATGACATCACCATTCACTCTAAAGGTTCCACGGTGAAAATCCATTTGATTTCGCTCATAATTCATATCGATTAATCGATTTAGAATATCATTTCTTTTTATGATATCTCCAATCGTTACAATTAACATATGTTCTTTATAATCTTGTGGATCTCCAATTCCATAAATACAAGAAACACTTGAGACAACAATAGTATCTGGATAAGTTAAAAGGGCAGAGGTAGCAGCATGACGAAGTTCGTCTATTTCATCATTGATAGAGGCATCTTTTTCAATATAAGTATCACTTTGAGGAACGTAAGCCTCTGGTTGATAGTAATCATAATAGGATACAAAGTATTCTACATGATTGTTTGGAAAAATTTCTTTAAGTTCTGAATATAATTGTCCAGCTAATGTTTTATTGTGAGCTAAAACTAAAGTTGGTTTGTTAACACGAGCAATTACATTGGCAATCGTGAATGTTTTTCCTGTACCTGTTGCGCCTAGTAAAACTTGGTGCTTATCACCTTTTTTGATTCCTTCAACTAACTCACTAATTGCCTTTGGTTGATCTCCGCTTGGCTTATATTTTGATACTAATTCAAACATTGTTGTAACCTCCATTCATTATTATTTTGTTTACTGTTAACCAAATTATTAGTCCCAATATTCGTTCCTTAATATTATTTTAACTCGGCTAATACTTAACTTTTTGCTTGGGGAACGAATAAAAGTCACAAATTTTATTTTCTGGACTAAATAACATTAAACATAATTAAACATATTTTTCCCATATTCTAAAATCTTTTTAAAACTTTTACTTTTAAATAAATAAGCAAACTATCTTCTGTAAACTCTTCTTTATATATTTTACCTCTTTCTTCATAATCAAGAAATAGATGTTCTTTATATTCTAAAAATGTCTTATAACCAGCAAGTTTATAATTGACCATTTCAGCTTTCAAATCTTTAAAAGGAATAAATTCTTCACTAATAACTTCTAAAGTACCACAATATTCATTATCCGAATTCACAACCATATATTTGTTTCCAACTTCTGTCTTTTTATCAAAGGAATACTTTCTGCTTAAAATATAATTCTTCTTTCCATTTAAATAAGCATCGGCTATTCCCTCTTTCTCAGTATAAAGAAGACGATAAGAACTATAAAGAAGAGCTTTTTCATTGCTATATCTTTCTAACTTTTCTTTTTCTCTCAACTTTTCCCATCTTTTTGAATAACAAAGAAGAAAAAATCTATCTTTTATATTTTTTTCCTTTTTATTATCAATTTCATTCCACTTTTCATTTAATGCTGCTATTTCTGAACTTTCTTTTTCATCTTTCAAACCAATTGCTTTTAAATAACTTTGCATTTTCTTTAAACAACGTAATTCTTGTTGGCTATATTCTTCCAAACAATCATCTGGTATAAGAAATGATTCTGGATAATCATATACGCGTCTCACTATCTCATCAAACGAATGGCAATGACTCTCTATCATTTGATATTTAGCTTCCTCTTGTTCGGGATTTTGTCGACCATACATATATGCTTTGTAGTGATAAATAACCCCACTATTAGAAACATTGCCTAGTGCTTCATACAAACTATTTTGTATATCATATCCAGCTTGCCTCGATTCATCATAATATACCCATTCAAAAGTATCCCGTTTTTTATCCCAAAATGGATAAGGTAAACTGCAATTTTTAAATTTTTTATATCTTCTATTTTCTTTCCAAATATAATATTTATCTTTTAAACTCCTCATAATGTCATATCTCTTTTCTTTTAGTATAAAATAAAATTAAAAAGATGTTGATAACTCTTTAATTATCCACAACATAATCAATTTTGATAAACAACCTCTAAAACATATCTGTTACCACTATTGCCGATTTAAAAATATTATCATTTATCTTCTATTAAACTTTTATTATCTTCATAATTTATTTGCTTTTGTAAAACTTCTAGTTCTTTTATACCTTTATTGTTTTTTAGTATTTCCATTTGATTTCTAGCAGATTCATTTAGTTTTATTAATCTTTCTCTTTGATTCATACCTAGTTTAATAAATTCTGCATTAGAGTTTTCTAGATTATTTAGTATTACCAAATGAAGCAAATCTGTATAATCTCTTATATTACCATCTTTAGCTAATTCTATATTTTTTTCTCTCCACTCTTTTGCAGTCATTCCAAACAATGCCACATTTAAAACATCAGCTTCTTCGGCATATATGAATTTCTTTTGTTTTTCAGTTAATATAGGTACTATATAATTTTTGATGGCATCTGTATGAACTACATAATTTGCTTTTGCTAAAATTCGATTAGCATGCCATTCTATCTTTTCTTGATAGGCCTCATTTTTCTTTAATCGTTCAAATTCTTTAATTAAATACAATTTGAATTCAGGACTTAACCAACTAGCAAATTCAAATGCTATATCAGGATGAGCAAAAGTGCCGCCATCATATCTTCCAGATTTAGAAATAATACCAATAGCATTAGTTTCTTTTATCCATTTTTGTGGTGACATTTTAAATCTATTGCTACCTGCTTCACTTTTAAAGGTGGCGAATTCGCCCCCTTTAAAATTTTCATTATTTATACTTTCCCATAATCCTAAATAAGATATAACTTCTTTGTTTCTCATCCAATCCCTAATTGGCAGTCTTGGTTCGTCACTATCAGCATATCGAGCCAAATCAGTTAAAGAAATATAATCTACATCTCCAACTCTCATTATTCCTACTTTATTATTAACATCTATTTCTGCTTTAACTAGATTATTCTTCATTCCTAATCCTCTTCTCATATTTTAATATATTCTAACATAAGTTTCTCTAAAACTGTCGCATTTATTACAGGACGAATTTGAAAGATAAAAAGTCACAAATTTTATTTTCTAGATTAAATAATACCAAATAATATTAAATAGTAAAATTATTATATATTTTATCATTTTTACTGGCATTAGACAACAGATCATCATCATTAGTTGTAATTATGTCAGTCTCTTTTTTGATAGTTTAATATTATCATAAGTTAGTTCATTTTTCTTTTTCATAAAAAAAAACAAGGAATCATCCTTGATTTTTAAAGACTTGTATTTTTTTATCTTCTGTAGGTAAAATACTTTTTAGTACATTCGTAGCAAGTGTAACGACTTCTAATGCACAATTTAAATTTCCTATCTCTTCTTCAAAATTTCCTTGAAAATCTCTTAACATATGTTGCATAAAACTTTCTTTTTCATCGAGAGGTTCTTGATTTATTAATAAGACTTCTAATGAATGAATCGAAGTTTCGATATAAGAAGCTAAATCGGATAAATAGGCAAGTATTTCTTTTTGGCTTTCAAGACTTGTTTCCATTGCATAATGCAACAATCTATCTTTGATATCCTTTACATAAAACGCTCGTATTTCTTCTTTTTCAGCTTTTGTTTCTTCATTATCATCGGCATTCTCTTTGTTTTCTGATAAGGATTTTATTCCATATCTTAAAACGGCAGGGAACATATAATTTGCATCCATTATTTTTCTTCCTTTCATCACTTTTCCTATATAATAGTATAAAAACTTTACTTTTGCAAACAGAAGTTTAAAAATGGAAAGATAATTGGTTTGTTTCTTCTTTCTTTGACCATTCGATAACCAAATGAGCATACAATTGATCTAAAGAGGAGGTCATTAATTGCAAGCAAGATTCTTTGTTTGAAATCGAAAGACTTTCAAATACATCATAAAAACGATGAATGAAGGTCTCTAAAGTTTTTTCATTGTAATGATCGTATGTCCATTCACGTAGAAATCTTGTTGTTTTTTCTTTTCGTGTATTATTTGATTTTGATACTTGTTCTCGTAGTCTTTTCTGATTTAGTTTTATTCCTGGCAAAGTGCTTTGAGGATAAACATAATTTTCTGCAATATCAAAACTTGTCAATAAAACGGGATTGCAGAGATTTCTTTCAATGATTTCAAAAACAGCTTGTTCTGATAAGTGATTTTCATAATAATAGATTTGCAACCATACTAGAATGTGCTCATAAGCTTCTGTTTGGATTCTTCTTTTGATATCAGGCAACATATCTTCTAAGCATGCTTTGAATAGTTTCACTAAGTAAACATAGGGAAATGAATCTTTAGTAAGTTCTAAAATTATACTAATTATTTCACCTAAAGTATCTTCTATTTGATGATAAGAAAAAGAGTCAAAAAGAGAATAGATGAATCTGGTTTGCATGTAGGCTTGCTTGTCCTCGTCGAATATTTCATGTTCTAGATTTTCAATTTCCGAGAGAAAAGAATCATAATCGAGCTGATTTGATTTATATAATGTTGTTACTTTAAAGAGTAGGTTGATTATCATCAGTCTATTCATACGATCACCTATGAATATTTATTATAGGCGTTAAAGAGAATAAAGTAAAGAGTAATCCAATCTTTAAAAAGCTTTTTTCTTTAAATCTTTTGCATATTCTAAAAGGGTCGATTCTTTATTACAATCCTTTTTTATAACATCTATTAGTTTCTTTTGTTTTTCTAAAGAAGCGTATTCTAAAAGATACTCTTTTATTTTGTAAAGCGTTTTATGTTCCTTCTTTTCGCCTTTCATTAAAGCATATAAAAGATAATCGCAGACAAATTCATTATATTTTGCAATATTTCTTTGACGAATAAGTTCATATTCTTCTTTCGTTCTCTCTTTTTCATTTGTAATTCTTTTAAAACGTCCTGAATCAATGAAATAAAGTTTTCCATTATAAAGAGTATTATGAGGACGAATATCATCTAATTTGACGAAAGACTCACTTAAATACTCTAAATCTTCATCAATGAGATTGTTTTCATTTAAGAAAGTCTCCATACTCATTGTTGTAATCTCTTTCCAATTTAAAATAGGGGACATTGTATACCCTGAAATATTGCCTTCATCATCATATACGGGTTCTTTAGGTAGGAGAATACGTTTTGTTTGAAGAGATATCAATGATTTTACATTTTCTTCCTCTAAAGCGTATATCTTTTGCCTAAAATATCGATGAATTTTTACGATAACTCCCTGATAAAAAAAGACGATATATTCACGTCCTTCAATATTAATTAACTGCATATCAGATACAGAAAAAAAGGGCATTTTATGATTAATCGTATATTTTTTTAAAGCAATTTTATAATCGAAAGAAGTACAAATTAAATCTTTTAAATCTTGTATATTCATAAAATCCCTTCTTTCTTGTTTACTTTTTTAATGTGTTATAAGCTTTTTCACGTTCTTCTTCTAAAGAAAGATTAATCGCGTTTAGAAATTCATTTCTAGAAATGGCGATATCTTGTATAGAAAAGGCATACTCCGTATACATTTGCTTTAATTCCTCTAATTCGGCTTTTTTTGTTGTCACATCTATTCTATCTTGTAATTCTTCTAATAGTTTTTTATAACCAATACTAAGTCGATTCTCTTTACATTTATCTAAAACATAGTCATCGATAAGGAGTTGATCAGTTTCAATCGTCTCATTTTCATGATGTATGGTCTGACAATTTTCTAAAATATCCAAAGCGTAGTTTATCTCTTTTTCCTTTTCTTCTTGTAATTCTTTTCTTGCATTCTTAAGATTATTCATTCCTTCTATCTTGACTTTAATGGTTGTACAACAAACGATTACTGCTCTTAGAATTGTTACTAGCAGAAGGATGGCAATCACGATTGTCAATGCTAATACAAATTTCAAAATCCGAAGTAGACGCATTAAATATTTTTTCATACTAAATAACTCCTTTCAAAGTGGGGATATTATATAAAATATCCTTCTATTTGTCAAATTGCTGTTTCTCTTTGCATAAACCTTTTCAAGTTGTCTGTTTTATGTTAATATAGGGTATAGAATAGGAAGTGTAATCATGAAGAACAGCGATTATGAGAAACGGACATTAACGGGGTTTATTGGACTTATTATTTCTGCTTTTAAATGGATTAGTTTAATCTTTTTTGTCTTTAGTATAGGACTTGCCATTGGATTAGCTGTCATGGTCTTTATTCATGGCAATAATTTGCCAGATAATATAGTGGCGAATATGATTGAATTGATGACTTATTATCCACATGGAGAAATTCTTCAGTTTATTGAGAGTGTAGGAAAAGAAAAAGTTCTTCTAGCAGGATTTGCATCAGGTATTGCATATACACTTAATTATGGATTGCTTTATTTAGTCACTTCAAAGCTAAAGATGGTTTTTTCCTTTATTAAAGAGGGAAATATGTTTCAGAAAAAAAGTATACAATTGACAAAAGAGTTATTACCACTTTCTTTAATTCTAACTTTTGTTCAACCTGTTATTCTTTATTGTGCACATCATGAAACTTCAATGTTTGAATTGAATGATATCAATGTATCGGGAATATTATTCCTTATTATTGCTTATGTTTTAAAATTAATCTTTGAAAGAGGATATGCTCTTCAAACAGAAAATGAACAATTACAGAAAAAAATAATAGAACACAATGATATAGAGGAAGAAAATAAAATAAATGAATTAAAGAAAGAAATCAGTACACGAAAAAAGACAACTGGTAAGAAAACAAAAACGACAAAAAAGGAAAGTAAGACGACTAAATAAGTTGTCTTTTTTGCTGAATAAATGGTATAATAAATAATAGGAAAGAGGCTGATGATAATGGAGAAAGTGTATATCTTTGGACATCGAAATCCAGACACGGATTCTGTATGTGGGTCAATAGCACTTGCTTATTTAAAAAATAAATTAGGTACGCGTGCGGAGCCTTTTATATTAAGCGATATCAATCCAGAAACAGCTTTTGCTTTAAAGACTTTTAAATATGATATTCCACGTTATTTGAATGATGTTAAAGTGCAATTAAAGGATGTTCACTATAATAAGAAGTATATCTTAAATGAGAATGCCTCTATTATGGAAGCGATAGAATTGATGAATCAATACAATATAACAGGACTTCCTTTAGTAGATAATGAGAAAAAATTTAAAGGATATGTCTCTTTAAAAGAAATTGCGGCAAATACGATCTACAATGATTCACTTGTTTTAGATACCACAATGGCTAATATTGTTAGTGTTTTAGAGGCAAAAGAGAGTATTCAGTTTGATGAAGAAATCAACGGATATATTCATATTGCAGCATTTTCTGAGCAAGGAATGGAAAATGTCGATGAAAAGACGATATTAGTGGTTGGAAATCGTGAGCGTATTATCGAAGATGCCTTGAAGAAAAAGGTAAAAATGATTATTTTAATTAAGGGTGGTATGCTTTCTAAAAAAATGCGTGCTTTAGTGAAAAAGAATAGGGTAAATGTAGTCTTTACAGAAAAAGGAGCCTTTAAAATTGCTAGAATTTTATGTTTTGCGAATCCTATACAATCGATTAAAAGAAATCAAGAGACGATTACGTTTCATTCAAGTGACTATTTTACTGATTTTGAAGAGGCAACAAGTAAGTTAAAACATACAAATTATCCTATCTTAGGGAATAATGACACTTGTTTAGGTATGCTAAGAACAATTGATGCTCATGAAATTGAGCGTAAAAAGGTGATATTAGTAGATCACAATATGGTAAGACAATCTGTAGATGGTTTATATGAAGCGGAAATCGTTGAGGTTATAGATCATCATAATATTGGTGACATCAATACGTCAAAACCGATTAATTTTCGTACAATGTCTGTTGGATCCGTTAATACAATCATATACTATTTATTTAAAGAGAATAATATTAAGATACCAAAACAAATTGCTGGACTTATGGTAAGTGGAATTTTGTCTGATACACTTTTACTTCAAAGTCCAACGACTACAATGAAAGATAAAATTGTCGCTGAAGATCTATCGCATATTGCAGGAATTGATATGAAAAAATATGGTCTATCTCTTTTAGAAAGTAGTGTTTCGATAGAGGGATTAAGTGCAAATGAAATTATATATAAAGATTGTAAAACGTATACTGTAGGAGAAAATACAATGGCGATTGCACAAGTGTTTACAACAGATATTAATGTCTTTAAACCTCACTTTGAAGCATTAGTGAGTGAATTAGATCGAATGGAAGAAAATAACCAATATAAAGTATGTTGTTTATTTATCACCAATTTTTTAACAAATAACTCTTATGTCTTTTTCTCTAAGCATTCAAAACATATTTTAGAACTTGCTTACGGAATAGAAGAATTGAAAGAGGGGCAACTATTTAGAAAAATTGTATCGCGTAAAAAACAAATCATTCCAAATCTTATGGAAGTTTTAGAACGCATTTAGGGTGGTTTTATGGTAAATAAAGAATTGTTAAAAGAATTAAGGGAAAAATATCAGTATAGCTATCGAGGTCTTGCAAGAAAAATAGATTCAAACAAAAGAAGAGTAGTTGAATTTGAAACAGGCAAGAGCATTCCCACGGAGGAGGAGCTTTTAAAACTTGCAGATCTCTATCACATGCAAATTGATGAACTGCTTTTAAAAGAGGAAAAAGAAGAGCGAAAACCGATGTTGAAAATAATTATTTTAGTAATTATAAGTATTCTTGTGGGTTTAATGCTAAAAGAAATGCTCTTCATCATTCTTATTCCTATCTTTTCTCTTTTGCTTATTGCAAATAAGTTAGAACTTTCACATTATAGAAAGGAAGAAGGGGAAAAGCCTAAAAGTTTATTTGGCTATGCATTAGAAGAAAAGAATAAAAAAATGTTGTTTTTTGAATCCAATATCGTTGCTTGTTGTTATGTCCTTTTCACCTTTTTATTTAGACTTATTCATTTTGATTTTTTAGTCTTAGAGGTTGATCTTTTTGAAAGTGAATTACTGAATCAACTTTTTGTTATTGGAGGCTCTTATGTTCTTTTACTTACTCTTTGTTTTTTAATAGAAGTTATTTTTGCTAAATTAATGAAAAAAAAGATGGAGGATGTTTGGATATGAATCAAAACAATACTATCATACATTTTGATGAACAAAAACAAGACAACAATCAGATGGATGTGAATGCTTTTCATCAAACCAATGACTTAGTTAAAGTAGTAGAAGTAAAAAGTAATAAGAAAACAGTGGCTATTTTGCTTGCAATCCTAGCCATTTTAATTATTATTTTTCTCGTCTTTGAGCTACCAATGCTTATGAATTTATAAAAAGTATTAGTGTTTCATTCATAACTATGGTATAATAGAAAATATAGAATAGAGGGAATGGATATGAATTTTGATGAACTCACGAAATCTTTATATCAAGAAAACATCAATTGGGTTTATTCAATCATTAAAGAACTTGATACAAAAGGAATTGAAAGAAAAGAAAAGTTTATTCAAGATCCATATACTTTTAATAACATTGTTGTATTAGGCTACTATTTTATGAATCTTTACATCATTAGTAATATTAATGATTATAGTCAAGATGATGCCAATTTAATTATGAGTTCAATTATTACAGGAGCAAGTAGTTACAATCAGGTAAAATTATCGGAGATTTATAAGAAGAATATCGAATTGGATAAATTGGTAGATCAATATAATTCCGTGGTTAGAAAGACAAAGGCTTATTCGCCAAATGATGGATTGAAAGCTAGAGTTGTTGCCACAGATGAAATTTACCGCAGAATATATGATGTATTTAATCGGAGACATTTTAATGTATTTATTAAGGTCTTTATGGCCTCTTTTGGCGAATATGAAAAACGCATAAAAAAAACAATTGAAGAGTATATAAAACTAAGGTAGGATGAGTGTTATGTATAATGAAAATAAAGTGAAACAGGTAATAAGTGCGATTAAAGATAATCGACTAGATGCAATGGATGATGAAGCTTTAGCTACTTTACTTTCTATTTTAAGCCCTCTTGAACTAGATAAATTAGAGGAACTTTCTTTTCAAGAATTGGGTGGAACAAAAGCTTTAAAAAGGATCATGGATATTCGTCCATATGTGCGCTTTATGGTTGAAAAAGAGTTATTTCGTATTGGCCAAAGTAAACATTATCAGACTTTTCTAAACGCTTTAAATCAGAGAGAATATTTACCCTTATTTGCAAAGTTAACGACGGAAGAACTTGGCGATTTAAAAAAGTATGTTTATAATAATGTTTCTGTAAATGATGAAAATCAAATGAAAGCGGCTGATAAAGTATTTAAAATGATTTCTAGAGAAATCGCCAAACAAGATTCTATCAAAAAACCTGTCTTACAAGATTTAGGAGTTAGGTAAAGGCTGTCTTATCGAGGCAGTTTTTGTTTGTGATAAAACTTGCCCTTTATGTGTAAAAGGACTGTATAAACTTGCTAAGTTCTTCTTGACATCTAAATTAGGACTTGCTAAAAAAAAAAAAAAAAATGATACAATGACAGTGGGAGAGTGCGCCTTTGGGAGGTTTATCTATGAAAGGCAAAAGAGTCATCATGCTTGCCATGTTAGTAGTCATTATTTTACTTATGTGCATTGCCTTTTTTATAAAGGAATCAAATAAATGTAATCCAGTCGTTTCTTATTATCAAAATCACTTAGAAGAAAAATCAAAAGAGAAACCTTTTCAGTTTGTCAAAATGCAAGGATTTATTTTTTCATTGGTAAGGATTGTCGTCATCTTTATAGAAAGTTTGTTAGTCAGTTTTCATTTGATCGATTTAATTGAGGAGATACTTGATATAGAAAATATGATGTTGTTTTTTAGATAAAATAAAAAAAGCCAATAAAGGCTTTTTTCTATCTGTTGTAAAATTCTACAACAAGGTTTTCATTGATATCAGCATTTAATTCGCTTCTATCTGGTAATCTTAAGAATGTACCAGACATTTTCTTTTCATCAAACTCTACATAAGCAGGTCTAGAAACTTTTGCTTCTAATGCTAATTTCATTGCAGGATGTTCTAATGATTTTTCGCGAACACTGATGACATCACCTGGTTTGCATTGGTAAGATGGAATATCTACCTTTTTACCGTTGACCATAATATGACCATGATTAACCATCTGACGTGATGCACGACGAGTATTTGCAAGTCCC
Organism: uncultured Bacilli bacterium; assembly: GCA_949841325.1. Classification (GTDB taxonomy): domain Bacteria; phylum Bacillota_I; class Bacilli_A; order RF39; family UBA660; genus CAG-582. Next base: position 25,784 of record CATKZK010000012.1, read on the forward strand.
ATTCTGTAGACAAGATTATCAAGTCTTGACTCAAGTAACTTTAAGAAATTTTCACCATGAATACCTTCCATTTTAGAAGCTTTTTCAAATAGGCGTCTAAATTGTTTTTCATTTAATCCATACATGAAACGAATCTTTTGTTTTTCTTGCAACTGAATGCCATATTCAGAAATCTTTTTTCTTCTTCCTGCACCATGTTGTCCAGGAGCAAAAGGACGTCTAGCAATGTCTTTTCCATTCTCTAATGTAGAAAATCCATAACGACGAGATTTCTTATAAGCAGGTCCCGTATATCTTGACATATGTTCTTCTCCTTTCTTTTTATTTCATAGTAAAGGGTTTATTCTTTTTTCGTTAGGGTGTCTAATACTCTTTCCCTTTTGGCAGTCTAAGTTACTAGAACTATTACAATTAGACACATTAACAAAAACTAGAATAACTGCCAATAACTACGCACCTAGTAATATACACTAATCCTATGCAAAAGTCAATGATTTTAGCACGTATATAACGAGGGAAATCATGACTTTCTCGAATTTTTTAAATTTTTAAAAAGTCGTTTCGCATTACTATCTAAAATCGTTTCAAGTTCTTCATATTCTAGATTTCTCAATTCTCGAATCTTATTGAAAACGTTTTTCCCTTCAACAATGGGATTTTCGCACATATAAGGGTAATCAAGTTCGATTAATAATTGGTCTAAAGGAATATTTTTGACAACTTCTAAAGATCTTTTGGCAGATGGATACGTAATTGGTGTACCAACTGAAATAAATCCATCTCTTCTTATGATTTCTTCTAAATCTAGTAAATTTGGTTGAAAACAGTGAAAGACAAAACCATATTGAGCAGGGCGTTCCTTTAATAAACTAAGAACTTTCTTATTGGTGTTGTTACTGTGGATAATAATAGGAAGCTTAAGGAAATTAGCAAGCTCAATTGTTTCAATACATTTTTTTATTTGAGGTTTTAATTCTTTTTTTGTATCAAGTCCTGTCTCTCCTAAAGCGACAATGCGATTTTTATTTTCACTGTATTGAGCTAATTTAAAAATGCTATCAATATTTCCTTCTTCTAATGGATGAATGCCTAGTGCACAATAGAATTTGTCAAAATTTCTACTGATAGCAAGGGCTTCTTCATTGGTCAATTCATCAATTCCTACATTGATTATTTGATCAAGATAAGATAAGTTATTTATTCTGATTAGGTCCTCTTTTAAATCTTTAATGTCTCTTGAATTTAAATGAGCATGTGTATCTATCATATAATCCTTCTTTCTGAGAATGTATTATAACATAAAGAAGAGTTGACAAAAAGTATGATTTAACGAGAATCGTAAAAATAAAACAGGTAAAATATTGTGGATTAAAATAAAGTTTATATTGATGAATGACTCTTTTTTTCTTATCTAATTTATGTTAAAATGTAAAATAGGAAAAAGGGTGAACAAAGATGAGCGGATTGCAAAGTCATTTTAAAATGGAGTATAGTGAAATATTGTCAAAAGAATCGAGTATAATTCGCGGAAATAAGTATCGTATTACTGTATTATCCGAAATTTTAGTTCGCTTAGAGTTTTCAGAGACAGGAACTTTTGAAGATCGTCCGACTGAACTTGTCATGAACCGTGCATTTTCTCCTGTAAAGTTTGAAAAAAAAGAAGATGCAAAGTTTTTAACCATTAAAACACGTTATTTTACACTGACTTATCAAAAAGAAATGCCTTTTATTGGTTCGAAAGTAAGTCCAGATCAATATCTCAGAATTGATTTAAATGAGACTGACAAATATTGGTATTTTGGACACCCTGAAGCAAGAAACTTTAGAGGAACAAATTTTTCATTAGATGGTGCAGATGGACATGCTAAATATGAAAGAGGTCTTTATAGTACTGATGGTTTTGTCTCTTTAGATGATTCAAAAACTTTACTATTTAATGAAGATGGATCTTTAGGAAAAAGAAATGACAAAAGAATAGATACCTATGTTTTTATGTATCGAAGAGACTTTGGTGCTTGTTTAAAAGACTATTTTACTTTAACGGGATATCCTCCTTTAATACCACGTTATGCCTTGGGAATTTGGTGGAATCGCAATATCGAGTATACGAGTAAAGAGATTGAACAACTTGTCTTTAATTTTGCTAAAAATCGTCTTCCTCTTTCCATCATTTTATTAGGAGATAAGTGGCATCGAGAAAATAAAAAGATGACTTCTGGTTTATCTTTCAATGAAAAATGCTTTAAACGACCAAAGAAAGTGGCAGATTTTCTTCATGGAAGAGATATTCGTTTAGCTGTCAAAATTAATCCAATGGAGGGCATTAGTCCTACTGAAGATTATTATCTACCTTTTAAAAATGCCTCAGGAAGTGAAGGGGATGGGGTTCTTCCTTTCAATGTTTATAATAAAAATATTATAAGTGCCTATTTTGATTATTTGATTCATCCTCTTATGAATTATGGTGTTGATTTCTTTTGGATTGACTATAATAATCGCAATGATCTTACGACATTGAGAGCTTTAACTCATTATCATTTTAATGATTTTAAACAGATTAAAAATCGAAGGGGAATTACATTTGCACGGAATGGATTACTTGCAGCACATCGCTATCCCATTCATTATACTGGAGAGACACTTGTCAGTTGGAAAAATTTAGAAATGCTTCCAGTATTCAATTCAACGGCCTCTAATTTAGGATTATCTTGGATTTCTAATGATATAGGTGGTTTTACAGGAGGAATTGAAGATGGAGAATTGTTTGCACGTTTTGTACAGTTTGGCTGTTTTTCTCCAATTTTAAGATTATCGGCTGATGAGGGACAATACTATAAAAGAGAACCATGGCGATGGGACATTACGACACAATCAGTCTGTGCGCAATATATGCGCTTAAGGCATTCACTTATTCCTTATCTTTATAGTGAGGCTTATCGATATAGCAAATCGGGACTTCCACTTGTACAGCCTCTTTACTATCGCTATCCTGAAATTTATGATGAACCAACGTATAAGAAAGAGTATTATTTTGGTTCTTCCTTATTTGTTGCGCCTATTACAAAAAAACGCGATTTACTCATGGATAGAACCGTTTTAAAATTATTTCTTCCAGAGGGCATATGGTATGATTTTACAACGGGAAAAAGATATGTTGGAGGGAAAAGATATACGACCTTTTATAAACAAGAGGATTATCCAGTTTTTGCTAAAAGTGGAACGATCATTCCTCTTGCCATATTAGATGAAAAAAACTTAAATGATACAGCACCACCAAAAGAAATGGAAATTCAAGTTTTTCCAGGGGCAAGTAATACATATGAGCTTTATGAAGATGATGGACTTTCCTCGCTTTATGAAGAAAAATTTTTCATTCTTACCCATATTGACTATACGTATCAACAAAATAATTTCACAGTTATTATAAGACCTATTGAAGGAAAAAGTGGTATTATTCCAGACCATCGTGCGTATCGTATTCGTTTTAGAAATACACGTGAACCAGATAATGTAATCATTCATGTTGGAAATGAATTAGTCAAAGGGGCAACAACTTATGTAGATAACTCTGATTTTATTGTTGAGTTACCGTATCTTTCCACATTAAAGCAAGTGACGATTAACTGCAAAGGAAAAGATATTGAAATAGATGCTTTGCGTTTAATCAATGATGATATTGATTCTATCTTGAATGATTTGCCTATTGAAACAAAGATAAAAAATGTGATAGGTGAAGTATTACTAAGTGATACAGAGATTAAACAAAAACGTATTGAAGTCCGCAAATTAAAAAAACTGGGTGTAAATCAAAAATATATCACTTTATTCTTGAAATTGCTTGAATATATTGCCGAAGTTTAGTATAATGACATTTAAGCAGAGGAAGAAAAAGTAGTAGCAAAGAAAGTCTTTCAAGAGAGTCTGTGGTGCTGGAAACAGATAGGAATACTTTGTGAACTTGTTTTTGGATGTGTTAGGTTAAACTCTTTATCGTTTAAATAAGCAAAAAAATAAGGTGGTACCACGGTCTTTTCGTCCTTTGGATGAGGGACCTTTTTTTATGGAGGATTCGTATGAAATATGTCATTGCCTTTTTCCTATCATTTGGTTGTCTTTACTTATTTCTTTATCTCTTTTATTTTCTAAGGTTAAAGAAAAAGGGTATGCTCTCAGTAAATCGTGCAAGTCAATTTATTATAAGGAAGTACGAATTAAAGAAGAGCAAGAAAATGGAAGAAAAACTGAATTTTGTATTAGTAGGTGTGAATAGTTTTATATTAGCAATCCCCATAACGCTTTCTTATTTTTTACAGATTCATTATATGGGAATGCTTATTCTCTCATTTGTTCTGTTTATGCTTTTGTTTTATAGTCTTTATCATATTGTAGGTATGTTTTTTAAAAGGAAGGAAGATCAAAATGAAATTAACAATTGAACAAAAATGGCAAAAATATTGGGATGAACATCATGTGTTTGAAGTAAAAAACGAAGGAAAGAAACCGTATTATATTTTAGTTGAATTTCCTTATCCAAGTGGAGATGGTTTACATGTTGGACATGTAAGAAGTTATACGGCACAAGATGCGATAGCTCGTATGAAACGTATGCAAGGATATAATGTCTTATTTCCAATGGGATGGGACGCTTTTGGATCACCTGCTGAACGTTATGCGATAAGAAATCATATTCATCCAAAAGAAGCCGTGAAAGAAAATATCAAAAATTTTAAAGGACAGATGAAAAGACTTGGTTTCTCTTTTGATTGGACACGTGAATTTTCAACAACAGATCCTGAATACTACAAGTGGACTCAATGGCAATTTTTACAATTTTACAAAAATGGAATGGCTTATAAAGATACGATTCCAGTGAATTGGTGTCCGCAGTGTAAAAATGTCTTATCAAATGAAGATGCGCAGGGTGGAGTATGTGAACAATGCGGTTCACAAGTTGTGCAAAAAGAGAAGAGTCAATGGATGCTTCGCATGAGTGATTATGCAGAAGATTTGCTTACAGGGCTTGAAGATACGCATTTTGCTGAAAAAGTAAAATTAGGACAAATCAATTGGATTGGAAAGTCAACAGGAGCACATGTCAATTTTAAAATTGAAGGTCATGATCAAGAATTTACAGTATTTACTACAAGATGTGATACTCTTTTTGGAGCCACTTATTGTGTATTAGCTCCTGAACATAAAGTAGTAGATGAAATTACTACAGAAGAGAAAAGAGAAGAAGTGGCTAAATATAAGGATGCTTGTGCCCTTAAAAATGACATGGAAAGAACGGAACTTAATAAAGAGAAGACGGGTGTATTTACAGGAGCATATGCCATTAATCCTGTCAATAAAGAAAGAATTCCTATTTATATCAGTGACTATGTTTTAGCGACATATGGAACAGGCGCTATAATGGCTGTTCCTGCACATGATGAAAGAGATTACGAGTTTGCAAAGAAATTTGGCATTCCTATTAGACAGGTATTGGCGAAGTCATTTAATGGAACAGGGGATTCAGCTATCCGTGAAGGAAAGCCAGTGACAAACCGAAATGTTGTCAATGTGGTCATTAAACATCCAACAGAAAATAAATATTTGTGTGTTCATAATAAAAAATTCAATTGGATTAATTTTGTTATGGGTGGTATTGAAGAAAATGAATTCGTTATAGAAGCGGGAATTCGAGAAGTAAAGGAAGAAACAGGATACACGGATATTGCGATTGAAAAAGAGATGGAGTTTATCTATTTTGATAACTTCTATGCTGCACATAAAGATGTAAATCGCCATATTAAGTGTCATACTATCCTAGGAAAATTGAATAGTTTAGATGCAATAGAGCGATCTCAAGAGGAAATTGATTTGGCAGATGTTATGTGGATAGAAGAAGACAAACTTATATCTACGTTGTCTACAGAAGCTCATAAGTATGATGCTATGCGAGCTATTCATGGAGAAGGTGCCATGACTGAAGATGGTGTCCATATTCATTCCTCTAAGGAAATGGAAATAACAGGAGTTCCTCACGAAAATGAAACGAATAAGAATTCCATTGTGGCCATTGTTTATGATGAAAAATGTGATAAGTATCTAACGATTAATTGGCATGAATTAGGTGGTCGTTTATTTATAGGAGGCACAAGAAAAGAGGGAGAACCTGTAGAAGAATGTGCAAGAAGAGAAATTGCCGAAGAAACAGGATATACGAATCTTGAATTGATTTCCATTTTACCAAAAATAAATCATCACTATTACGCTTATAATAAAGATAAATATTTCAATATCATATCAACGGGCCTTTACTTTAAATTAATAGATGATGAGAAAGTAGCTTTACATTTAGATGCTGATGAAAAATTTGATGTAGAATGGGTATCTCAAGATATTGTTTTAGAGGAAATAAAAGATGAACTTCATAGAAAAACGTATGAATATATGAACAATTCAGAGAGCATTTTAGATTTAGATGGTCTAGATAAAAAAGAAGCTATTGATAAAATGATTAAATGGTTAGAAGCGAATAACTGTGGAAGTGCTCAAGTGAATTATAAAATGCGTGATTGGATTTTCTCACGTCAAAGATTCTGGGGAGAGCCAATTCCAATGATTAACTGTCCAACTTGTGGATGGGTTCCTATGAATGAAAGTGATCTTCCACTCGTATTACCAGATGTAACAGAATATGAGCCAACAGATGATGGGGAATCTCCACTTGCCAAAATCACAGAGTGGGTTAATTGTAAATGTCCAAAGTGTGGCGGGGATGCCAAAAGAGAAACCGATACCATGCCTCAATGGGCTGGTTCTAGTTGGTATTTCTTAAGATTTATGGATGCTCATAATGACTCAGAATTCGCATCTATGGATGCCATGAAATATTGGAATCGTGTAAATTGGTATAATGGAGGTATGGAACATACTGCAAGACATTTGCTTTATGCAAGATTTTGGGTACAAATGCTTTATAATTTTGGACTTGTTCCTAATAAAGAGATGATTGATATTCGTGTCTCTCATGGAATGATTTTAGGTTCAAATCATGAAAAAATGAGCAAGTCAAAGGGGAACGTTATTAATCCTGATGCTATTGTCAATGAATTTGGCGCTGATACTTTGCGTATTTATGAAATGTTTATTGGAGATTATCAACAAGATGCCTCTTGGAGTGTTGACTCCCTAAAGGGCTGTAAGAGATTCTTAGATCGAATTGAACGTATTGGGGAAAAGCTAAATGAAAAACAAGGTTATACCAATGAAATGCTTGCCCATAAGACTATAAAGAAAGTGTCAAATGATTTAGTAACATTGAAGTATAATACAGCAGTATCTGCTTTAATGATTATGCTTAATGAATATGAAAAGTTTGAAGAAGGAATATCGAAAGAGGATTATCGTTTATTGCTTACACTTCTTTATCCAATTGCACCACATAGTACAGAAGAATTAAACGAAGTTTATGCGTTAGGATTGCCATTATGTGAATCTGCTTGGCCAGAATTTGATGAATCAAAAATAGTAGAAGATGAAATTACTTTAGGTGTTCAGGTAAATGGAAAATTAAGAGGAACCATTACAGTTTCTTTAGATGCATCAGAAGAGGACATCAAAGAACTTGCCTTTAAAGAAGAAAATGTGATGCGTCATATTGAAGGAAAAGATATCGTAAAAGTAATTGTCATAAAGGGAAAAATTATTAATATTGTCGCGAAATAGGATTACTGAGTAATCCTTTTTTTGTGATTTCTTTTATTTAGTGTCAATGAAATGTACAAATTGATGTGTTCTATATAGAAACTACTAAAACATATGTACAAAAAAAAATGGTAAAATGATAGTAGGAAAGTACGTCCTATTGGAGGTTTATCATATGAAAAGAAGAAGGTTTTTAATGTATGTAGCTATAATCTTAATGTCAATCGGATTTGCAGCCGTAAGTACGACAT